>CAZCDS010000003.1:0-253622 GCA_964497585.1 uncultured Syntrophaceae bacterium
ACCGCCCCAGAATCCCGGCGGGAGTTCTGATACGGCTTCCATGCTGCGCCCCTACGATTACGGGCCGTTCACATATGGGTCGAGACGCTTGCTCTAAGCCCGTTGGCCACGGTGGGGAGCCGTACTACCGGGACTCTCCTATCAATTTCTCCCTCGGCTCCTACGATATTTCGGCCAGGAGGTTGTCTGTTGAAGGCTATTCCCTATGTATTGATTCTGGATTTCGGTTCCCAGTACACGCAACTCATTGCTCGCCGTATTCGCGAGGCAAAGGTGTATTGCGAAATACATCCCTACGATAGGGGCCTGGACGTCGCACGGGAAAAGATGCCCGCGGCTGTGGTTCTCTCCGGCGGACCGGCCGCGGTCTATGAGGGGGATTCACCGCAGTTGGACCCGGCTATTCTGGATCTTCGCGTTCCCGTTCTCGGTATCTGCTATGGGCTCCAGTGCATCGCGCATGTCTTGGGCGGTAAGGTGGAGCTGTCGCGGGAACGGGAATTTGGCCGGGCCCACCTGACCACTGTTCGAGAGGGATCCAGGCTCCTTCGCGGGATCTCCAAGGGCGCACAGGTCTGGATGAGCCACGGGGACAAGGTCATAGAGCCCCCTCCCGGATTTACCATCACCGCAACCACTGATGATGCTCCCGTGGCGGCTATGGAGAATGACGATCTACGAATTTCCGGCGTACAATTTCACCCGGAGGTCGTCCACACCCCCCAGGGGGCGCAGGTTATTCGCAATTTCCTTCATGACATTGCCGGCATCCGGCCGGATTGGACCATGGCCTCCTTCATCGAGACCACTGTAGCACAGGTGCGTGAGCGCGTGGGAAACGCGCACGTAGTTGCGGCTCTGTCGGGCGGAGTGGACTCCTCGGTTATGGTGGCGCTCTTGCACAGGGCCATCGGCGATCAGCTCCATCCCATCTTCGTCAACAACGGCCTGCTGCGAAAGAATGAGTCGGCCGAAGTCCGCGAAGCTTTTGAGCAGCACCTCGGCATCGCGCTGGACTACGTGGACGCCGCGGATCGCTTTCTCGGAAAGCTTGCCGGCGTGACCGAGCCTGAGATCAAGAGGAAGATCATCGGCGAGGAGTTCATCCGCGTCTTCGAGGAGCAGGCAGCCACGATTCCCAATGTCAGGTTCCTGGCCCAGGGCACACTCTACCCCGACGTTATCGAGAGTGTCTCCTTCAAAGGAGGCCCATCAGCCACCATCAAGAGCCACCACAATGTCGGAGGCCTGCCCGAGGTCATGCAATTGGAGCTGATCGAACCTCTGAGGGAGTTATTCAAGGACGAAGTTCGAGACCTTGGCCTACAGTTGGGGTGCCCGGAATCGATCGTCTGGAGGCATCCCTTCCCCGGTCCCGGACTCGCCGTCCGCATACTCGGTGAAGTGACTCCTGCAAAGGTTCAGCTCCTTCAGGAGGCCGACGCGATTGCCATTGAAGAGATCCGCAAGGCTGGGCTTTACCCAGATATCTGGCAGGCCTTCGTGGTCCTCTTACCCGTCCGTTCCGTAGGAGTCATGGGAGACGGTCGGACCTACGAACACGTGGCTGCATTGCGCGCGGTAGACGCGGTGGACGGCATGACCGCGGACTGGTTCCGCGTACCTGCCGACACGCTTGCCGCCATCTCCAATCGAATCATCAACGAAGTGAGAGGCATCAACCGCGTGGTCTACGACATATCCTCCAAGCCACCCGCCACCATAGAGTGGGAGTAGGGGGAAGACAAGAAACATCCACCACAGAGGCACAGAGGGCACAGACAAGAGTGATATCTTTTCCTGGGTATGCGCCACGGCAGGCGGCCCGGAGTAGTTCACAGGACTATGCGCTTGATACCCCGCTTGATCAGCTCGACGTTGAAGTTGATGAGCAGGCCCACCCGGTGACCGGATAGTCTCAGGTAGGTCAAGACCTGTGCTCGGTGAATTGGAAGCAGGCTCTCGCAGGCCTTCAACTCAACTATCACGCAGTCTTCTACGAGCAGGTCCAGGCGCAAACCGGCTTCGAGTTCTAATCCGTCGTAGAACGACCGGCAGTGCTACCTGTCTCGCAAGGGCCAATCCTCCCTTCTTGAGCTCATGCTCCAGGCACAGTTCATAAACGCTTTCCAGCAGCCCCAACCCAAGGGTCCGGTGGACTTGGATTGCGGCATCAACAATCTGCCCTGAAACGTCATTGACGCGCGCAGGAATCTGTTTGTTTCCTGGTCCTTTATCCGAGTCCCCGGCCCTCTTCAATTCAAACTCTCCTTTCTTCTCTGTGTTCTCTGTGCCTCTGTGGTGGAAACTTCTTCTCTTCTTGGGTCTCTGTGTTCTGTGGTGGATGTTTCTTCAAAAAGAAAACCCGGAGGCCGATGACCTCCGGGTTTCGTTTATCAGGTTATGAGATGGTGGTTTAGAACTCTATGAGCAGGGAGCCCTGGAAAGCCTGGATCGCGTCACGGCTCTCGAGGACCGCGGCGTCATCGATGGCGCCGCCCACGACTGCCACCGCCTGATAGGCTTCTGCGAACCAGTCACCCGGCTGCCAGTAGGAGTAACGGGTCCTGAGGGTCATACCTTCGAGCAGTTTCCAGTCGCAACCCAGGTTGATTTCCCAACCGATGAAGCCGTCGGAAACATAGTCCGCGCCCGCTCCCCAGGCACGTCCGGCATTGCTGTAGAAGCGCATGGTGTTAGCTATGCGGGCCGCAGTTTCCCCGTTGAGGCTACCGTCGCTGCAGTACTGTCCGAAGTAGGTCCCTGCGCGCTCCAGCCGGTGCGCCCACATGTAGCTGCCCCAGACGTTCAAGTTGCAGGCTACCGCGTAGTCGATACGGCCGGCAAATGCGTACCCGTCGCTCAATCCGCCGTGATCGTCCACGCAAAAGGCAACATCGAGGATGTTCCATCCGCCGTTGTTTCCGCCGGCGTACCGGTTGAACATCAGGTACTCGTACGGCTCCAGCGCCTGCCAGTTGAGGGTCCACGGTGTATAGATCTTGTCGTTTCCACCGGGCTGCCCAGGCAGAAGGACTCCGGCCGGGATGAAGGCCGGCGCAGCCAAACCGTTGTACAGGTTCCGTGCGCGGTTCCCAGTGTTCAGTACGGGACCGGACACCAAGGCATAAACCGCGGAGAACTTCAGCGGACCGACCACGAAGCCTGCCTCGGAGAAGAAATGATACGCCTCCACATGAAAGGTCTGGTTACCGCCCCCTCTGCCCAAATTAACCGGTGTAACTACGGCGCCGCCCGCTGCCGAGGGGCGATAACGGTCAAGATTGACCCAGGCATACTCTGCGTTCGCGAAGAAGCGTCCGTTGTTGTACTTGAAGTAAAAGAGGTTGATCCAGGTGTTGTCGTCACGGTTGGCGGTAAAAGGAGCTACGTTATTTCCGTGGTATTGACGCCAAATAGTCCCCGCGCCGAAATCAAAATCTGCGTTGTCGTACGTTATGATAAAACCTTCAAAGAAATCGTTCTTCTCCGTGGCGTCCACATCCACGTTCCAGACCTCGACGCCACGGCTGCGGCCCAGCCAGATGCCCCAGAGCAGACGGAAGGGACCGTAGGGAACGACCGTGAGGAAGGACTCTGCACGGGTGTTGTAACCCAGGGTTGCGCCGGTTCCGAGAGGGAAGTCCTTCACACCGATGGAGAAGACGCCCCAGGGCACATAGATGGTGCTCCGGAACTGTTCCCAGCTCCCGATCGCCGCGGTGTCATAGGCGTTGGTGGAGGTCTGCGTCATGTAGTACCGCTCGAAGGGCGGAATGCCGGCTCCCGCCGCAACCATGTCGTACTTGTTGCGGTACCCGCCGATGCTGTACACACCGAACACCCTGATGGCCTTGTTCACCCGGATGGTGGGCCTGAGGGTCAACCGGGAATCGTTGATGAGCGCGTCGGATCCCGTTGAGGAGTACCCGCCCCGGACGATCCCTTCCTGACTACCCGGGGCTCCGCCGAGGTTTATCAGAAAATTGCTGGAGGGTTTAATGGCCGGAGCCATACGACCGGCCCCCGGACCACGGCCATAAATGTTCGGGCCGGCAAAGCCGACTAAAACAGAGCGCCCCGGCACCAGTCCCACCGCCGTTTGCGGAAGTCCGGAATCCTGGGCATCCCGTTTTCCGAACAGGTCGTTGTTGCCTGTGGAGCCCCAATACGTCAGCCGGTTCTCGTATTCGCCTTTCATGCTGAATTCCCAGGCGAAGGAGGGGCCGGCAAAGGCTGCGACGAGGAGCCCCGCGAACATGAAAATCAATAATCTCTTCATCTCTTCCTCCTAATCCTAAAAACGGAAATGGAAAAAAATGCCCGTAGGCAATTGTAGCCTTAGCATCCACTTCACGCCGACTGTACGTCAACCCTTCGTCCCCCCTCCCGCCGGCCGTGCGGGTTAGAGTTCCGAAGAGCACCTACTGTTGCGGCCGAAACGACTTCGACCGCGGTTCTCACGATTTACGATTTAACAGACTTTTAGCACTGGACACAGGCTTCTGTCAAGGAAAAACTCGTCGCTCCGCAAGCCGGCGCGGCTCGCAACGCCACCGAAAGGAGAAAAAATATCCACGAGCAAGGCACAAAGACACCAAGAAAAAAAGAAGAGATACCAACCACAGAGGCACAAAGGCACAGAGAAATTACAGGATTATGCGTTTTATGCCCTGTCTGATCACCTCGACGCTGAAGTTGATGAGAAGGCCCAGCCAGTGGCCGATTAGCCTCAGGTAGGTCAATATTTGAGCTTTGTGGTTCAGATTTCTTGGTCTTCTTGGCGCCTTCGTGTCTTGGCGGGTGAAATTTCTTGTTCCGGACTATTGCAGCGCTTGTGCCAGCCTTTCTTCGAGTTCGGCCTTGCCGACGTGCTCGACGAGAAGCACTTTTTCCCGGGAGCTGTGTCCTCTTAGAATGGTGATCGACGAAGGTGTGACATGGAGCGTCTTGGCCATTAGCTTGATCAGTGCCTGGTTGGCGCGTCCATCGACGGGCGCGCTCTTCAGTCTAACCCCTAGAGCGTCGCCTTTCCATCCGGTCAGCGCGTCGGTCGCAGCACGAGGCGTTACGCGCACCTGAAGGGTCGAGCCTTGCTTGTGTTCCCGTATACACATCTAAGAAATATCCACCACAGAGGCACGGAGGGCACAGAGAAGATGGAGATAAGAGAGTAAATTTGCTCTGCGGGTTCTGTGCTTCTGTGGTTGAAATTCTCTTATTTTCCGCGTCTCAACGGCTATCGCAAGCTCGCAGCCACCTGATACAACGTCTGAACAAGAAACCGCTGAAGAAAAATTATCACAAGAATCACGATGATCGGGGAGATGTCTATGCCCATCGCCGGTAGGGGGAGCTTGCGCCTGATAATTGCGAAAACCGGATCGGTGACGCCGTTAAGGAATCGCACGATGGGATTGTACGGGTCGGGATTCACCCAGGATATGAGTGCAGCGATGATCACGATCCACATGTAGATCGTCAGTACGGTGTCGAGCACGCCCGCGAACGCGCCGATGAAATTTCCCAAAACAAACATGGAGCTTTCCGTCCGTCCTTCCTCTTGGGGCTATCCGAGTCAGGCCCTCTCATAATACATGTTGTGGTCTTCCCACGCCTTCAATAGTTCTATAGTCTTCCGCACTGAGCTCTGCACTAACGCGTTTTCGTTGAGATTTCCCCCTCTCCCCACCCTCTTATGCCAGGGGAGAGGGGAAGGCGTGAACCATGATTGTCATATGCCCTATCCCCACCCTCTTATGCCAGGGGAGAGGGCTTTCTTTCCCCTCCCTTGAGGGGAGGGGGCAAGGGGAGGATGACAAGCGCTTGGAATCACTGACACACGATCCTTAGGTCAGCGCCTATGGGGCCACCCCGCTGGGGACCGAGGCTCGTGGGGTTCTGTTTCCTGGCTGCTCTTTCAAAAGCAGTCCGTTCGCGCATCCCACATGTCCCGATCGTCGAGTCGTGTCGATAGCCCCATTTCCCGTTATTCCATGGCTATGGCCTGCTCCCCAGGTATCTCAATACATTGACAATACTCGATCCTTCCCGGTTCCCACCAACAGCGATACGCGTGATGGTTGCAAACCGGTCACCCGTGCAACAACTCATCCCCGGGTTAAATCCTGATGACCGAGGAGGGCCGCCCTGTACACAGGGGCCAGCCGGCGTCGAAAAGTTGCAACTCTCCCCCCGGAGGAATTCTCCGGACGCGGCAAGGCGAACTTGTCGCACGGCCAAGGCAAGCGTCGACCTTAACCAATGTCCGCTATGACGGTAGCTTATATGCAGTCCGCCGAGCAGGCGAAGACAAGAGATAAACCTGTCCCCTTCGAGGACCCGGAACAGAGTTGCGGGTCCTCCCGCGGGTTCCTCCGGGGACCGACGGCCGGGGGAACAGGTGCTGTACTGCTACTTGACGGCGTCCTTCAAAGCCTTGGCCGCCGTGAATTTGGGGGCTTTGGTCGCTTTGATCTTGATTTTCTTCTTGGTGCGCGGATTGATCCCGGTACGGGCCGCCCTCTTGACAACGGAGAACTTCCCGAAACCGGGCACGGAAATCTGCTGACCTTTGCCCAGTTGCTCCGCAATGGTACCGAAGATCAGCTCAAATGCTTCGGCAGCGTGCTTCTTTGTCGTGTCACCCTTTTTGGCCAGCAGGTCGACAAATTCGGCCTTGGTCATAACCCCCTCCTCTCTTGGATACAGCACACCGGTGGATGGACAATGTCTCTATAATCGCCTGATGGTGGGGTGTCAAGCAAATTCCCACTTTTTTTCGACGCACCGGAAAGAGAAGAAACATCTACCACAGAGGCACAGAGGGCACAGCGAAGAAAAGATTAAAGAAATTTGCTCTGCGGGCTCTGTGCCTCTGTGGTGGAAACTTCCTAATCTTCTTTGTGTCTTCGTGTCTTGGGGGTGGATGTTTCTTCTCTTCCTCTCCCCCGTCGGGTCTCAAGCTCCGGGCTTTGCAGTGGATTTTTTGTTGTTGACTGAGTTGACGGGAAGTTGTAAACGTCAAATGTTACGGATTCTCATTCGAATTCAGATTGAAGCGAGGGAAAGGAGAAACCATGGCAAAGGTACCCGTAATCGACCAAGAAGCCTGCACCGGATGCGGAACGTGCGCAGCAATAGCTGAAGACTGTTTCGAACTGAACGAAGACACCGAAAAGGCGTTCGTCAAGAGTCCTTGCACCTCCTCCGAGGAGGACATCGAGGAAGCCATAGACACCTGTCCGGAAGAAGCCATAAGCTGGTCCGAATAAGGACGGGCAATTCTGCCCCCGGAGCCGGCGGGTCGCGCGGGGCCAAATCACGCGCATCACCGCCTCAAGCCGGGGCGCCCACTCGTGTTGAGGCTCCGGACTCCGGTTTGAGCAATGACCAGGGGTACCGGAGACTTCCCCCAAAGGCGTTAACTCAAGGATCGTATGTCAGTGATTCCAAGCTCCTTTCACCCTCCCCTGCCCCCCTCCCCTCAAAGGAGGAGGGCTGTTAACCCTCTCCCCTGGCGGGAGAGGGCAGGGTGAGGTGGCAATCATTCCGCATATCATGGCGTGAAAGTTAACGCCGATGGGATCTTTTCCCCTTTAACCGCGGGCGAGGGAAGCGTCACGTCGTCTCAGTCGGTCGATGACCATTTCCTCGCCCGCCGTTCGTTTTGAACGGGAGCACTGGACCCGATTGTCTCCCCTGCAAGGGGGTCGTCCGGGGAGCCCATGAACCATGACCGACCGACCGTTCCGAGACCCGTCTTCGCCTTCCCATTACGCGATCATGATCCGACTGCAGGAACTCTATGAGCGAATGGATGAATCCTATCGTGATGCAGCCCAGCAAGCGGGGTTCTCCTGCGACAACTGCGATGGGGAAGCGTGCTGTACGGTTAACCTCAGGATTCACACCTTCGCGGAGAAGCTCTCCTTGAAACGCGGCCTGGCCTCCCTCGAAGCGCCGCTCCGGGAAGAGATCCAGAGAAGGTGCCGGAAAATGCTCAAGGCTAAAGAAGAGGATCCGCTGGGCGCCGCGTACCGGAATGCGGTATGCGCGCTGAATTTCCACGGCCGCTGCGTGCTCTACCAATACAGACCTATGATATGCCGTCTCGCCGGCATCCCCCACTTGATCGCTCGACCGGACGGCAAGACCGTGGAAAGGGGCGGTTGCGTCCGGTACGAGAAGGAGTTTCAGCCGTCCAACCCCGACCTCAGAGTTAATCGGAGCGACCTCTATCGGGACATGGCCATCCTCGAGCTGGACGTGGTGCGCGCACGGCGCGAGCGAACGCCCCCCGAGACCATCGCTGAAGTCCTCGCACAGGAAGACTGAGAAGAGGAAGAGAAGAGATATCACCACAGAGGCACAAAGGACACAGAGTAAATAGCCTAATCTTTTCTCGTCCGTGCCCTCTGTACCTCTATGGTTAGATTTTCTTGTCCCATCTTCCGTCTGTGCCCCAGAAAAGATCGCGTTATGGCAGCTCCAAAGCCCAAGATCATCGTTGTGGCCGGGCCTACGGGAGCCGGAAAGACGGCGGTCGGGATAGACCTTGCCCAACAGGTCCGCGGTGAGATCGTGTCTGCTGACTCCATCCAGATCTACCGCCACATGGATATCGGTTCGGCCAAACCGACGCGTGAAGAGCGGACGCGTGCTCCTCATCATATGATAGATATCCGCGATCCGGACGAGGATTTTACCGGCGGGGACTACGCGAGGGAGGCTCGTCAATGCATCGCCGGGATTCTGGACAAGGGCCGAGTTCCCATTGTTGTCGGGGGGACCGGCCTCTACATACGGTTGCTCCTCAGAGGTATCGTGGACCTTCCGGGACCGGATCCCGAGCTCAGAAAACGATTGCGGGCCGAGGAAGCGGCTTACCCTGGAGCACTCTACGAACAGCTCCTGCGAGAGGATGCGGATGGGGCTCGATCCATAGGTCGCGGCAATCTTCCACGGATAATTCGGGCCCTGGAAGTCTTCCGGAAAACCGGCACACCACTTTCCCAACTGCAGGCGCAGCATGGCTTCGATGACCGGCCGTACGACTATCTCTTCCTCTGTCTATCTCCCGAACGAGAAGTTTTGTATGAACGGGTTGATACGCGAGTTGACAATATGATAAAAAAGGGATTATTGGAGGAGGTGTGTAATCTCCTCAAACGCGGGTACTCCCCGGATCTCAAGCCATTGCAATCCATTGGTTATCGTCACATGCTGATGGTCCGGGCCGGGGACGCCGACCTCGGTCAGGCCGCCAAGCTTATGAAGAGGGATACCCGGCACTATGCCAAACGACAGTTAACATGGTTTCGTTCCGAACCCGAGGCTATGTGGTGTGATCTCACGGAAATCGTAGGGGTCAGATTGATGGTTACCAATTTTCTCGGACGGTGATTTGAGGTCCGAGGCTCGTCCCCTCACCTGCCGTGACGGTCGTCTCTCAGGGGGGAAAGAGGGGAGCTTCTGCACGGGGGCACGGAAAATGCCGAAAACACATTTCAACATTCAGGATCAATTCCTCAACCAAGTCCGCAAGGCAAGGATAGAAGTCGAGGTGGTACTCCAGTCGGGTGAAGCGATCCGAGGGTACATACGCAGTTTCGACAGCTTCTGCATCATCATCGAGAATGAGGCTGCGATCACGCTTGTTTACAAGCACGCCCTGAGCAGGATTCGCCCGGCCGCGAGTGGTATCACCATTCCCGGACTCATTTAGCGAGCGGATATCCCTGACCTGAACTCGTTCGATGTGCCCCCGTGACCCGGACGCCGC
Source organism: uncultured Syntrophaceae bacterium (assembly GCA_964497585.1). Lineage (GTDB taxonomy): Bacteria > Desulfobacterota > Desulfomonilia > Desulfomonilales > Desulfomonilaceae > CAZCDS01. Next base: position 9,785 of record CAZCDS010000003.1, read on the forward strand.
GCTACTCAGCGGGGAGTCCGGTCCCGAGGTCTCTATTGAAGAACGTAAGAAGGCTGGGGGGCCGCAGGACTACCTGTGACGCAAGACTTCCCAGACAGGGCTCGACCGCTCCTGATTCTGAAGGGAAAGCATCTCCGCGGCGCCGCGGTGAGGGTAGCGGCGGCTGCTCAGGGACGGCTATAAGTCCAATTCCACTCCCACGGGACAGTGATCCGAGCCCATGACGTCGTCCATAATGAACGCACTCTTCAGGGAATCGAGCATCGGACCCGTTAGGAACATGTAATCAATACGCCAGCCAACGTTCCTCTCACGCGCGCGGCTCTTGAGATCCCACCAGGAATAGGCCACAGCCTTCGGATGAAGGGCCCGAAAGGTGTCGATCCAGCCCAGTTCGATCACCTTGTCGATCCACTCCCGCTCGATCGGGAGAAATCCCGATACATTTTCGTTCTCTTTGGGTCTTGCCAGATCGATTTCCTTGTGCGCGGTGTTGACATCCCCGCAGAACACGATTCGGTCGTTTTCCTTTCGCAGCTCCTCCACCATCTCAAGAAAGGCCGCATAGAAATCCATCTTGTACTGGAGTCGTTCCCGGTCCTTCTTCCCGTTGGGGAAGTACACGTTGAAGAGCGTGAAGTCACTGAAACGAACCTTGAGTAGCCTGCCCTCTTTGTCGAATCGTTCGGTTCCCATGGAATTCTCGACCGAAAGCGGTTCCTCTTTCGTGTAGATCGCGACGCCGCTGTACCCCTTCTTCTCCGCCCAGTTCCAATAGGTTCTGTACCCCGGCGGTTCGAGCATCTTGCGCGGCAGTTGTTCAGGCCGAGCCTTGGTTTCCTGCACGCACAGAATGTCCGGGGACTCGGCAGCGAGCCAATCCAGGAATCCTTTCCTCAGCACGGCCCGTATACCGTTGACGTTCCACGTCAGGAGTCTTTTCGTTCCCACCGTTTTCTCCACTTGCCGAAGAGCTGTGGGGACGGCCCGCGTTTCAAGCCGTCGGCTCATCAAAAAACCCGACCATCGGCCGGGTACCATGTGTCACACCTTGGTGCCGAAGGCCGGACTCGAACCGGCACGGGCTTGCGCCCGCCACCCCCTCAAGATGGTGTGTCTACCAAATTCCACCACTTCGGCACACATTTAGTTTATCTTTTCCCAGTCCTGGGAGTCAACCCCAAAAGGGCACCCTTCTCTGGCTTCTTCCCGATCCATTGACAGCAGTAGCCTCCCGCGAAGGGGGCAGAAGTACCAGGCGGACACGTGGAGGCTTCCGAAAAAATTACACACGCCTGCTCCGGAGAACCTCCAGGCTCGCTCAGTTGACTCTTGAGAGTAGAGATCAACGGAAAAGTCTCCTCAATTCGGGCTGGAATTCTTGTACAGGCGAAGGATTCCCACGATTCACGCTGCAAGCTGAATCTGATGGTTAGGGCTTACGAATGGGGAACCATTGTCCTTCCGAGCTGTCGGATCTCTGTAGTGATATATTCATGAGTTATTTTCTGGGCTAAGTTCCGAAAGCTTAAGCCAAAAAGAGCTTGACAACAGAACCTCTTGGTTCTATAGGTTTCTTCCGGAAAACTAGGAGTTTTGCGATTTCGGGTTCGCCGGTCTCCTGACATGACCCAGGATCGGCCCCGAAGCAATAGGCCGCCGAAACGATCCCAGGAAATCGGCGGGGCAAACGATTGGTAGCCCACATGCGTGCCGGTTCGCGTCACCCGGAGTTGGAGAAACGGATTGCATGTTCCTGTCCTGCTGCACGAAATACTCGATGCGATCAAACCGCGACCAGCCGCGCTTTTCCTCGACGGCACGCTTGGAGCGGGAGGATACTCGGAGGCCATACTCGAGGCCTCGGCGCCGGACGGGATTGTCCTGGGATTGGACCTGGACGGGGACGCAGTGGAGCGGGCGAAAAAACGATTGGAACGGTTCCGCGATCGATTCCATGCGGTTCATGGAGGATTCCACGAGGCTGCATCGATTCTTGAGTCGTTTGACATGGGAAAGGTTGACGCGGTGGTGCTCGACCTCGGCCTCTCTTCGGAGCAACTCGATGACCCGAAGCGGGGGTTCACCTTTCGCGATGAGGGTCCTCTTGACATGAGGTTTGATGACCGATCAGGGGTCCCGTTGGGTAAGTTGCTGGACAGGTTTAATGAAAAAGAGCTCGCACGGATTCTCGCGGAATTCGGCGAAGAGCGCCACAGCAGGAAGGTAGCGCGTCATATCATCAGAGCCCGTCACGAGAATCGCCTTCATACGACGCTCGATCTCGCAGCGGCGGTCAAACGTGCTCTTCCGGCCCAGAGGCAACGCATACACCCCGCGACGCGAACGTTCCAGGCGCTCAGGATCGCGGTGAACAGGGAGCTGGAACACTTGGAGATTGCGCTCCGGGAGATCCCGGACCTGCTCAAGCCCGGTGGCCGATTCTGTGTGGTTTCATACCATTCTCTGGAGGACCGAAGCGTGAAACTCTCGTTCAGGGAGCGGGCCCGTCAGTCTCGATCCTGGACCGTGGTCACTCCCAAGCCCGTACGACCGGGAGCTGAAGAGGTCAGGGCAAATGCCCGCGCGAGATCGGCCCGCATGCGGGTTCTCCAGGCAGCGGAAATCGCAGGCTGAGGTAACAGATGGCTCGTCGATCCAAAAAAACGAAAGGTTCGCGAATCAAGCGCGTGGCACGCGTGCTAGCCGCGTGTCCGGAGCGACTGGCCAGCTTCATCTTTCGAAGGCCTGCAATCGGTCGCGCGGGCACGGTGACCGTGATGTCGCTGGTCGCGTTGCTGTTGTTCATGGGATTTTTCTATGTATGGACGAGAATGAAACTGGTTCAGATCGGGTACGAGATCGCGAGCCTCGAGAAAAAGAACAACGCCCTCAAGAACCGTAAACGGGAGCTTCTGTTGGAGATCGCTTCACTCCAATCGCCCGGCCAGCTTGAAAAGCAGGCGCGCAAGAAACTTGGTCTCGTCTTTCCGACCATAGGGAAGGTAGTCCATGTACCCTAGCACGGAACAGGAGAAATGGATCGGACTGAGGATCGGTCTCCTGGCGGTAGTCTTTGCAGTGGGTTTTGTTCTGCTTATGGTCCGGGCCTATCAGCTCCAGGTAACGGAGGCTCGGTCGCTTGCCAGGCGGGCGGAAAAACAGAGAACCCGGGTGATACATCTCGAAGCCCGCCGGGGGATGATCCTTGATCGGTCGGGGGAGCAGTTGGCGTCCAGTCTAGAGGTCAATTCCATCTGTGCGGGGCCTCGGAGGATTACCCGGAAAAAGCACACGGCTGAGGTGCTGGCGCGAATACTGGACATGGACGAGGGAGAGGTGCTCTCCAAGCTGGCGGAAGACAAGGCTTTCGTGTGGATAAAGAGAAGGATTTCCCCGCTTCTCGCGGCCGAAATACGAAAGGCCGGTCTTGAGGGAGTTTTCAGCGTTACGGAGTTCCGCCGGTTCTATCCCTTGAAACATTTTGCAGCTCATACCCTCGGTTTTGCCGGCATAGATTCGAAGGGGCTGGAGGGCCTGGAGCTCGCCTATGACAAGGATCTTAAGGCCGAATCCGTTCCTTTGACCGTGCAGCGGGACGCGCGGGGACGACCGGTGATGTTCGCGGCGGCCGAACCGAGCCCAAAGCGTCGCGATCTCCATCTCACCCTGGACCGGAACATCCAGTACGTGGTTGAGAAAGAGCTTGACGAGGCGGTGAGGAAGGAAAAGGCACGCAGCGGAACCGCCATTGTCATGGACGCGGATACCGGCGAGATTCTGGCGCTTGCGGTCCGGCCTACCTATAATCTGAACGTATTCCAGAAGGTGTCCGCGCAGGTACGGAGGAACCGCGCGGCAACGGACACCTTTGAGCCCGGCTCCACCTTCAAGGTTTTTCTTCTCGCCTCGGCCCTTGACCTGGGAAGGATTTCGGACGGCCAGCGCTTCTATTGTCACAAGGGAGTCTATCGATACAAAGGGGCAGAGATTCACGATACGGTTCCCCACGGCACGCTCTCGGCGGATGAGATATTGATCTACTCGAGCAACATCGGCGCGGTGAAGATATCCGAGCAGCTTCACAGAAGCGAGTTCTATCGGATCCTCAAGCGATTCGGCTTCGGATCTCGAACGGGTATCGACCTTCCCGGGGAGAGTTCGGGATCTCTCATGCGCCCCGGTCGCTGGTCCGCGCTCACCAAGGCCAACGTGGCTTTCGGGCAAGGAATAACCGTGAACGCGCTCCAGCTTACAACGGCGTTTGCGGCGGCGGTCAATGGCGGGATACTCTATCGGCCCATGCTCATGAAGTGCATGACCAACGCGTTCGGTGAGACCGTCCGCGAGAGCAGGCCTGTGGCCGTCAGGAGGGTCATCAAACCGGAAACATCAGCGAGAATCGTCGAAATGTTGCGCCAGGTAATCGTGCGGGGCACCGGCAAGGCGGCACGCATTCCCGGAGTTTTCGTCATCGGGAAGACGGGGACCGCTCAGAAGGCCGCACATTCAGGCGGTTATTCAAAGGAAAAGTACGTGGCCTCCTTCGTGGGCGCCCTGCTCAAGATAAAACCCAGACTGGTCATCTTCGTGATGCTCGACGAGCCTGGCGGAAAACACAAGACCGGTGGTAAGATCGCTGCTCCCCTTTTCCGCCGAATCGCGAAGGGGATCCTCGCGCTGTGCGGAAACAAGTCGGACCCCACGTGGCCCCTGCTTGCCGCGTCACGTGGATGGTCCATGCAGGCCGGGAAGAAAAGAAACGTGCGAATCAAGGTGCGCAGAGGCCCGAAGCCCGGGCAGTGGATCGTGCCGAACCTCAGCGGGCGCACCATGAGAGAGATTCTCGATTTATGCGGGAGGATCAAGTGTGACGTCTCCTTCCAAGGGACCGGCCGCGCGATTGATCAGAAGCCGAGACCGGGTGAAATTATCAAAGAAGGCGCCACCCTCGACGTCACCTTCACGGGACAGGCGACATGAGCGTGAGACTCTCACGGATTATTGATATCCTCCGCGACTCCGTGCTCGACGGGGATCCGTCAGTCAGGGTCCGCGGCGTGACGGACGACAGCAGGCGCGTAGAGCCGGGGTGGGTCTTCGTGGCGCTTCCAGGCGCCAGGACGGACGGGAACCAATATGTTGAGGATGCCTTAAGCAGAGGAGCGGTCGCGGTCATCTCTGAAAAGGAGCGCACACCGGTCGCCGCGGAAGTGCCCTGGATCAAGGTCCGAGACGCGAGGAGAACGCTGGGCCCAGTCTCCGCGGTTGTGTACGGCGATCCAACGTCCCAATTGAGTCTTGTCGGAATCACAGGAACAAATGGTAAGACCACCATCACCTATCTTCTGGAGGAAATCATCGCACGGGCCGGAGGAAATCCGGGAGTCGTCGGGACGGTAACCTATCGCTGGGGCGGTCGTGAGCGGGCCGCGGGACGTACAACGCCCGAGGCGGCCGAGCTTCAGGCGATCTTCAAAGAGATGGCGGCCGAGGGGGTGACCCATGCGATCATTGAGGCATCCTCTCATGGGCTGGTCCAGGGACGACTGGACGGCTGCCAATTCGATCTCGGGGTCTTCACGAATTTGAGCCGGGACCATTTGGACTATCACCGGGACATGGAGGATTACTACCAGGCCAAGCGCCTTCTCTTTTCCCGTCTGCTTCCCATGTCCTCCAAATCGGAGGCGGGGGCTGTGGTGAACCTCGACGATCCGTACGGACACCGGCTTTCCCAAGAGATCGGCTCCCTGCCCGTCGCAGGTTTCGGAATCTCCCGGGAGTACATGTTCCATCCCGAGCAGGTCGAGCTGGGCGCCGGCGGAATATCCGCACTGGTGAGCACTCCGGAAGGACCGGTTCCCGTGAGATCTGCGCTCGCCGGTTCCTTCAATATGATGAACATTCTGGCCGCGGTGACGGTGGCCGTAAGACTGGCGCTGCCGATCCCGTGCATCCGTGAAGGAATAGAAGCGGTGCGCGTCGTGCCGGGAAGGCTTGAGCGCGTTCCCTCGGAAAGAGGAACCATATTTGTCGACTACGCGCACACGCCCCAGGCGTTGAAGAATGTCCTCGAGGCGATCAGGCACATGCACAAGGGCCGGATCATAACCCTCATGGGATGCGGTGGAGACAGGGACAAGACCAAGCGGCCCCTCATGGGCGCGGAGGCGGCCTTCGGGAGTGACTTCGTCGTGGTTACTTCCGACAATCCTCGTACGGAAGATCCGGCTGCCATTATCGATCAAGTTCTCGAAGGGGTGAGCGGAGCGGGATACCGACCCTACGCTTCAGATCTGAACGGCGCGCCGCTTGAGAAGGGCTGCTACAGAATGATTCCCGACCGCGGGGAGGCTATTGCCTGGGCGGTGAAGAACGTGCGGGAAGGTGACGTTTTACTCGTAGCCGGAAAGGGGCACGAGACCTATCAAGAGATCAACGGAGTCCATTATCCCTTCGACGACCGGGAGGTCGTCCGGGAGCAGCTCCGTAGCGGGTCTGACTCGACCGTGAAAGAGACGGAGCCCAGAGGATCCGGGAGTCAAAAGAAATGAGGGCTCACGGAGGACCGTACATCGCCGGAGATGTCGCAAACGCGTGCAATGGACGCGTCGTGTGGGGTGATCTGGACGCGGTCTTCAAAGCGATAACCACTGACTCGAGAACCCTCGAGCCGGACGACCTGTTCGTGCCGTTGAGCGGACCGAACTTCGATGGACACGATTTCGTCTTGCCGGCCCTGGAAGCCGGCGCCCGAGGATGCCTGGTGGACCGCGAGGTTAATGGGAACAACCTCACAAGACCTACCAACAGTGTCCTTATCCAGGTTAAGGACACCCTCCTTGCTTTATCCGACCTTGCATCAGCCCACCGGACTATACATACCCACCCCCTGATCGCGGTCACCGGTTCCTCGGGCAAAACCACCGTCAAGGAGATGATTGCGACCGTTCTGGGACGGTCGCATCGTCCCCTGGTTTCAGAGAAGAATTTCAACAACATGATCGGCCTCCCCATGACGGTGCTCAGTCTCGGGCCGCAGTACGATTCGGCCGTTGTCGAGGCGGGAATAAATACAAGCGAAGAAATGGATCATCTTGCCCAGGCAGCGTGCCCGGACGTGGCCGTCATAACGACCATCGGCCCGGTTCATCTTGAAGGGCTCGGCACCATCGAGAATGTGGCCCGGGAGAAATTCCGACTCGCACGACACACACGCAAGGGTGGTAAAGCGGTGGTGCCCTCTGAGGATCCACATCTGAGGCCGCTCCTGAAAGAATGTCCTGTGGACGTGGTTTCCTTCGGTATCGAACAGGGAGACTTCCGCGCGGCCGACATCCGACCGGGAGTCGAGACGACCTTTGAAATGATCACCCCCCTGGGGAATAGACATATAAGACTCAACCTTCCGGGTCGTCACAATGTCGCCAACTCCCTGGCGACCGCGGCCGCATGCGCCGCGATCGGCGTATCATTGGACGATGTGGAGCAGGGTTTGAGGGAGTTCACTACGCCCTCTCTCCGTATGGAGATCATCGATCTGCCCGGCAACCGAATCCTGATCCGTGACTGCTACAACGCCAATCCGCAGTCCGTTTCCGCTGCCCTCGACGTCCTTTCCGAGAGAGGCCGGCAAACGCGGACCCTCGCCCTTCTCGCAGACATGGCGGAACTGGGAGGAGAATCGCAGCGTCTTCACCGGGAGATCGGCGCTAAGGCCGCGCACGCGGGAGTGGATCTGGTTGTCTTCCTGGGAAGCTTCGGAGGATCGGTGGAGGAAGGCTTCCTTTCTGGAGACGGCAATCCCTCGAGCTTCATCAGGGCCGCGGACCGGGAAGAGGCATGGAGCGCAATCAGGAACCGGTTGAACAATTTCGGAGCCATCCTGGTCAAGGGATCCCGGGTGACGAGAATGGAACTCGTCGCGGACCGAATATTAAAGGAAGGCTAAGCAGTGTTTTACCATTGGCTATATCCCCTCGGATCGGAATTGATCCTTTTCAATGTCTTCAAGTACATCTCTTTCAGGACCGTCATGGCCACGTTGACGGCCATGATGATCTCGTTCCTGCTCGGAAAACCGCTTGTCGATTACCTGAGGGCACTGCAAATCGGCCAGAATATCCGGGACGACGGGCCACAGTCCCATTTCGAGAAACGTGGCACACCGACAATGGGGGGAATCCTGATTCTGTTCGCGATGACGGTCTCCTGCCTGCTCTGGACCCGGTTGGACAACCTCTATTTCTGGATCGTCCTCGGAGTAACGCTCTCGTACGGTCTCATCGGCTTCGTGGACGACTACCTCAAGTATATCCGAAAAAGCCATCGAGGAATGACAGGGAAATGCAAACTCGGGCTGCAGATCATGGTAGGCGGGGCTGTAGGTTTCTTTCTCTGGTGGGACCCGAGTTTCAAGACAACGCTGGCGGTTCCCTTTTTCAAGAACGTTCACCCTGTCCTGGGAATATGGTACATCCCCTTTGCCGCGTTGGTAATCGCGGGAGCTTCCAACGCGGTGAACCTCACGGACGGCCTCGACGGGCTGGCCATCGGTCCGGTAATGATCTGCGGGGCCACCTATTTGCTTTTTGCGTACGTTACGGGTCACCTCAAGCTAGCTCAATACTTACAGATCTCGTACGTTGCCGGCACGGGCGAATTGGCGGTTGTTCTGGGGGCCATGCTCGGCGCGGGTATCGGATTCCTTTGGTACAACACCTATCCCGCGGAAATATTCATGGGAGACGTGGGTTCTCTCTCTCTTGGGGGTCTGCTCGGCTCCATAGCGGTGGTGACAAAGCACGAGATTCTGCTCGCGATCGCGGGAGGAGTCTTCGTTATTGAGGCTGTATCGGTAATCCTTCAGGTGGCGTCGTTCAAGGCGACGAGGAAGCGGATCTTCAAGATGGCGCCGATACACCATCACTTCGAACTCAAAGGGTGGCCTGAGCCCAAGGTGATCGTGAGGTTCTGGATCATTTCGTTGATCCTTGCGCTTATGGCCGTGAGCACGCTCAAGCTCAGGTAGGAATGCGGTTCATGAGAGATAGAGGGACAGAAAATCGTGCGCGTCTCCGCAACACCGACGGGGACCGCGAATACAGAGCTGATGAGAACACGCCGGCAATGCGTCGGCGGACTCCGCAGATCGGCGGCCGGGCGCGACGGAGAGAGAAGCTTTCGGGACGCTTCCCCGGGGCCGAGCCGTATCGTCCGTCCGCATGTCTGCTATTGAGGTGGAAACGGACCCGCGACGATAGGCGCTCCTGAGGGAGAATCAGACACACGCGGATCATGGAGATGATAATGGCTGTGGCCCTAAGGGCAAGGAAAACGATGGGACCGATCTTTTCCCGCAAGGCAATGGGTCCGGACCCCGTCCTGCTGACGGTTACTGCCCTGATTCTTGCCATCGGCATTGTCATGCTGACTTCCGCCGGGTACATGCTCGCGTCCGGCAAGTTCGGTGATGGCTTTCATTACACGAAGAAACAGGGCCTCTCCATGGTTATCGGCCTTGTGGTCATGTACGTCTTCTCCATGATTGATCCTTCCTTCTGGCGACGCGTGTCGGGAGCGCTGCTGATCGGAGCGCTGTTTATGCTCCTGTTGGTATTTCTCCCGGGCATCGGAGTGGAAATGGGCGGCTCCAACAGATGGATGCGCTTACCGTTGGGGTTCTTTCTCCAGCCGTCGGAGTTCGCCAAGTACGCTATGATCCTTTACCTTGCTCATTCCCTGGCAAAGAAGCAGGACAACATCAAAGACTTCGCGGTCGGTTTTCTTCCCCACATTCTCGTCATCGGGGTGGTCGCTTCTCTTGTCCTCCTGCAGCCCGATTTCGGCACTGCGGTGATCGTAACCCTCGTGGGATTCCTGATGCTCTTCGTTGCGGGCGTGCGGATTCAGCATCTGTTGGGGAGCGCAATTCTCTGTGTGCCCCTTCTCTTTCAGGTGGCGATCAGTGCGCCGTACAGGCTTTCGAGACTCAAGACCTTCCTCGATCCGTGGTCCGACCCGTTCAACGCGGGATTTCAGGTTCTTCAGAGCCTCCTCGCGTTCGGTTGCGGAGGTATAACGGGCGTGGGTGTAGGTAAGGGAATCCAGAAGCTTGGCTGGCTGCCTCAGCCGCACACGGACTTCATCTTTGCGGTGGTGGCCGAGGAGTTGGGGCTCGTTGGCGTGATTTTCGTGATGCTGCTCTTCTACATTTTGATCTGCCGGGGTCTTGTCGTCTCGATACGGTGCGCGGACAGGTTCCGCAAACTCGTCGCGTTCGGAATCACGTGTCTCATCGGGGTTCAGGCAGCGGTGAACATGGCCGTAGCAATGGCATTGCTCCCCACCAAGGGACTCCCCCTGCCGCTTGTGTCACTTGGGGGCACCTCCATGATCATGAACCTGGCCGGCCTGGGAATTCTCATGGCCATCGCCAGGAATTCGGCCCCCCGGACCGAGGAGGCGCGCACATGAGACTCGTGATCGCAGGTGGAGGAACCGGAGGTCATCTCTTCCCGGCCCTGGCCGTAGCCCGAGCCACCCGGCGGGAAGATCCCGATGGCAGTATCCTCTTCGTCGGTACCCGAAACGGCATTGAGGCACGGATAATCCCGGAGACGGAGTTTCCTATCCGGTTCATCTCCGCGCGAGGATTGAGGGGAACGGGTATTGTGAACACCCTGCGAGGCGCGCTGGAGATTCCCCGGGGCATCCTTCAGTCGCTCTCGATCCTCCGGGCGTTCAAGCCCGATCTCGTGCTCGGCGTGGGCGGTTACGCGTCGGGCCCTACCCTCACGGCGGCCATTCTCATGCGGATACCCACGGCCATCCAGGAACAGAACTCCGTGATGGGCACAACCAACCGGCTCCTGTGCAGGTTCGTGAACAGGGTCTTCGTCTCGTGGGAACGGACGGAGCCCGCCCCCCCGTTGAGCAAGACCCTGCATGCGGGTAACCCGATTCGGAACGACCTGATCTCCAAGGAGACGCGTCCACGCGGAGACGCAAAGTTTCACGTGCTGATATTCGGCGGCTCCCAGGGCGCTCGCAGCATCAATCGTTCCCTAGCAGATAAGCTTGCGGGGCTTGAGCGCCTCGCGGACCGGGTTGCCTTCATTCATCAGACGGGCAGAGAGTCTGCCGAAGAGCTTCGCAACCTCTACGAGCAAAAGGGGATCGAGGCTGACGTGAGGGAATTCATCCACGAGATGGGAGAAGCCTATGATTGGGCTGACCTTGTCGTCTGCAGGGCCGGCGCAAGTTCTCTGGCCGAGCTGACCGCGCTCGGCAAGCCAGCGGTCGTGGTGCCCTACCCGTACGCGATCGGAGATCACCAGGCCAAAAACGCAGCAGTGCTCGAATCCCGTGGAGCAGTGCAGGTCATTCGTGAGGAGAACCTCAAGAACGGAGCCATTATTGAGGCGATCAGCCGCCTGGTGAGCCATCCCGAGGAATTGGAGGGCATGGCCGCCAAATCCCGGGCCCTCGGGAAACCTGACGCGGCCCGGACCATTGCCCTGGACCTCTTGTCGCTAGCAGGTTCGGGACCTGAAAGGAATCACGCGTGATCGGAGCCCTCTTCAAGAGAGTGAGAGACGTCCACTTCGTCGGAATCGGCGGTGTGGGGATGAGCGGCATCGCGGAGATACTGCTCGCTCTCGGCTTTCGGGTGAGCGGTTCCGACCTGTCGGACTCTCCCGCGCTCGCCCGCCTCAAGGAGATGGGGGCGACCGTGAGGATCGGCCATGACCAGGCCCACCTGGAGAAGGCTGACGTGGTCGTTTTCTCGTCGGCCGTGCCGGAAAAGAACCCGGAACTGGTTGCAGCTCGAGATCGCCGCATCCCGGTGATTCCCCGCGCGGAGATGCTCGCGGAACTCATGCGAATGCAAACCTCCATTGCCGTCGCGGGGATGCACGGGAAGACGACGACAACCTCTATGATCGCGTCGATCCTTTCCGCAGCGGGCCTCGATCCCACGGTGGTGATCGGTGGAAAACTCGATACGCTCGGCGGAGGCGCCAGGCTCGGGGCCGGGGACCTCCTCGTAGCCGAAGCGGACGAATCGGATCGCTCCTTTCTCACGCTTTTTCCCAGCATAGCGCTGATAACAAACCTTGATCGCGAACACCTGGACTGCTACCGGGACATGGAGGAGATTCGGGAAGCGTTCCTCCAATTCATCAATCGGCTCCCCTTTTACGGGTACGCGATCGTGTGCCTGGAGGACCCCGAGCTTCAGCGGATCATTCCGCTCATCGAGAAACGCTTCATCACCTACGGTTTGAGTTCCCAGGCGATGATCCGCGGGCGCAAGGTCACCTTCGATCGCGGCGCGTCTCATTTTTCCGTTTACAAAGAGGATCACCTGCTCGGCCGCGTGGATCTTCCTATGGCGGGCGCGCACAATGTCCTGGATGCATTGGCCGCGGTGGCTTTGGCGGACATCCTGGAGGTTCCATTCGAGACCACGGCGGAGGCGCTCAACTCCTTCCGGGGCGTGGACCGGCGATTCACCCTCAGGGGGAAGGCGGCGGGGGTCACTGTCATCGATGATTACGGACACCATCCCACTGAGATCAGAGCCGTGCTCGATGCCGCGCGACAGATCGCGCAGGAAAGGATCGCGGTCCTCTTTCAGCCGCATAGGTACACCCGGACAAAGGCGCTCTTCGAAGAGTTTCTCACCGCTTTCCTCGACGCGGACCTGTTGTACCTGATGGATATCTACCCCGCGAGCGAACCACCCATAAACGGAGTCACCGGTCGTGCGCTGTACGAAGGGATACGGAGCCGCGGTCACAAGACCGTTCGGTTCCTGCCTGACCGGGAATCCTTGCCCGCCCAGGTGTGCCGCGACCTCAGGCCCGGCGACATGCTCATAACCCTCGGCGCAGGGGATGTCACCCGGCTGGGCCCGCGTATCCTGGAAGAACTACGCAGGAGAGAGGAGGCTGGATCATGACCCTCACTCCTGCACGTATTCGGGACATCAGCTCCCTGGTCAGGGAACGGGTTCACCAGAACGTTCCTTTGAGCCGGCTTACGTCCTTCAGGATCGGAGGGCCCGCGGATCTCGTCGTTGAACCCGCAACGGTCGGGCAACTCGCGAAATTGCTCCCGTACCTCAAAGAGAGCGGTATTCCGTTCGCCCTGCTCGGATCCGGGACGAACGTGCTCTTCCGCGACGGTGGTTTCCGGGGTGTCGTCATTCGCATGACCGCGGTCGGAGGTTTCGACGTCCGAGAGAACGGTTCGGGCGGGGGCGAGGTCACGGTGGCGGCCGGCGTGCCGCTGCCGGCCGTGGTAAAGCGGTCCGCGCGGCTCGGATGGACAGGGCTTGAGCCCCTGTGGGGTATTCCCGGTTCTTTCGGCGGGGCGGTAGTCACCAATGCCGGCGCGGGTGGCGTCTCGCTGGGAGACCTCCTTTTTCGGCTACGACTCCTCACGATCGAGGGAGAAGAACTCGTCATCGGATCCGGGGAATGGCGTGCAGATTACCGTTCCATGGAGCTTCCTCCCGGCGTGGTCGTGGTTGAGGGAACGATGAAGCTCACAAAGGGCTCACCCGATGCTATCGAAGGGGCGTTGCAGAAGGCCCGGATGTCTCGCCGTGCAACTCAACCCCTGGACCTACCCAGCGCGGGCTGCATCTTCAAGAATCCGTCACCCGAACGACCCGCAGGGTTGATCATTGACCGCCTCGGATTAAAGGGCGTATCCGTCGGAGGCGCACAGGTTTCGGAAGTACACGCAAATTTCATAGTGAATCGCGGCAGCGCAACCGCGGCCGACGTGCTTGGCCTCGTGGAACGGGTCCGGGCACGGGTCAAGGAATCGGAGGGTATCGAGTTGGAGCTGGAGATCCTCGTCATGGGAGAGGAGCGGTGACATGATGACACGGCGAGCTTCCTCATCCCTGGCTCGAAGGACGGCACAGCCTCCGGCCCTTGATCTGGTTCAGATCCGGCGGAGGAATCGGGTCATTCTCCGATCTTTGCTTGTCGCGGCGATCTGCGTGAACGGCGCGCTCGGGTTGATGTTGCTCTATGTCGTTTTTCTCCAAATGCCGTACCTTAATCTCCAACAGGTCGACGTACACGGCAATCGGCACCTTTCCCGGGAGGAGGTGGTCGAGGCGTCCGATTTGGAGGGAGGCATGAATCTGCTGACCGTCAACCTGGGGAGTGTCGCCGAGAAGCTGAAAAGGCATCCTTGGATTCGTTCCGCGTCGGTCTTTCGCAGATTTCCGGGGCGAATCATTATAGAGATTCAGGAAAGGATACCGAGGGCTATCCTCGCGGCGGGCAGACCGTACTACATTGACGAAACAGCCGATTACTTCACCAGGGTCTTTCCCGGAGATCCCGTTAATTATCCGCTCTTCACGGGCGTGAGACCCGAGCAGTTAGGCTCCCGGAGACCACAGGTACGGGAGATGCTCAGGCGGGGCCTGGCATTGCTCGACCTGATGGAAAGGAAACGATCCGGTCTGAAACTGACAAACCTTGCGGAGATCCGCATCAACCTGAACGACGGATTCAGTCTCATAACTATGTCAGGCCGGACCATTGTGCTGGGCAAAGACAAATTTGCCGCCAAGATTGATCGATACGCGCGACTGAAAAGATTCCTTTCACGACGAGGGAAGTGGGGCAGAGCACGTTTCATCGATCTTGACTACGACGATCGCGCGCTCGTCCGGTCGTCGGGAGCACGTCACAAGGGGTAGGAACATGTCGCAGAGCGAAAACACCATCGTGGGTCTCGACGTGGGTACCACAAAGATTTGTGCCGTCATCGGCGAAGTGAACGCGGACGACATGGTGGACGTAATCGGTGTGGGTACTGCTGCGTCCAAGGGGCTTCGCCGGGGAGTGGTGGTAAACATCGAGCACACGATCTCAGGCATTCGCAAGGCCGTTGAAGACGCCGAGCTCATGGCGGGGTGCCAGGCAGAGACGGTGTACGCGGGCATCTCCGGCGGGCACATTAAAGGAATCAATTCCCACGGTGTCATTGCCATCAAGAACCGTGAGGTAACGCCAGTGGATGTCGAACGAGTCATCGATGCTGCGCGTGCAGTAGCTATTCCGCTGGACAGAGAAGTCATCCATATCCTGCCCCAGGAATTCACCGTGGACGATCAGGAAGGGATCAGAGAGCCGGTGGGCATGGCCGGGGTCCGACTCGAGGCGAGGGTGCACATTGTCACCGGCGCGGTTTCCGCTGCCCAGAACATTATCCGGTGCGGTCACAGGAGCGGGTTACGGGTCAAAGATCTCGTGCTCCAGCAGATTGCCGCGGCCGAAGCGGTGCTCTCGCCGGACGAGAAGGAGCTCGGTGCGGCGCTCGTCGACATCGGCGGTGGTACCACGGACATCGCGGTCTTCGCGGAAGGCGCGATACGGCACACCGCGGTCATTTCTGTGGGGGGTGACCAGTTGACCAACGACATCGCGGTGGGGCTCAGGACGCCGATGGCCGAGGCGGAAAAGATCAAGAGAAGGTACGGATGCGCGCTGGGATCCCTCGTAACCGAGGAAGAGACGATCCCCGTTCCTGGTGTGGGTGGGCGCAAGCCTCGGATGATCTCCCGGTCGGTCCTGGCGGACATCGCCGAACCCCGGCTCGAAGAGATTCTGGGGCTGGTCCGCCGTGAATTGGAGAAGTTCAACCTTGTTGAATCCATTGCTTCGGGGATCGTGCTCACGGGAGGCACCGTAGCCATAGAAGGGATTTGCGAGCTGGCCGAGCAAATCTTTGACATGCCGGTCCGTTTAGGCTATCCCGACGGGGTCGGGGGACTGGTCGATTTCGTCAACTCGCCGGTCTATGCCACAGGTGTGGGACTCGTCCTCTGGGGAGCGCACAATAACATGCCCGATCTGCTTTCGCCCTATCGGGACAGCGGCATGTTTGACCGCGTTGTGGGACGGATGAAACAGTGGTTTGTCGAGGCGTTCTGATTGAGACGTCCGGATCGTTTTTTAAGGAGGCCCGCTAATGCTCGACTTTGAAATTGAAGCCGATCACCATGCTCTGATTCGCGTGGTCGGTGTGGGGGGCGGAGGAGGAAACGCGGTCAACAATATGATCCGCACGGGCTTGACCGGCGTCGAGTTCATCACGGCGAACACCGACGCTCAGTCACTGCGAGGCACGCTTGCGCAGGTGAAGCTTCAAATCGGCGGCCAACAAACCAAAGGCCTCGGCGCCGGCGCTGACCCTGAGGTGGGGAGAATCGCGGCCAATGAAGATTACGACAATATCCGAGATGCGGTGGAAGGCTCGGACATGGTCTTTATTACCGCGGGGCTCGGTGGCGGAACGGGAACCGGAGCCGCTCCGATCGTGGCACGAATCGCCAAGCAGGAGGTGGGCGCCCTCACCGTGGCGGTCGTTACCAAGCCGTTCCTCTTCGAGGGAAAAAAGCGAATGCGCCAGGCCGAGGAGGGTATCGAGCAGCTCCGCAGAGAGGTTGACACGTTGATCGTTATCCCCAACCAGAAACTGCTCTCGCTGAAGAAGGACATCTCGTTCCTCGACGCCTTTAGAAAGGCTGACGACGTACTCCTTCAGGGAGTGAGAGGCATCGCAGATCTGGTGACAGTCAACGGTCTGATAAACCTCGATTTTGCGGACGTCAAGACCGTCATGCAGGGCAAAGGGGTAGCTCTCATGGGTACCGGCTCTGCGCTGGGTGAGGGGCGTGTTGAAGAGGCCACCCGATTCGCCATCAACAGCCCCCTCCTGGAAGATATTTCCATCGCCGGGGCGCGCGGGGTGCTTATCAACATCACCGGCTCATCCACCATGTCCCTGGCGGAGATCAACGACTCGGTCTCCATCATCCAGAATGAGGCCCATGACGACGCAAACATCATCTTCGGCGCGGTGATCGACGAAGAGATGGGCGAGGCCGTTAATGTGACCGTTATCGCCACGGGCTTCGGCAGGGAAGACCAGGCCCGGGGACGATTCGAGGAGCAGCGGGAACGGATCGCACCTCCCCCGCCCCAGGTCGTCTCGGAGCCGGAGGAACCCGACGCCTCAGGCGCGTGGACATACCAGCCGAAGGAACCCGAGGACATGCAGGTTCCCGCGTTCATACGGCGCAGTCGAAGAGAAAGAAGCAGCAGACATCTCAACCTTGCGGATGATTATCCGGTCCAAACCGAAGAGGACCTTGATATCCCGACGTTCCTCCGCAAGCAGGCAGACTGAAGTCGCACACGATGCCTAGAGCCGGGGAAGAGGGTGCGGTCCGCAAACCTCGTGGATCGTCCCTGCCCGTTGCGCTGGTCTACCCCAATGCTTACCGCGTTGGCATGGCCAACCTCGGCTTTCAGTTCCTCTACCGATTCCTCAACACGGATCCGAGATTCTCAGCGGAACGCTTCTTCTTTGACCTTCGCGATACCAACCGAGGAGAGCCTCCCCCATCGCCCCTCTCGGAGGAGTCGGCACGGCCGCTTTCCGACTTCCCGATTGTCGCGTTCACTCTTCCCTTTGAGAATGACTACCCAGCGGTCCCTGCAGCGCTGACAGCCGCGGGGATTCCTCCGTTGCATCAAGACAGAGCGCAAGGACACCCACTCGTTATCGCAGGGGGTGTAGCCGTTTCGCTCAATCCCGAGTCCCTGGCGCCGTTTCTCGATGTGGTCTTCATCGGAGAGGTGCAGGAAGCCGAAGCTGGCCAGCTCTCGGACTTCTTTTCACTCATCGCTGATGGTCTCCGCGCGTCCAGCGTCCGCTCAGCGGACAAAAAAGAGTTCCTCAAGGAGTTCGGACGCGCCCCGTCGGTCTATATTCCATCCGCCTATCATTGCGATTTCGACGAGGTGGGCCGTCTGAGGGCAATCCGGCCGGAATCAGGATTCCCCCGAACGGTAGTCGCGTCTAAGCGGCTGATCGATGATACACCGGTTCCTGTGTCCGTGCTCTTTTCTCCGGAAGCGGAATTCGGCGAGAGTCTCCTCATAGAGGCGAATCGTGGATGCGGAAGGGGATGTCGATTCTGCGCGGCCGGGTGGATACATCGACCGCCGCGGTATATCGACTTCCGCCGAATGCGCAGCGAGATCGAGCGAGCGTTGAAAGAGGGACGGCCCGTCGGGCTCGTGGGCTCGGATCTCGCGCGTCACCCGGAGCTGGAGGAGATTCTCTCATTCATTGTTGAACGGGGCGGGCGGTTTTCGCTCTCTTCCATCAGGCCGGAAGGATTGACCGAGCGCGTCGTCCGATTGCTCGCAGCGACCGGCCAGAAAACGGCGACTCTCGCGCCCGAAGTCGCGTCGGATCGGCTCAAGAAGGTAATCGGCAAAGATATTCCGGCGGAAAGGTTTTTCGAACTGGTCGAGAGGCTCGTGCGCGGGGGCATCCCCAACATCAGATTCTACTTCATGATCGGACTCCCCACGGAGACCGATGAGGACGTGCAGGAGACCGTGGAATTCATTCGTCAGTGCCGCGCGATCTTTCTCGAGGCATCCCGGCCGTTGAAACGCATCGGCAGGATCGGTGTACAGGTCAATCCCTTCGTTCCGAAGCCCTGGACGCCTTTTCAGTGGGCCCCGATGGCATCCTCCAAAGTCCTTGACCGTCGCGCGGCAATACTCCGGCAAGGATTGAAGAAGCTGCCCAACGTGGTGCTCCGGACCGAATCGCCGAGAGAGGCATTGTACCAGGCCGTGCTCTCGCGAGGCGACCGTCGGATCGCTCCCGTCGTCTCCCGGGTTGCCCAACAGCTCGGCCGCTGGTCCGGCGTCATGAGAAAAGCGCGCGTCGATCCCCATTTCTATGCCCTTCGCGAACGTCCGGCTGACGAGATCTTCCCCTGGGACCATATTGACCACGGGCTCTCAAGGAAGAGCCTGTACCGAGTGTACGCGGGGATAGTCGAAACTCCCGACTGATATCAACGGCCCATTAAACACGTGACATGCTATCGCTGTTTGATGTCCCCCTTCACCTTATCCCTCTACCTCTGGGACCGCGCTGACGTGATCGAGAATCCCACGTCTTGGGACGCATTTCAGTCTGTGCGAAACCGAAAAAGGCGGGCTTAGCCCGCCTTCTATATCAGTATATTGACTTCCTTAACGTTCGATGAGCTTGATCGTGATTCCGTTGGGATCCTTCAGAGACGCGCACGTGGTGCCCTCTTTCGTGGCACTGATTGCCGAGAGCTTGAGACCCTTGGCATGATATTGCTCGAGCTCGGACCGCAGATTCTTTACCGCGAAGCTCATGCCGGACACGCCGCCTACCACGGGGCCTGCCTCAGAAAAGCGGTTGTGGCAGATTTCCAGTTTGTAGGGAGTTCCCTTTCGCTCCATGCGGACCACGTCCAACGGGCCGGTGAGACCCGGAATCGATGTGAATCCAAGCTTCCGGTAAAAAGCGATTGTCTCTTCGGGTTTTGCTGTGGGAATAGCGATGGTGAGTGAACGATCTTTCTCTACCGACCTGCCATTACTCGAGGACTCAGCCTCCGTATTGTGGGCAACCAAAACCGCAAACACCAGAAGGAACATAACGGAACATGTAAACCCAAGGAACAGCCGTCTCACGTGACCGGCAGGCAACCTCATTCGCATTCGACCTCCTCAACCACTGGCGGGGGTAAAAAGAGCTCAGTTCCCGTCCCCACGACCACTAAAATATACACAAAAATCGAAATAAAAGCAACCCTCAAGATTACTTTTCGCAGGCGCAACCTCACAAGAATTTCCAATCGGCTACAATCGGAAGTCTTTTCAAGGGGTGCCCTGACGGGACATCTTCCCGTTATCCGAATCCGGCGATAGAACTCCCCAGAAGTCGGAAAACTGCCACAAAGGCGTCCAGTTCGTCAAGGGGAAAAACGTGTCGAGACCGCAGGATACCGGAATCAACAGAGGATTACGTCCGGGAAGCTCAGTCTTACGAGAGCCTGGAGGTGTCGTGGTGTTTATCGCGGATTCAGTCCTCGCGAGCGACGTCTACCTTCAGGATCAGATCCTTTTGAGACACTGCCCGAAAACGCTTGGCGGAAATGTTCTTTGCTGCGACGGTTTTCAGAAGTCGCCAGACGCGCGCTAGTCCTCCGTCTTCTGCGTGGGATCGAGTGGAGAAGTGGAAGTGTCCCACTCGCCGGACACATCCAGCTTTACACCGTCCTGGGCCATTTGGGCCATGTCCTGCAGGGAGACCATCTGGGTTTCATCCGAGTCGGTAACTCCTTCGGCCTCTTGTTGGTCCAAGGATATGCCGGCACCGCAGACAGGACACTTAGCAGTCCCGCAGGAAACGTCTTCGACGGAGGCTTTCAGGCTGGTACCACAGAGACACCGCCAGTTCATCAGGTCCGTTTTCACAGCTCCATCCATCAGAATAATGTGGGAAAAGGCGACTTGACGGGCGATCGCCCGGTCACGATATACTTCAACGCTTTTGCGACAACACGGTCGTGTCTCACGTCCGAATCTCCGAGGCCGCGAGGTTTGACCCGACCGCTTCCCTCGTCAGAGTCTTGCACTTCGATATCCGGCTTGATTCCCTTGCCGTCTATATCCACACCCTCTGGAGTATAGTAATGGGCCGTCGTCAGCCTCAAGGCTCTTCCTTCTCCCAGGAGGAAGACCCCCTGGACCGATGCTTTCCCAAAGCTGTGCTCTCCCATGACGACCACGTCCGGTCTCTGCCGCAATGCCGCAGTAAGGATTTCCGATCCGCTAGCCGTCCCCCTGTTGATTAGCACGACCGTAGGTACCTGAGGAAAGGTGCGGTTACGTTTTGCCCTGAACTCTCTATTGATCCTCTGCAGCCTGCCCTTCACCACGGTAATCGTTTTAGAGGAGAGGAGGAGATCAGCCACCTTGATCGCCTCATCGAAAAGGCCCCCTGGATTGGAACGCAAGTCAAGTATCAGGCCCTTCAGCCCACCGGGAGTGTCTCTGAACAGCCTGCGGAGGGCTCTCCTTACGGCCTTGGCGGTACCGGTCTGGAAATTGATGATCCTCAGGTAGCCCACGTTTCCGCCGAGTTTCTCATACCGTACCGGCGGAATGCGAATGACCCGACGCCTCAGGGTCACCTGTCGCGTCACGCCCTTGTCCCTGGATTCTATGGTCAAACGGATCCTGGAGCCGGACGGTCCTCTTACTTTACTAAGAACTTCCAGCAGTGGCAAACCATGAATCGGTTCACCGTCGATTGCCAGAACCTTGTCCCCCGTCTTGATGCCGGCCCTGAACGCAGGCGAGCCGTCCAATGCCGAGATAACGACATAGTCACCGTGCTTCGCGCCGACCACCATGCCAATTCCGCCGAACCTGCCCGAAGTACTGATCTTGAGTTCCTTGACCATATTAGCATCCATCAGGGCCGAGTTCGGGTCCAGGTTTCTCAACAGGATCTTCATCGCGCGGATGAGGACTTGTTTCATCTTTCGGTTGCTGCACGTGGAAACGGAATGGATCGCGTCCAGGAAGCATCGCGCGGGCTCATCGTCACAACCGGCCAGGGGCCTCACTCCTTCCATGCACTGGGGAAGCGTCATCAAGGCCAACTCCTCGAGCGTCCTGTCGAATTCGCGCTTCTCCGCAAAATTGCCGGCATAGTGGCTGTCAATCATCTCAATGATCGTGGAAAAAAGGTGTGTGGCGTCTTCCGGATATGATCGCCGTTGATGCTGAAACGCGAGATCTCGAGCACGCGTCAAAGACGCGCTCCTGCTCTCTGATCCTGGGCCGCCCAGTTTCCCATCCTGAGGCCGAGCCGGCGCACTCGCTGACGCCATGACCGCCAGAACCAGCGGTATCGCCAAGATGGCCCGAACCGAAAAGAGGATTCCCGGTCCGATTGATTCCGTCTGTCTCCGGGCGTTCAGGGCTGGGATCTTGGGAGTCAACTCAACCTCTTGCGCGACATTCCGTGGCTGCGCTCGCCTGTTGATCGCATGAACGGTTCGGAGCGACAGGGGATTCCTCCAGGCCCCACGGACTCTCCAGGTTGCAGGCACCCTCATCTCCCGCGGGACATGGGATCGTGCCTTCCGGTCCATCGGAGCCGATATGACGCGATCGGCCCCCTCGGTTCGATGATGACACGGGCTCTTCTCCGGATCAACCTTCAAAACGATTCGGAAAGTCTTGCTGACTGTGTCGGATTGTCAATTCCACATCCTCCCCGACCAACGCGACCGCCATCTTTTCCTTTATTGCTTCGGGTATCCATGGTATTTTGGGCAGTCTCGATAAAGCAAGGGGGAGCGGATTGGCGGCCAAAGCTCACGTGGCCTCAGTCGATCTCGGGGTCGCCAAATGCCTTGTCGATCCCCCCCCGCACGGAATCTCGTTTGTCACCCCTTCCCAAGGTCTGGTCCCCCGGATTCGGGCGGCCCTGAGCAGAGAAAGCTTACCCGAGGGTTGTGACTTCCTAGAGAAAGGTATCGATTTGTTTTTGTATCGCATCCAAGGTCATTCCGTACTGAAACCAAATTCGAGTGATTGCTTCGTGGGCACCATTACCACGAAAAAGGGGGTGAGGGTGAGGAATCAGAGGAAATAATGAACGGTGTCAAATCCGGTTCCCCGGCCGGGCGCGATGCGAATTTCGACGAAGCTGACGCTCGATACAGGATTCTGTATGATTCCGCCCCCCTGGGGATTTTCACGTACTCCAGGGACGGGTACGTCCTCGAAGCCAACCAGTTCCTTTTGAACCTTCTCGGGTCTCCTTCTCTCGAGGCCACGAGAAAAGTCAATCTGTTCACCTTCGAAAATCTCAGGAAGGCGGGCGTGTCCTCCATGCTCGTCAAAACCTTGGAAACGGGCCAACCGCAGCAGCTCAGAACCGAATACACCTCCAAGTGGGGCAAGTCGTCCGAGTTGAATCTCGTGGCCTACCCCCTGTCTGAGGACAAATCGGCTCCTGACAAGGGTATCGTGATCGTCCACGACACAACTCCCATCCGCAGGATCAAGGACGATCTCGTCGCGAGCGAGCAGCGGTTCCGTCTCCTGGCCGAGAATACCCCGTCGGCAATAGGACTCATTGAGCGCGATGGGGCGCTGAGCTTTGTGAATCCGGCCTTCGTGGCCATGTTCGGATACGCGTCGCAGGAGATTCCCTCCTTTGAGAGTTGGCTCCAGGTCGCTGTGCCGGATGAGAAAAGTCGTCAGAGGCTCCGGGATGCTGTGCAATTCGACGAGCCCGAGGTTAGCGACGCTCACAAAATGTACCTCTTTGTCCAGGAAAAGGATGGGTCGTCGCACACGGTTCTCTTCAGGATGTCGCCGATTGACCGCGACAGGAAACTGATCGCGTTCGAGAATGTTGCCGGCTTGATCTCCGCATGGGAGGAACTGAGGCCCGCTGACCGCAAGATACAGAATCTTGTGGACAATCTGACCGACATCGTCTTCGTTCTCGACCTGGACGGCACCATCCTGAGCATCAACCAGGCCGGCGCGCGGTCACTCGGGTACGAGCCGGAGGAGATTACCGGACTTCCCATCGCTACAATCATCCCCGAATCGGTCCACAAGCACATACCCGGAAGCATGAAGCGGATCAGAGAAGAAGGATTCGCCGAAGGCCTCTCTATGTACCTGGGGAAGAACGGATCGATCCACTACCTCGAATATCGAACAAAGCGTGTCAAGGGTGACAAACATGCAGACCATATCGTCGGTGTGGCTCGTGACGTCAGCCGACGCATCGTCGCGGAAAAGGCGCTCACAGAGTCCGAACAGAAATTCCAGATCCTTGTGGAACGAGCCCATGACGGCATTGTCGCGGTAGACACTGAGGCCTACATACAGTTTGCCAACCCGAGAATGAAGGAAATCCTTGTGGATTCCAATCCTGAGGGAAAATCTATCTTCTCGTACTTCGACGAAGAGAACGCCCAAATACTGAGGGAAAACCTGGAAATTAGAGAAAAGGGCGGGAGTTCCACGTACTACGTTACGATCACCGATCGTGAGTCAAATCGGCATGAGATGGTCGTTAGCGGAACCCCGTACTTCGATGCCCGGGGCAAGAGACAGGGTGCCATCGGTATCTACACCGACATCAGCGAACTTAAAAAACTGGAAGCAAAACTCCTTCAGTCCCAGAAAATGGAGGCCATCGGCACGCTCGCCGGAGGCATCGCCCACGATTTCAACAATATCCTGAGCGGCGTGCTCGGATATGCGTCCCTTTTGAAAAAGCAGGTCGCTCCCGATTCTCCCACCGGCCGATATGCGGATATGATTGAAAAGAGCGCGGAACGAGGAGCCGCGCTCGCGGGACAGCTCCTCGGATTTGCCCGCAAGGGACGGCAAGTCCTCGAAGAGGTGAATGTCCACGAAATCATTGAGGATGTCGTTCATATCTTCAGACGAACTCTCGATCGGAAAATAACCGTTCTCACTCGCAAGTCCGCTGCGACAAGTGTCATCGAAGGAGATCCCGGCCAGATCCAGCAACTCCTGATGAACCTGGGAATCAACGCGAACGACGCCATGCCGCATGGCGGCACCCTTCTTATCTCAACCGAGCAGATCGACGCAGACGCGAACTTCTGTCGACGCCATGGCGGACTGACGCCCGGGCCGTACCTCCAACTGACCGTGGAGGACAACGGCGAAGGAATGGAAGAGGAAGTAAAGCTCCGACTCTTCGAGCCCTTTTTCACGACCAAGGAAGAGGGTAAGGGAACAGGCCTGGGGCTCTCCATGGTATACGGCACGGTCAAGAGTCACGGCGGACACATTCGGGTCTATTCCGAACGGGGGGTCGGTTCCACGTTCATTGTTCTGCTGCCGCTCAAGACATCGGCCGCCCAAATCAAATCGGAGCAAGACACGACCCGTTTCTCCTCCAGCACCGGCACCGTGCTGATTGTCGACGACGAAGAGGTGGTGAGGGAGTTGCTCGTGGACATGCTCAGCGAACTCGGTTTTCAAACTGTCGTGGCAAGTGACGGACTCGAAGGCGTTCGGGTCTACCGCCAACGGCATCAGGAAATTGATGTGGTGATCCTCGACATGGTCATGCCGGAACTGAGCGGGCGAGAGGCTTTCCGAGCGATGAAAGAGATCAATTCAGACCTCAAAGCCATCCTCTCTACAGGATTCAGCAGAAACGGCGCGGTCCAGGCGACCATGGAAGAGGGTATCCTCGGCTTTATTCAAAAGCCCTACACGCTCGATCAATTGTCTCAGGCAATATCCCAGGTCTTCCCCCCAGAGGAAAGCACGGCATGATTTGGATCAGTGAGCATCCTTAGGAGTAGAATTCTCCCTCGCCCCCGCACACCTCCGTCTCCCCGCTTCTCACTATCCGAACGGACTTTCGCCACCCGCTAATTTCATGAGTACGAGCGCGGTTAATTGCGTGCGCTCGGCGAGGCTGTCGATGAAGAGGAGCTCTTCGTCGCTGTGCAGGTTGTCCCCTCGGACCCCGAGGCTGTCAATGGTGGGCAACCCCGCGGCAGCGAGATTGTTCCCGTCACACGCGCCGCCGCTCGGTCGCCAATCGAGAGAGAGTCCCAGGTCCCGGCCGCAGTCCGCCACCAGTTCGAAGAGCCTGTGCGTCTTCTCGTCGATCGGCTTAGGCGGACGGGCAAAATCGCCGTCGAGTTCCAATGAAAGGCCGTCCAGTTCCTGGAATCCGCCCACCAAGGCGTGGAGGTTTGTTTCCACGATCTTCTGCTCTTCTCTGCCGGCCACCCGAACGTTGAATCGGCACGCGGCCAGCTCGGGCACGACATTCACCGGTCCCCCGCCTTTGACGTGCCCGACGTTGACCAGTATTCCAGGATCTTCGGAATGAAGGTCGTTCAGCTCCACGATGAATCGAGCAAGCGCGTTGATCGCGTTGCGGCCCGCGGCGGGGTCCCGTCCCGCGTGGGCAGCCCTCCCTCGGACCACTGCCGTGAAATTGCCTGATCCTTTGCGATCTCCCACGAGGTTACCGTCGGGGAAAGCCGGTTCGAAGACGAGGCCCACATGGTTACGTCTCCCAGCATCCACGAGCAGAGGAGCGGTACCGGGTGACCCGATCTCCTCGTCCGGGGTGATGAGCACTTCCCACCCCAGTTCTTCTGCCCAGGGACTCTGTTCGAGCGCCTCCAGGGCCTTGAGCATCACGAGTATCCCGCCTTTGGCGTCGGTTACTCCCGGCCCCCGGAGCCTCTTTTCGTCCAGTCTCGTGCAGGTCTGAAAGGGATGCTCTTCCGGGTAGACCGTGTCCATGTGGATGCTGAGGAATACCCTGATCCGTGCCTGCGTGCGCTTGGTGACGGATAGCGCTTTTCCGAGAGGTATTTCCACGAGTTTTCCTTCGACGTCCACCCGTCTCTGTGGGGGGTAGTCAATGATTCTCATCTCCCCGCCGAGCCGGCCGAACTCCTTTTCCAACTCGGCTCTCATGCGGCCGAGACCGGCAAGGTTCCGGGTACCGGAGTTTATCTCCGCCCACCTGATCAGCATGCCGAGCATCTGATCGTTCTGATCGGGTATATGGCTCACGTGCGTATGGTAGTCTGCCATTGGTCGGATCCTGCCGGCTCCTTTCTCGGACGATCTCTGGAGGGATCAACTCCGCGAAGTCCGAATCGTATCAGATCGAATTGTTCCCGGCCAGTGAAGATATGGACGCCTGACTCCAGAACACTCGCATGAGAGGCTCGCAGCAGGGATGCACACGAAGAAGACGCTCAGCGCGATTGAACACGCGGCAGGCCGAAGATAGAATGACCGACAGAATACTCCTGCTGCCTCCGATATCCCTCGAAGGCAGGGGGCTACCGGACCCACACCCCATAGGGGAAAAGGATATGGAGCCTGAGCTTTCCCGATCGAAGAAGGTCATCTTTACGTTGATAGCACTGCTCATCGTAGTAGGAACGCTTGAGCTGCTCGCGTTCGTCGCGTGCAAGAAGCTTATTCCCTCGAGAATCAGCAGGCGAACCGCGTTTAGATCACCGCAAGACTATATCGCGGCATTCAAGAAAGCGCGGAAACAGGGGGTCGCGTCTCTCTCCGGCGTGAGCCCAGGCGAACGAGCCGTAGACGCGGGTACGCGTCGCATGTTTCATGCTTTGCTCGGGTGGGATTATCCACCGCAGACGGAGTACACTGACGCGGCAGGGGTCTCGTACCACCATGGTCCCGGTGGTGAGCGTCGAGTCTGCACCTCATTTACAAGAAACCTCATTGCCACGTACGGCGATTCCTTCACCTACTGCAGCGACGTCCCTGACTGCGAGAGCTGGCAGACGTACCTGGGCGAAATGGTGAAAGCCAACGTCCTCAATTTCGGGGTTGCCGGATACGGGACGGATCAGGCCTATCTCAAGTATGAGGCGAACGAGGCCCACGTCTCCCCGGGGATTGTGATGCTCTGCATTCTGCCCGATGACATCAATCGGGTAGTCAACGTATTCCGAACGTTCTACGCTCCGCCGGACAGGATCGCCCTCACCAAGCCGCGCTACATCCGCAATAAGGGGGGCGGTTTTCAGTTGCTCCCCAATCCGCTCCACCGACGGGCCGATATTGCCAGGTTATCCGATCCTGCATTTGTAGAAAAACTCGGCGCGGTCGATTACTGGTATCAGCAGGATCTCAACCGGCCGAAGTTGGGATTTCCCTATCTTCTCTCGCTTTGGCGATGGCGCAAGACGCTGTTGGATTATATGATCTTCAACGCGGGCCTTTCATCTGCTACCGGGAGACGGCCTAACTACCCCAACAATCTCTTTGAAGAGCCCGAGGCTCTTGCGATCATGTGCCACATTGTCGATCTCTTCGTTAGAACCGCGACGTCGCGCGCAGCAACACCGATTATCATTGTCGTACCTCATCGTGAACTGGTTTCAGAACGCATGAAACATTCCGTGAGCCGTGTCGAGAATCTTGTCCGCTATCTCAAAACCAAACAATACCGTTACCTGGACCTGATCGAAGCCATGGCCCGCGCACACCCTACGGCGCAGCAACTACACGCCTGGTACCGCGAGCACGCTACGGCCGAAGGGAATAGGGTCACTGCACGCATGATCTATCAGTACCTCCAGGCCCACGGTCTTCTGCAGGCCGGTGGGACGCAGGCGCGCCAGGCCCGATAGATCATGCGAATTCAGACCAATGTACATATGAAGAGGGGGAGGTAGTCTTTGCTACCCGGTGCCAGTCGATGCGTGGGGTTAAGACACAGTGTTCAACGTTCCTAGGTGGTGAAGCTCACCGTCGGCGGTTATAGATGACCGGGAGTGTGTCGTCCTGAAACTCGGGATTCCCTATCTCGGGATTGGGTGGGAGGTGAGGAGACCCCATTTTGCATAGTTCTTACGCGCCCTCAGAATTTCCAGTATCCTGTTTCTTCTACGCTGCCGGATACCAGGTCCTCCAGCCATTTCGGCGGCTTGATCCCTTCGTCCACGGAGCCGTACTTAAACTGCCATTGCAGGAATGAATAGGCAGCCTCATCCACATCGTCCGGTATCGCGTCTTCCGGAATGGAGGTAGCAGAGGCCATGATTCTCACCGGATGCCCGATGTCCCAATTCTCTCTCAACGCCCTGACCAGGCAACCGGTCTGGACCGCCCACAAGAATGCTTCCTTCTTTCCCATTTCCTATCCCCATGAACTCCGATCGGATCCATCGGGGCTCACCGTCTTAACTTCTCCTTTTCCGTAAGTTGTGCCGGTGGGATATCCGACCGGCCGTAGGCTCTGTCAGACCCCTTGTGCCCCTTTCCTCTTGATATGGCAACAATTTTATGCAACCGGGGGATTTTATGCAACATAATAAAGTCTCCGCGCGGTCGCTAGGTGCCGTTAAGTAGCTGAGACCATACCTTAATCCGGACAACGTCTCTCGTGGGCTCTAACGGAGCAAACTGCAACGAAATGACCATGGCCCGGCAAGCAGCCACGGGCAGCTTGCCCCAACGCAGAGGTTGTGTATTATTGGGTGGAAATGCACGGGCACTTCTGCAGAAGGGGGACGGAACGACGGAGAAAACCCGCGCAGGAGCGTCCCAGCGCGGAGGGCAGCGAAATGAAGAGCAAAATGGAGTTGGCCCAAGGGGATATTACCAAAATGGACGTGGATGCCATCGTCAACGCCGCGAACAGAAGCTTGCTCGGGGGAGGTGGAGTTGACGGAGCCATCCACAGAGCCGCGGGACCGGCACTAAAGGCCGAGTGCAAAACCCTGGGAGGCTGCGAGACCGGGGACGCCAAGATTACCGGGGGATACAACCTCAAGGCTCGTCACGTGATCCATACGGTTGGGCCGGTCTATAGAGGAGGGACCTCGGGTGAACCGTCGCTCCTGGAAAGCTGCTACCGGCGATGTTTCGAGGTGGCCCATGAGAACGGCGTGCGGTCCCTGGCATTTCCGTCGATAAGCACCGGTGCGTACGGATACCCCGTAGCAGACGCCTCGAAAATCGCGCTCAAGACTTCCCTTGCCCAGCTTGAGCGATTTCCTGACATCACTCGGGTCGTGTTCGTGCTCTTCTCGGAAAAAGATCTCAAGGTGTACGAGAAAGCTCTTTCCGCGGTATGAGAAGCTAAAGGTTCACACCTTTCGGAGAATCAACGCGCCGAGTGGGGGGAGCACGAGATTGAGAGATTGATCAAAACCGTGCTGTGGCAGATTATTCGTCGGAATCCGTCCCCCGTTTCCGACGTCGCTTCCGCCGTAGAAACGCGAGTCCGAGTTGACGACTTCTCCGTATTCCCCCGGTTCCGGGACGCCCACGATGTATCCGTGCCGGACCACCGGGGTGAAATTAAGCACACAGACCAAGAATCCCTCCGGCCCCCAACGTAGATAGGCGAGCACACTCGCGGAATAGTCGTTACAGTCAATCCATCGGAAACCCTCCGGCCGGTGATCCCACTGCCAGAGAGCGCTGTCGGAATTGTAGAGCCTGCCCAAATCTATCATGAATCTCGATACTTGTTCATGAACCGGGTACTTCAAGAGGTGCCGCGGCAACGAGGATTCGTGATTCCATTCATCCCAGGGGCCGAATTCGGAGCCTCCCATGAGTAGCTTCTTGCCGGGATGCGTGTACATGTAGGCGAAGAGCAACCTCAGATTTGCGAATTTCTGCCAGTCATCCCCCGGCATCTTCCGCAGAAGTGAGCCCTTGCCGTATACGACTTCGTCGTGAGAAAGCGGCAAAATAAAGTTCTCGCTGTACGCGTACATCATGGAGAAAGTCAGGTCGTTGTGGTGGTAGCTCCTGTGGATCGGCTCCTTTGAAAAGTACTTGAGCGTGTCGTGCATCCACCCCATGTCCCACTTGAACCCGAACCCCAGTCCGCCCAAGTATACGGGAGTCGTGACGCCGCCCCACGCAGTCGACTCTTCCGCGATCATCAGGGTTCCGGGGAACCGATCATGGACTACTGTATTGAGTTCCTTCACGAATTCAATAGCTTCGAGATTCTCCCGTCCTCCGTACTTGTTCGGCACCCAGTCCCCTTCGTCTCGGCTGTAATCAAGGTAGATCAGGGAAGCCACCGCGTCGACCCGCAGTCCGTCCACGTGATACTTATCGAGCCAGAAGAGCGCGTTGCTTACCAGGAAGTTCCTGACTTCGTTTCTTCCGTAGTTGAATATAAGGGTTCCCCAGTCTTTGTGTTCCCCCTGTCGCGGATCCCTGTGCTCGTACAGGGCGCTCCCGTCGAAGAGCCGAAGCGCAAAATCATCCCGGGGAAAATGCGCGGGAACCCAGTCGAGGATTACTCCGATCCCGTTGCGGTGGAGCGTATCGACAAAAGCCATGAAATCATCCGGTGTTCCGAAGCGGCTCGTCGGCGCGAAATAGCCGGTAATCTGGTACCCCCATGACGCATCGAAAGGATGCTCCATGACCGGCAGCAGCTCCACGTAAGTGAATCCGTACTTCTTCACATGTTCTACGAGTCTCGGGGCGATCTCAGTATACGTTGCCCAGCGATTGTCTTCCTCGGGGATTCTCAGCCAGGAACCCAGATGAACCTCGTAGATGTTCAACGGCATGCTGAACGGGTCTGTCTGTTTACGCCGCGTGAGCCACTTATCGTCTCCCCATTGGAATCTTTCCAGGTCCCATACCCTCGACGCGGTACCTGGTCTCAGTTCCATGGCAAAGGCGAAGGGATCTGTCTTTATGCGCAGTTCTCCGGAAGCGGTCTTGATTTCGTACTTGTACAGTGGTCCCGGTTCCAAGCCTGGTATGAAAAGTTCCCAGATACCTGATGATCCCATGGCGCGCATGGGGAACAGTCTGCCGTCCCAGTTGTTGAAATCTCCCAGGACGCTCACTCTCCGTGCACTGGGTGCCCAAACAGCGAAAGAGACGCCCCGTACACCGTCGATCTCCCGGGGATGAGCGCCGACCTTTTCGTACAGATGATAGTGTTTCCCTTCGCCCGCGAAGTACAGATCCTGCTCTCCCACGGTCGGCATGAATCGATAGGGCGCGTCACTTTCCCAGGTGGAGGAATCCTTGAAGTGAAATCTGAGCCGATATCTGAGCGGTAGGCTGAGGCCTGGAAGAAAACAGCAGAACAGCCCTGCTACACCCTGCATCTCCATAGGGACCACCTGATCTTTCAGGAGAGCTTCAGCCCTGACTGCGTCCGGATGAAAGGTGCGAATAACGATTCCCTTGGTGCCTCTTAGCTCTGCGGCGTGCGCCCCGAGAATAGCGTGAGGATCGGAATGCTCTATGAGCCCGATACGTCGAATGTCTTCCGGTGAGGTTCCTGTAAGGAGGTCTTTGGGATACAACATGGCGAGTCCTTCATCAAATTCCCCGTTGGGGGAAAAGGTTTTTCACTCACCTCCCTTGATGGGAGGAATCGGGTACCGCTGATCTTTGCCTCGACGATCGACGCGTTCCACGACGATGTGCGATGCCCGGAAACATTTCTGTTACCATTTCCTTCTCGGGGGAGCAATTCCTGTGGTCGTCTCCCTGGGGAAGATTTTCTCCACCTCGGAGCACGCTTGAAGGAAGAGCTGTTGCAGGGAGTTACAGCATCGGCCGAAAAAAAATATCTGACATTCACCTCAAGGGCTCGACCGATCATCTCTACACCAATATGCGATCGGGACGTTTAGCGTGCGAAGCCCTTGCCCAATGATTTGTCCGGAGATGAAAGGGGAAGCGGAGCGACCACCTTGCTGGGTCGCGTAACGGGAGAGGCGCCGATGAAGAACTCTTGGGGTTGTTTTCAGGCTTCGATCTTATTGTACTCCGGCACATTCTCCGGCCTGACAAAAAGAATGCGGTGGCAGGAGGGACAGAGAATGAGTTCCTCTTGTTTCAGCACTCGGATACCAAGCTGAGGAGGGATAGCCATGTGGCACGCGCCGCAGGAGCCGTTCTCCAACTCGGCCAGGGCTGAGCCGAGAGCCTTCTTAACCGTCTCATAGCGTTTGAGATACTCTCGTTCCACTGCTTGCGAGATCCGTTTTTTCTCCTCATTCAGTGAGGCAAGATCCGTTTTTGCCTCTTCGGCGATTCGCTGCTCTTCCGCCTTTTTCTCTTCGAGGCCCTTTTCGAATCCCGCGTAATCTCTCTCTTTCCTCTCAAGAGTCTTTTTCAGGTTCTCCGACTCACCCATGAATTCCAGGACGGCTTCTTCGATTTCGCCGACCACCCGTTTTCCCAGCTTCACTTGCCGAGAGAGGGCATTGTATTCCTTCTGGTTCTTTATGTTCAGCAGACGTCTTTCGGAGAGTTTGATCTTCTCTTGCTCGGTATTGAGGTCCCGTTCCTTGGCGCGCATCTCTTTTTCCAGTTCTGCAATTCTCTCCTTCGCCTGGCCGATTTCCCGCCGAGTGGTCACGAGACTGCGCGCGATTTCCTGGATTTCTTTCGGCAGACGAGCGAGGTTCTGTTCGTGTCGATCAATTCGATCATCGATCTCCTGAAGCCTGAATAAATATTTAATTTGCTCTTTCAATGGATCGTCCTCCTCGAACGGTTATGATGGGGTTGCGAAGGGCTCTCGTTCGGTATCACAGAGGATACAGCCCACCTCGATACCCAGCCTTTGAAATTCTCTGCTGAAACTCTCAAGCAGCAGCTTACCGGCCCCCTTCTCGAGCCCAAAGTGCCCCGCGTCGATGACCGGTATCCCCATTTCCAGGGCCTGGCGCGCTGCGTGGTATCGGACGTCCCCCGTGAGGATCAGCTCGGCGCCGTGCCTGCACGCGTCCGGGAAATACCCCATACCGCTCCCTGTGGCACAGAAAATTTTTCGCACTTCCGCGTCTCCGTCCGCGATAATGCGGAGCTGATCGATCTGCAGCGCGCGGGCGACCCGTTCCGCGAACGCGGAGACTCGCATGGGGGCCTCAAGATACCCGAGTCGGGCACACCGGGCAGGCAAGGGGGTCACCACGTCGACGAGGCCAAGCCTCGATACGAGGTCGTCATTGAGACCGCCCGCAGACGCGTCCAGATTCGTGTGCATACTCAGGACGGCTACTCCCAGCCTCGCCGCGTCGAGTAACGTTCGGCCGGTGAAATCGTCAGCCTGCACACTCCGAACGGGTTCCATAATGAGTGGATGATGAGTTACGAGCAGTTCGCACCGCCGGTCGGACGCAAATTGCACCGTGTGTGGAGTGGCGTCCAAACTGAAAGCCGCCGATTCTATGGGAGCGTCAGGATCGCCGATCTGAATTCCGCAGTTGTCCCAGCTCTCCGCTACGTCAAAAGGAAAGAGGCCGTCTGCGATTTCTCTAATCCGCGAAAGGGAAACGCCGTGCACGCATCATTCTCCGCATGGAACGTCTATACTCACTCGGCCGGGCACCAGCATGCTGGGCCAGGTCGTCGGCCCGCCCTTAAACAGATCACGGGGAGCCCTTGCCGAACTCCCCGTGATGAGAACCACGTCGTGCTGGAGACAGAATCGCGTTGTCATTCAAAGCCCTGCCTGATTCTGGTGGGCCCACCTGGACTCGAACCAGGGACCAACCGGTTATGAGCCGGTGGCTCTACCAACTGAGCTATGGGCCCTAATTTGCCCAACTTTTAATAATAGGACTTCCCCCGAACCCTGTCAAGGTGAATCGGCCCGTGCGCCAGATTTTCGTTCCGGCCGGATCGGTCTCACTATGGTATCCACTCCCTGGCAAGTATAGGGACAGTGAAGCCCGAAAATCTTCACGATCATAACGCGCTCCCTGCGCAATCCACCGTGCATACTCCGGGCTCGATGGTACATCGCTTCGGAAATACTCGCAGTACTTTCACCATGTGCTCAGGAGGTGCTACCCGGCAAGCCGGCAGGCGCGCCTTGAGGCTTGCCTTGGGCGAGGCCCCAACTATCCGGGAAATCCCGCATCCAGTCGGACGGCTCCCTTTCTTCAGCCCCCATTCGGTGTTACAGGAATATTCGAGGGGACCCGGGCAAGCGAAATGCCGGAAGGTAGCGCGTCCCGCAATAAGTCGGCAAATCCATCTTCACCCGGCGGCAGGGTCTTCAGACACGTGCGGGGAACGGTCCGAGGATCCGGAGGACAGCTCTGTGTTAGCGCCGGTAGTAGCCGCGGTACAACTGGCGGTAGTATTGCCAGGGATCGCTCATGCGACCGTTGTACATATGCGGCTGGCCCCTCCAGTAATCGACATACTGCGGGTAGTGCCGTTCTTTCCCTTCGACCTCTCGGACCTCCGCGAGGTCTATTTGTGTCTGCTTGATGAGTTTGAGCCTTTTGGAATCCAGCCTCTTGACGGCTCTCCTGTTCTTCCCTCCAGCCTCCCCGTAGCACTGTCGAAAGACGGAGAAGGCCTCGTTCTCTTGGGTGAGAGCCTTGTAGCATTCACGCCGCTTCTTGCTCAGAAGTTCTTCCTTCTCCTGGATTGCCTCCTCAATCTGCCTCGCTATGGATTTGTCCGCATCCTTGGACACAAGCGCATGACCGGTGACACGATTCAATGGAGTCTCCTTGATCGCTTTGTATTCACTGATCCTGCTCTTGAGGTCCTTGACAGTATCTTCCCAACGAACTCTGCTTGCATCGCAGCCCGATTCGACATCTTTCGCCACGGCTACGGTGAGTTGGCCGGCAGCAAGCACCACGGTGGCTATGAGTATCAAGTGAATATGCAAACTCCGTACGATCCGGTTCACCTCGCCAATCTCCTTTCGACCTGTTCCGCTTCCATCCTGAGTTTCAAAACTTCATTGAGGACAATATCTTAGACTATTTTATGAGGAATTTCCAGCCAATTTTTCCCGAAGCTCTGCTTGAGGGAAGACTTTTCCGAGGAGTGAAGCAGCCACTCATTGTGCCCTGGTCAGGGCAGGCACAAGACTGCCGGAGGGAAACCCTATCTCTCCGCTGCGTAGCGCGACGCAGCCTCCTGCATGAGCGCAGTGATCTTCTCGCTCAGAACATAATTGATTCCTCCCCGTTCAAAGGAGTCGCGAACCAACCGGATGAATTCCTCGAAGGCTGCTTGGTTCTCAAGAAGAACAGACGCGTCCAGGGCCTCTTCCGCTGTGTACTCTCCAGATTCGTTGCGCGCCACGTCGTTGAAGGTCTCCTGAAACTCTTTCCTACCGCCCCAAAAAACCACGACATTTTCCATATACTCGTTCATTTCTCTGATACGGTCGATGAGCTCTTGCTTGCTCATATCCTCCAGGCACATCACGCTACCTCCACCCAGCTACATACATTCATCGGCTTGCTCGGGGGACGCCACTCGAGGCTGAAAGAAGGTCGCGGTCCGTCTGCGTCCCCTTTTCTTTCAGGATGTCTCATGTCAGGCGTAATGGCAAGGCATTGCCGAGAGCGACCAGCCCCTTGATCCCGAAGCCCAGATTCAGAAGCCGAGGGGCATCTTCTTAATTTCACGCGTTTCATGGGCAGCGAGGGAGCGAGCGATACTCCGTTCCCATCGAAAAAACTCGTGCGAGATAGCCTCCACTTTGGCCAGAACCTCCCCAAGCTCGTAGATCAATTCCTTGTTCCTCTCGCGGCGAGCAAGCTCAAGTTGCTCTTCCAGATGACGTATGAGTCTTCTCGCCTGTTCCGGAGTTTCGAGGAAAATGCCGGGATCGTAATCCCCTTTCCTCCTCTCCTTCGGGCTCCATCGAACCATTATGTCGTTTATGTGTTCACGCAGCATAGATATCGTTCTTTCCCAATTGCTAAATTTCCGGCTCCCCTACATCCGCGGCCTCAAGCCTGTTGAGTAAAGGCCCCATGCAGATCGCCTCGATGATCAGTACCGGGAACCCGGTGGGAAGCGCACCCAAATCCTCCGGTCAGACGTCTGCGAACACCGTAATGATATACCACCCGATAGAAAATTTCAATTCTGCCACCCCCAGTCTGTCGGTGAACAGACCGCGTCTTTGCCCTCGTCGCGCCCAAGGAGCGCTCTTCAAGAAAACAGATCAGCCTGGGTCTTTTTCACGCGGAGCCTCGCCGAGCGCGCTGGCAGATCTTCTGAGACGAGCTTCCTGCCGGAGCTGAAATTACGGATACTCTCTCGGTGATTGGCCCTGCTACGTTGTTAGTTGATATGGCTAATCGTAGTTAGTTATTGTTTTTGCATAGTTTTTTGTCTTTCCGTTCCTTTTATATTGGTACATAGAGGGGTAAGGTATTTTTCTCATCTTACTTCTGGAAAATTCGTTGACTTATTTGAAATAACTGTGGTAATATACGGGCAAGGTCGCTCCAGGAGGTGAAAGCTACCAATGAAAATAGTTAAATCTTTGGTCGTTGCGTCTATAGCCTCAGCGCTCATCGTGCTCCTGTCTTTCAGTATCGGATCTTGCTGGCAATTTCCAGCCGGGCCGGTCATGACCGGACCCTCGGCTTGCCCGCCGCCTTGTCCGCCGGCCTTTGGGTTGTCATGCGGGCCCAAGTTCGGATTCGAAGGCGGAGCCAGAGCCTTCTATTCCACAAACATCGCGAAGATCAAAAATGATCTGGGACCGGATCTCGACTTCACCGAGGACCTGAATTTCTCATCGAACACCCTCCTCGCAGAGGTCTACGGAGCCTTGAGAGTGCCGCCGAAATGGGCGTTCACATACAGCTACGTTATCCCGAGAGAAGACTTCGGGTATGGAACTCTTCCTGCAGACGTCATCGTGGGGGATACGAGGTTTACCCAAGGGACCCAGGTCGCCGCGAGGTCACTCACGTCACTGCACCGCTGGGAGGGCGAATGGTTTGCCCTGACCGGCTGCAACTTCCGCGGTGGCGGGTACGCGCTGGGCGAGCTGTACATTGAAACGTTCGAAATGAGGGACGAACAGCAAAGCGACCAGGATGTGATCAACGAATTCCTGATGGGCCTGGGTGGAACCGGGGAATATGCTTCCGACAACTTTTTCGTCAAGGTCAAGGGCGCATACACCTTCCTTCAGGATCAGTCGGGCTTTTATGTGGACGCGGAGGCCAAGCTTTTTCCGAAAATCGATCCGTGTGGTCCCATGGGCAGTCTTGCCAATTTGAGACCCTATGGCGCGATCGGATATCGCTACAGGCAGGCAACCTGGCACCGAGAGGACAGCAAGACCGAAATCATATGGCACGGCCCCACGGCCACCTTGGGCATCGTTTTCTGAATCTCCTCTTGTCATGCGGCCGAAGCCCGGTCTGATTCCGGCTGGGTAGCCTGATCCCTCCGTGATTGAAGCCAAACAACCGGACCTGCTCGGATGAGCAGGTCCGGTTGTTTGGACCTGCCTCACCTCAGCAGCAGAACTCTCCATGCGTCATATTCCCGCTTCGCGCATCGTCCGGAGCAGCTCCGTCACCTTCCCATCAGCTTTAGGTGTCGAGTCGAGGTTCCCACGATCGATGCCTCGAATGAAGGATCGAGCGCTGGAAGCACCCGAGCTGGGTCGAAGGAGGAACAGCCGATTATTCGGCCGTTCCCCGCTCGAAACGCCTCGGCCCCCGGGTGAAGCACAATTTTCTCGTGGGAATGTGTTGCGGCCGGTCTCATGCCGCCAGACGATCAAAAAGGCAGCTCACAGCCCTATGGCGCGCGATGGACCAGGGAAAATTATCCTCTATCTGAATCTAACGTAGTATCTTGAGCCGGGAGATCGAAGCCTGGTCCCCCGGATGGCGTTTGTCCGAAACGTTCAGCAGAGTATGGGAAAACCGTCACCGATCCGGAGACGAGATGTTGGTCACTCTGCACAGAATAGGGAGCCGTAACGCAGACCGAGGCTCTGACGTCCGGGAAACCATCACGCTCTCAACGCGGTAATCCGGCGCGAGGCTAGTGTCGTGCAATCGAATCCTGATCCACCGCTGGAAGAGGAAGTGACTCTGGTGGTCTGCTCTCCCGACCCCCGTTCCATACTGCACGAGCTGGCGGCAATGGAATCGATTGCGCAGCTCCGACTTGTTCCTGGTGAATCGTTGACCATCCGGGATTCGTACTTTGATACTCCCCAACGGATCCTGCAATCCAAAGGCTGGGCGTTGCGGGTCAGAAAGATCGGCCCAAGGCGACTGCTGGCCCTCAAGGGTGGTGAACGGCCCAGTGAATGGGGTGCGGTCACGCGCATCGAGATCGAGGCGGACTGGGGGAAAGAGATCCTCGCCCGGGTGCTGCGGAAACTCAGGGAGAACAATGTTCCGCTCCCTGAGTATTCGGGACCTTTTGATCCCTCCTCCCCCGTAAACACTATGGACGGAGTAGGTCTGGAGCTCCTTCAGGAGCGCCGCATGTTCCGGCTCATTCGGAGAGTATATTCGGGAAGCGGCCAAGAGGAGCCTCCTGACGCGGAGCTGACTCTGGACACGGTGCTTTTCAACCTCAAGGATCGAGACGCGGAACATTATGAGGTGGAGATAGAAATCCGAACAGAAAAAGGAAGGGAAGCAGCCAAACGAATCGTGGAAGCGCTCAAGGGGCTCTTTCCCAGCGCTCTGAAAATCTGGCCCCACAATAAGCTTGCCACCGGACTCGCGCTGGAAAAGCTCGCGCGGCGCGGTGACCTTGCTTCTCACGTGGGCCGGCAATTTATCTCCTCGCGGACATACGAGGCGATTGACAAGATTCTCACGTGAGGAAGGATCCCGCGCACGAGACTTACGTGGTGAAGGCGAGACTCGAATCGGTCCTCAGGAATAGATCAGCAAGGGGATTGTGGGAGTGAATTCCAGGGAGACGGTCACACTCCACGGGTTTCACCGATCACGGCCAAATATTCCTGTTGTAGTTCGGGAGGTTGAATGTTGTTCTGCTCCCATACTCCCAGTCGAAGGGGGTCGGGTTGAATGGGAAGTACAGACCGGTGACCCGGGACATGTACTTGTCCCAATTGTACGGTTCCGCGACCGGCTTGTCGCCTTTTCGCGGGTGGTAGAACCGCTCGGCGTAGTACCACATCCCGTAGAAGCCCGGTGGGTAGTTGTGCATGAAGGTGGAGTTGTAATCCGAGGCGAACGTAGGCGTTGCCGCCACGAAGAGGAGCGAACTTCCGAGGATCAAGAAGAAAAAGCAAAGAATGGACCGCATGGTATCTCCCTGGATATCGGAAATATCAATCGCGGCTAAGAATATCAAATATGAACAATTTTGTCAATTGGTTATCTCGTTTTCATCATACCAATTACCTGTTCATGTCCCAGCCTGTTGATTGTGCGGGGTTTTTGTTACTTATCACCTCTTCAGCCCGCCGCGCCCCTCTCTGAGTCCGATTCCTTGGAAGCCCGGGCGCTTCGCTAACGCGTCCACGATCGTCGCATGCACCTGCTCTACGGATCCAGCGGCGCCAATCCGGACGAGGAGTGGATCGTTGAGCCTGCCGTAGATGCTGTTTACGCGTTCAAGGTTCTCCCGTGCTTCGAAAGGAGTGACAGCCTCTCCCCGGTCTGTGACCACCCGCTCAAAGGCCTGCTCCACCGGGACCTCAAGCAGGAAAATGACGTCCGGAGCAACAGCGAAAGCCTCGTTGGCCGTAATGATGCGCTTGGGGTCCATTCCCCGGGCACCCTGGTACGCGATGGATGAATAGACGTATCGGTCGCAAATTACGATGCGGCCCGCACTCAAGGCCGGGAGAATCACATGCTCCACGTGATATGCTCGATCCTCGGTGAAGAGTTGAGCTTCCTCCCTTGGCACAAGTCTGCTTTTCAGTGATCGAAGAACCGTTCCCACGGGCCCGTCGGAGGGTTCGGCAGTCAGGAGTACCGGCCATCCCAGACCCGTCAGCAGATCGCGCAGGAGCCTCGCCTGTGTCGACTTGCCCGATCCGTCGATTCCCTCAAAAACAATGAAGCGTCCGCCGGCTTCCACAGCAGAGGCCGGGATGCTCTTCCACTTTATCACGGCCTTAGGGATCATTCTTTCGGGCTCTCATTTCGCTCCCACAGGACGAACCTTTTCAGCGACTCGAAGTCCCTCGCTGTCCGGGGATGCACAGGAGTACCGAAGACCTCCATTCCGATCGACTCCGGCCTGACAGTGACCAGGCACCATCCCCAATAGGCCTTCCTGCCATCATTCCACGGCCAGATCACGGACGCCTCCGGGTTCTGAGACTTCCCATCATAGAGGATGGTATTGCGGCTGCGGTCCTTTTCCGATCCATTGAGCGGATAGAGCCTGGGCGTCACGCCTCCGGATACGACGTGCCATACTCCTCGGACCCTTTGTACCTGGATGTTGTGTTCGTGTCCGCAGAAGTACGCGATCACATGGTGTCTTTTCAGTATCTCCCAGAACCGATCCCTTTCCTTTCTCCTGTCCATACCCGACCGATTGTCGCATTTGTAGAGAGGATCGTAGAAAGGCAGAGAATCCCACATATGGCCTCCCCCGGGAAAGGCCGGCGGGTGAGATGCCACGAAGAGTCTCTTGCCCGACCGGGCAGCCTTCTGGAGGTCTTCCTCAAGCCACCGGAGAATCTCATCGGAAAACGCGTTGTGGCGGTACATGGTGTACGCGTCGAGGACCACAAAATGGACATTCCCTTCGTCGAAGGAGTAGGTGAAACCCAGGTCCGATCCGGGGACCGTCTCGGTCCCCATCATATCTTCGAGAACGTCTTTGAACACCCTGAGATTCGTGAGACTCGGCCTGTACGGCCACGCGTGAGGGCTGCACTTGAACGCGGGAACGCTGGGGTCGGCCGCTGTCACCTCATGGTTTCCTGCGGTGACGCGAATCTTCATGCCGGCCTCGGTAAGCGGTCTCATGATGCTGCGCCAGTTCTGGAGCTCGCTCCGATTCGATCGAGCCACCGTCGTGCCGCAGTCGGCGAAGACACCCCGGATCATGTCTCCCACAAAGAGTATCACGTGGATCGGCCTCTTTCTGTGCAGATCCAGTACGCTCTGTACGAGCGGCCTGAGCACCTTTCCCACCCCGAAATTCAGTTCAGCACACGTGGCGGTTGGCCGCCCTGCACTCCTGCTGTCGCTGAAGACGGCGAATCTCACGGTGTCTTCCGCGCAGAGCACGGACGCGCTGAGGCAAAATAAGACAAGGGCACACGATACCGCCACGCGAAGCATAATCCGGAAATCTCCCATCCTGACCCCCGGGGATGTACCCCACTCGGGATTACCAGCCGTTTCCCCCCATTTTGATGCGTTTCCCGGGCTTTGTAGGGCACGCACTTGATGAGAGCGCACTTCGGAGAGAATTCCTGATATAGTCTCGGCAATCACCGTCAAACCGATTGGATCCCGACCTGATGACGTCAACCGACGCTCCTCAACCAATCCTGGTCTTCGTCTACGGAACTCTGTTACGTGGAGAGTCCAATGCGCATCTCCTTGCCAAAGCCCAGTATCTTGGTTGCGCGCATACCAGGCCGGGTTTCGAATTGGTGGACCTCGGTCCCTACCCTGCCATGACCCCTGGTGGCAACTCGTCAGTAGTGGGCGAGGTCTATGCAGTCGATTCCCGGACCCTCGCCACGCTCGACAGACTGGAAGGGCATCCGGAGTACTACTGCAGAATAGATATTGTTCTGTCGGACGGAACTCCCGCTCAAACGTACGTGATGAGCCCGGATCGCGTCCTCGGATATCCTCGCATAGAGTCCGGAGACTGGCGAGGTCGCCCGCTCACCGCTTAGCGCTTCCTGTCTTTTTCCCCGATTTCACTCTTCCTGTCAGGACCTCATTCCTGATCCAGACGGCATTACTGTATCGTCGTATCCTCCGTTTGACTTCCTCCTCGTATCTCTTCTTGGTGAAGAGCAACTCATCGGGGAGAATCCGCTCCCAGTCGCGGCGAAGGTTGGCGAGTTCCGCTTCCATTTTGGGTTTGAGTTTCTCAACCGGTCTGATCTCCAGGTGATATATCACGTATCCTGGTCCTTCGCGGCAGATGTAGTAAATCGTCCCGTTTTCCGTGATCCTGACACCGACAAGCTTGCCGGACGTGGGAACCCGAGTGTAGACGTTTTCGTAGCGGACCGCGTTGAACTCCCCAAGCGAGTCTTCAGCCACGGGGAACTTTTGGCCGACTCCGTCCGTCGCTTGCAGGAGAATCGTTACCAGCAAAGTCGCCATTGTGAGCGTTACTCTCATCGGGGCGTCTCACTTGCTCTGAAGCTTCAGGGCCTGCGCTATCAGGTCGGCCAAGTCCATGAAGTCCACGCTCATCTCCCTATCGATATCTCGCTTTTCACCGGGCCCGTATACGAGACCGAAACGCGCGCTGATCGCAATTCCTTTTGACCGACAATAGCGGGCCAGCGAATCCTTACACATGCTCGCGACCAAGAAGGCCCCCTGTCCGGCAGCCCACTCAAAGTGCGGTCCGTCCCCTCCACTATCCCCGACAACAACCAGTTTTGCGCTCGGAAGATTGACCGATCGAAGAACCGCCTGCGTGCACTTGGCCTTGTCCGATATCTCGACGACTGTGTTTTCGAAACGCGGGGAATCGGAACCCCCGGGGAATCGAATCATCGGATTGGCGCAAATCATGGGCACGCCGGGCAAGAGACCTTTGGCAATCGCCCGCTGGAAATAGCCCTGCGTGCCGGTCGTGTTGAGGACAAAAAGAATGTCCCGGCTGAGACACCATTCGATCAGGTCGGGCACTCGCGCGTATGTCCGGAAACCCGCATCAAGGTATGCGTCCATCTGATCCATAGTCACCTCGGCCGGGAGCATAGCCGATATTCTGCTCGTGGCCTCGGTCAAGGTGATCTCGTTCCCTGTGTATTGGCGGAATATGATGTCTAAACCCGATTTCAACTGTGGAAAGGTGAATGTGATTGGATCAAACGGACCGTTTGGAGACAGACATTCGCTCCAGTCCGACGATACCACTGCCCTATATTTCCCTTCGCTCCGGCCCATGATTGCGGTTCCTTCCTCCAGCAAACGTTATTGATTCATGTCGCGTGCGCCCCACGCCGCATGCGTTCTTGGGGGATTCTGGCAAAACCCTCGCTAAATGCAAGATCTTTCGATCTCAGCCTCACTCGCGCCCAAGAGCAGCACACATATCTCGGCGACTCTCTTTCACGTCACGTTCCCGATTTTCCGATCTATTTTCGATTGATATCTCCTCCGATATCCTATATAATTCAACATACTACACTCCTCTTGCCGGAGAGTTTCCCATGGCCAAACTCGTTGACCAAATCACCGCGGATGACCTTCTCTCGGTCATTCGGGAAGGATCCGTGAAGAAAGAGATCATCAAGAAATTCCGCACCTCGGACGAGGAACTGGCCAGGATGCTCTTGCCCCTCTATCGGGGAGGGCAGATGTCCAAAGAGGAATTTAACGATTTCTTCAAGGGACTCTCCATTGCAACGGAGACCTCGACTGAGAAGGTTCCTCTGGGAGAGAAACCGAGCAGGGTGTCCGTCCCGGAACGCCCGAGCGAGGTGAAACCCGCTCCCAAACCGGAACCTGTTCCAGAGAAAAAACCCCCCAAGCTGCAGGCCGTTGCTGAATTGAAGCCGGATCCGGAAACGGAACTGCTTCCTCCAAAGGAGCCCGTTCCACAGCCCGAACCTGTGCCGGTCAAGGAACCCGTTGTGGAACCGATCGACGAACCCACTGCAGAAGTCGAAGAGGTTCTTGGTGAAACGGTCACCGCGGAGATACAGGATGGAGCCACCGAGGAAATCGTCGGCGAACTCATTTCCGAGGAAGTGGAGGTGCCTGAAGAGATTGCTCCCGCGCCCCCTCCAGTCGAACCCGTGGTCGAACGTCCCTCGGAGCCGAAATTCGTTCCGACGAGCCTCGAATTCGAACCGGAATCTGCACCCGTAGAGAAAGCGGCTCCC
Organism: uncultured Syntrophaceae bacterium; assembly: GCA_964497585.1. Lineage (GTDB taxonomy): Bacteria > Desulfobacterota > Desulfomonilia > Desulfomonilales > Desulfomonilaceae > CAZCDS01. Next base: position 54,053 of record CAZCDS010000003.1, read on the forward strand.
GTGATGGAGACTGAGGCGCCCGAGCGCAAGAGTCAACCAACAGCACGCGAACTCTTTTCCACCATACTCGGCAAGCTTGATTCCATCGATGCACGACTGGCTAAAATCGAAGACAAGCTCGAAGGCGACTAGCACCGCGATCGTTTTCCCTTTTTCGCGGGCCTTATCCGCCTGGTCAATTCCTGCAATCCCCTCCTGGAATCCGACATACCGCGTCATCCCTCACCGATTAGCCGCGGCTGCCTTGTTTTCGGACAAATCGATAGACTTCCGGACCCTCCTGATCAATAATGGCAACGATTCCGAGGAAAATTCGGGAGGGGCACGTTGTTTCTCTGCCGTGCAGGTGAAGTTCGCGCGTCACCGCCCGTAAGAAAGCGTAAAGATTGGTTGAGGAAGGAGCCTGACATGAGAATGCGTACGATAGGGACCACAATCATCGCGATTCCGGCCTGCCTGATTCTGTGGGCGGCCTGGATCGGTTGCTCCTTCGCGGGCGAAACTGTGATAGCGAAGATGAGCCTGAATCGGTTGAACAACGACTCGAAGACCATTCAGTTGGTGCTCGAAGACCTCAAGCGCAAAGAGAACCTGTCACGAGCGGGACTCCGGGCAATGGCGGAAGAACTCCAGGCCGCTCAAAAGAAGGCCAGTGTCGAGAAGGCCAATCTGCCGAAGGACGAACAGAAGAAGCTCGATGTTGAACTCAAACTCAAGAGAGAGGCCTTCGATCAAGCGAGCAGGGAAGCCCGGGTGAAGCTCTCCTTCGGCCGTAAGTCGGTTCAGCGGGCGTTGCGTCAGAGAATCGCCAAAATCATTGCAAATATCGCAAAAAAAGAGGGTATTTCGGTTGTGATTCGAGAGGAGTTGCTCCTCTATTCTGCCGGAATCCCCGATATCAGCGACAAGGTGATCGCTGAACTCGATTCCGCTCCTTTCCAGGGTCTTCGAGCTCCCCCGAAGAAACTCCCCGGTCCCGCTCCCGCCAAACCTGCACCTGGGCCGAAACCGCCGAAGAAAAAAGAAGGCAAAGGCAACGAGAAGAAGTAGACGGTCGGTCCCGCGCTGACCTGAAAAGGCCTGAACTTCTGGTGCAGATCTACCATGGGTGACAGATCGGACATTATCATAATCGGTGGAGGTCCCGGAGGATACGTGGCCGCGCTTTGCGCCGCGCAGCTCGGCCTGAGTGTCGTGCTCGCGGAACGAGAACGCATCGGAGGCGTTTGTCTCAACCGCGGGTGCATCCCTACGAAAACGCTCCTGTCCGATGTAGAGGGGTACCACTGGGTTCGCCGCTCTTTTGCGCACGGTATCGTGCCTGAAGTTCCGAGGCTTGACTTCAACCGTCTCATCGAGCGCAAGAACGGGGTTGTGGATGAGCTCGTCACGAGCCTGGAGAAACTCCTCTCTGCCAAGGGCGTGAGAATGGTGACCGGCACAGCGCGGTTGCTGCAACCGGGCGTGGTCGCCGTCGATTCGGGGGAGATTCTTGAGGGGAACGCGGTAATCCTCGCAACCGGTTCCCGGCCGTGGATTCCCCCCATCGACGGAGCCGGGTTGCAAGGGGTAGTCGGCACGAGGGAAATCCTCGAGCTGCAACGGCTTCCGGAAAGCCTCGTGATCATCGGGGGAGGGATGATCGGGCAGGAATTCGCCGCCATATTCTCGGCCCTGGGATGCAAGGTCACCGTGCTGGAGGCCCTCGGCAGGATTCTCTACGAGGTCGACCGTGAGTTGGCGCGGAAGTACTCCAGCCTCCTGCTGAGCAGCGGGATCAAAACGGAGGCCGGAGTAAGCGTGCAGCGCATCGAGAAATCCGGTGAACGCCTGCGCGTCATATACGAGAAGAGATCCAAGGAGAAGACCACCGAAGGGGACCTCGTGCTCATGGCCACCGGGAGGCGACCCTGTGTTGAGGGATCCGGGGCAGAGGAACTCGGGCTGGAAATCCGAGCGGGCGCGGTGCAGGTTGATCAATTCCTTCGAACATCCGTTGAAGGAATCTACGCCATCGGCGACGTTGTCGGGAGCAAGATGCTCGCTCATGTGGCGTCCTGTCATGCCGAGCGCGCGGTGGAGCATATTGCGGGTCACTCCCGATCGGCTGAGGATGAGTTGGTCCCGTGCTGCGTGTACACGCTTCCGCAAATCGCCTGGGTCGGCCCCAACGAGCAAGAGGCGGTCGACGCAGGTAAATCCTTCCGCACGAGCACGTTCTCGCTCTCGGCTAGCGGAAAGGCGCTGGCGATGGGTGAGTCCCGCGGCTGGATCAAACTCTTGGAGGACTCCGAGACCGGCCGGCTCATAGGTGCCCATATGATGGGCCCGGGCGTATCGGAACTGGTCGGCGAATTGACCCTCGCCATCCGGAAGGGGATGTCCGCGTCGGACATAGCCGATACGATCCACCCGCATCCGACCATATCCGAAGCGCTCAGGGAGGCCGCTCTGGGCCTGCTTGACGGACCCATCCACGCAGCCGCGAGAGTGAAGACCTTTCAGGGACGGGATTAAAGGCTTGCAGATGATCGAATTCCGAATCCTCGACACCGGACATCTCACGGCAGCGGCCAACATGGCGCTGGACAAGATTATCCTTGAGGAGGTAGCAGACCGAACAAGTCTCCCCACGGTTCGCTTTCTCCAGTTCAGACCGGCTGCAGCGCTTGTCGGATACCACCAGGACGTTAACCTGGAACTCAGGCTCGACTACTGCCGCGAAAACGACATCGACATCAACCGTCGGCACACAGGCGGGGGGAGCATCTTTTTTCAGAAATCCGCGCTCGGGTGGGAACTCTTCGGCGTTTTTGGGCAACAGCCCTTCACCGGCACGTACGAAACCATTCTCAACCGAGTCTGTCGGGCAGCCGCTGCAGGATTGTCGAGATTGGGCATTGAGGCGGCGTTCAGACCCCGCAACGACATCGAAGTGCACGGCAGGAAGATCTCCGGCACGGGAGGCGTAACAGTAACCGGCGGATTCATGTTTCAGGGAACGGTTCTCGTGGAGAACGAGATCGAGGGGTTTCTCAAGGCGCTGCGGGTGCCGGTGGAAAAACTGAAGAAACGTGAAATCGAATCGCTTTTGGAGAGAATCTGCTTTCTTTCGGATCTCATTCATCCGACGCCCTCCATCGAAACCGTCAAGACAGCCGTGGCGGGCGAATTCGAGGAGCAGTTCGGAATTCGTCTGGTCCCGGGAGATCTCACGCAAAGGGAGCGGAGCAGGCTCGAAAACGAAATCGGCTTCTTTCAGAGCGATCGATGGATCATGGCGCGTTCCCGACCGGCGTACGAAGGGGAGCCCACGCGCTCGATCACCCAGACCGATGCTGGTACCATGAGCGTTCACCTTTGGCCCGCGCCCGGCGGACGCACGGTGCGACAGGCGCTGATAGCCGGGGACTTCTTTGCCGTTCCCGGCCGTCTCGTCAACGATCTGGAGGCCGCCCTCGTGGGCCATCGGCTGACAAAGGATGCGTTGTACGACGCGGTTATTTCTTTCTTCGACCGGTATGACGGTCACATCGTGGGAATCGATACGCAAGAGGTGGCCGAGGCTATGGGGGCCGCGGCGGACCGGCTGAAACTTCTCTCCGGAGATTTCACCCTGGACGAGGTCAACGAGATGTATCTTGTCAACGTGGGCCCCGAAGATTTATGGAACCACCGACCGAGATGGCTTCTCCTGCCTTACTGTTCAAAGAATCTCGATTGCGACTATCGAACCGTACCCGGGTGCGAAGAATGCGGATTATGTGAGATCGGAGCATGTCATGAGCTTGCCCGCAAGCTGAACATGGAACCGGTAACGATTCAGAGTTTCGAGCATCTTATGGAGGTGCTCGCCTCGCGTTGTCAGGACAGGAAAGGCCTGTACGTGGGCTCCTGTTGCGAGGCATTCTATTCGAAGCACCAACGGGAAATGGAAGAGATTCGCGCCCGAGGAGTGCTCATCAATCTCGATTCCACCACCTGCTATGATCTGGGCAAAGGGACGGTTGCATACGCGGGCAGATTCGACAACAAGACCTCGCTCAACATGGATCTCATCGAAAAGACACTCAGGCATCTCCATGGTTCCGCCGGCTGAATGTCAGGTCCTCGTCGTCGGTGCAGGGCCGGCCGGGTCACGCGCTGGAGCCGCAAGTGCAGTCGCGGGTGTCCAAACCCTCCTTGTAGACGCGAAGACTCGGATCGGCGAACAGCCCCATTGCGGAGAATTTGTGCCCCGGCAACTCTTCACCGAGGCGGGTCTGGACCGGAGCTGCATCATCCAGCCCGTGGAGAGGATGGAGACCTTCATCGTCGACTTTCGCAGCAGATCTGGGCCGGTTCTGGCACACAACGAGATGGCGGCACCGGGCTACCTCATCGACCGGGTCCGCTTCGACCGCGATCTCGCGCGAACGGCCGCGGCGCATGGTGCGACTGTCCTTTCCTCGACCCGCCTCATCGGGCGGGAGAATGATGTCTGGATCGTCCGGGTCATGGAAAAGGAATTTGAGGTCCGCGCAGGGTTCGTCGTCGCCGCAGACGGCGCCGGTTCGACAGTTGCCAAACTGGTCGGCATGGAACGCGGCTCTGTGCTCAAGGGCCTTCAAGTGGAGGTGCCCCTGTGCAAGCCGCTTGACAACACCTTCGTCTTCCTCAGCCAGGACTTCGTAGGGGGGTACGGATGGCTCTTCCCGAAAGACAAAGTCGCCAATGTGGGCGTAGGAGTCCTGGCCCAAAGGGAACTCAACACCGGAGAACTCCTGGAAGAGCTGCTCCAATGGCTGAAAAGGAACGGAATGGTTCGCCCGGGAGCCCTCGCCCGCAACGGAGGACTCATACCGATTTCCGGGGTCCGCGAACGCGTGGTGGCGGACAACGTTCTGCTCTGCGGTGACGCTGCCGGACTCACCCATCCCATAACAGGCGCGGGGATCCCTCAGGCGGTCTTCTCGGGGGACCAGGCCGGCAGAGCCGCGTCAGCCGCTGTCACGCGTGCGGACCACACTCCTCTCGAGGACTACGAGAACGAAATCAGGACACGTTATCGGAAAATCATGGGACACGCGCTGTCGAAACGAAAGCTCATGATCTCCGCGTGGAGTGGACCCGATTTCAGCAGCACCTGCCGACAGGCCTGGATCGGGTTCAAAGGCTACCGAAAACGAGAGCGATAGACCGATGGCCTCTAGATTGGCTTCCACGCTCGGCAACGCGCGTCCTTGCTTATACCGATCGTCAAGAATTCTGTCCTATTGGTGGGGGCCTGTGTCTCAAGAACCTTCCTACATCATCCTGCAAACCAGCGAAGCAAAATGGACATGGTGCGGAAGGACGGCTTCAATAATACCTCAATCAAGGTTTTGAGAAGAAGAACTGCAATGTGATCCCCCTCCCCCGTGAATGGGTGCCGGTATTCTGCATGCGCCAGACTGATCGAAACAGGAACGGCTGTTGTTGTTCTTCCCCGTTTCGTCTGACAGATAGCCCGCTCAGTGCCCGATAGGACAGAACCTGTTAAGATTGAGAACTTCCGCCGGCCCGGCAACGGTCACTCCGAAAACCACGGTAGGCTTATCCCGTATCATGTCCTGCAGCGTGGCGTTGCACAAAGCGCTGCCGGTAAGGAAGGCCAAGTCACACCACTGCAGGTTGGCATTTGTCTCTTCCGGTCCACCGATCTGCACGCCGAACTTTTCCGTGCCGATATTCTCTTCGTCAAGGTCGGTAACCCGGATTTCGAAACTCTTGGCAAGTTGCTCCAACATGCGCGGCTGCAGCCCCACCATCGCTATCTTAGGATTGCCGTACCGGGATTCCATGAACTTGACGAGTTCTTCCGCGCACCGCGGGGGTTCATCGTCCCGGCAGTGTATGGTTTGCTCGCAGAGTCCGAATCGGCGCATCACCGCGTTCAAAGTTGCGATCAAGACGGCGTTTTGGAAAGAGTTTTCCAGTGGCAACTCGGCAACCATGCTCAGCGTGCCATCGAAGTCTCCGAAGCGATCGGTAAAGGCCTGTCCTTTGGCACCTTGGAACTCCGCTTCCATCATGCGCTCACGGCCTTTGACCAGAGGATAGTCGTCATGCTCCGGATTCCCGATCGCTTCCTCGGGGGTGAGCGTCTTGACCTTGACGTGCACGGGAGCATCGTGCAGGTCATATTTCTGAATTAGCTTAAGCAGTTCGGATCGCAGGATGTCGAAGTAGTCCATGCCGTTCTCCCTTTCTCACAATCTATGTGACCAAAGACTTCGCCAATGATACCGCTTCGTCGCGGTATGTCGATACGCGATCAGAGAAGCGACCCGTGGTCTCCAAGTGGGGGTTTCCCACACTCGGCCGCTCTCCCGCAGGTCCCGCCACGGCGGATCGCCCCCCTCGCTTTCTGGGAAAGAGGGCGGCATCAGGGCAAATCTTATTCGTCAAAAGACGCATTGGCATCACACAATCTCGAACGACTTCAGTCCTATTACCCCATGCACCAAGTCTCCCGGAACCAGTCCCAATTCTCGTCCGCGCTCCGCAGGCATCTCCACCCGAAGTTCCTCTCCGTTTAAACGGACGGCTATACGAACCGAGTCGTCGGCATGGTCCACCGACCTCACGGTACCGGTGAAACGATTGATCGACGGACCGGCCGGCGGTTCCGCTCCGATGTCAATGCCGCTGGGGCTTACCGCAACCTGGTTGAACTGACGCCCCTCATCGGGAACATACCAATGTGTGCCGGCCCACGTGATCTTGACGAGTCCGTTCCCGGAAAATTCCGTCAGGACAGGACTGAGGACATTCGGTCTTTCCAGGAACGAATCCGCCGGCCATGAATTTTCGACCCACACCTTCGCCGGCGGACCGACCGGAGTGAGTATTCCCTCCCTCATAACAGCAAGGTCGTCGGCCATTTCACGGGCTTCTTCCATGTTATGGGTTACAAAGATGGCCGTGAGGCCGAGTCGCTTGAGCAGCGCCCGCAACTCGTAACGAAGATGACGAGCGCTCCTGAAGTCCAGTTTGCTGAGCGGTTCGTCAAGGAGCAGGATTTTCGGTTCGGATGCCAAGGCTCGAGCCAACGCCGCCCGCTGCTTCTCCCCACCGCTTAGCATGGACGGAAGTCGCTCGGCTAGTTGCGCTATGCGGAGAAGCTCCATGAGTTCCTTCGCCCGCATTTGCTTCCGGTGACGGGGCACATGGAGCCGTTCCATGGCAATGCGGAGGTTTCCCTCTATGCTCAGGTGAGGGAAGAGATAGAGATCCTGGCTCACATAGCCGACTTCCCTCAAATGTGGGGGAAGGTGCTGGATCTCACACCCGTCCACGGCGATCGTGCCCCCGTGAGGAGCAAGTCCTGCAATCGCCTTGAGCAGACTTGTCTTGCCCGCTCCTGAAGGACCAACGATTACGAAGGTCTTGCCACCGGAGACCCGCAATCGGATGTTCTTGAGGAACCGATTGCATACGTCGATGAGTTCGATCTCCGACACGATCACCCCATGGATTAGACTCCGGCATGGCCGTTGCGCCGGACGAGCCGAAGCGCGAGCAGCAGCAGGAATGCCGTTCCTACCAGTACAAGCGCGCACGAGACGGCGGTCCCCAACTGCCCGCTGGAGATATTCAGGTAAACCGCTATGGGGAGCGTTTCCGTGTGAAAGCGCGTGGCTCCGGCCACCATCAACGTTGCACCGAATTCTCCCAGCGCACGGGCCCACGCCAGGATAATTCCGGAGGCGATGTTTCGACCGGCCAAGGGAAGGTTGATTTTGACGAAGACCTTCCACGCGCTCAGTCCCAAGGTCATGGCCGTCGCCTCATAGCCCCGGTCCACCGACTCGAATGCAGCCTTGGAACTCCTTATAACGATCGGCACCGCCACAAAAGTCTGCGCCACCACTGCCCCCCACGGCGACAGAACCAGATTAATGCCAAACTCGGCCAACGGTCCTCCCAGCATGCCTCTCCCCAACAGAAAGAGCAGTCCAACGCCCGCAACCAACGGGGGCATGACAAGCGGCACATCCAGGAGTGTGTCAACTGCGCCTTTGCCTCGGAAGTCACGCCTCGCCAGAAAGTAAGCCGCAGGGATTCCCAAGAGTGACGCGACAAACACCGCTCCCACAGAACACGCGAACGACAATCTGAGCGCAAACATTGTCTCGGATGATCGGAGTGCAGAGAGTAACTCCCCACTGGACACTTGGGAAACCAGTGCCGCCAGCACGCCCGCTACGAACAACACGACGAGCCCGAGCGGTATGACAAGTATCCGATCCAGCTTGTCCACTCATTCCTCCGACGCGGCGTTACCGCCTGTTCAAAGGGAGGAAGCCGTATTTTTCAAAGATCTTTATCGCGGAGGCCGTCGTCAGAAAAGTCGCCAGTTTACGCGCTTTCTCGGGATCGCGCGAGGTCTTCAAAACTGCCGCAGTGATGACTTCCGGCGTGTACCAGCTCTTGTCGAGCTCGATCATCCTCAGGGAATCCTGGAACTGGACTGCATCTGCTCTGCCTATAATGCCGGCGTCCACATCCCCGCGGGTCACGTAGAGCGCCAGTTGCTTGACCGTCGCGGCTCTGACCGTTACGTTGGGGAGGATCTTCTCTGCCGTGCCCGACTTGCGCAGGATCTCTTCAGCAGTGCGGCCCAGCGCCATGGCCTGAGGATCGCCGAGGCCCAGCCGAACGTCGCGCGCCACCAAGTCTGCAAACTTGTGAATGTTTTTCCTCGTCTTCCTCCACACAGCCAGTACCGGCGTGTGCAGTACCACCGGATGAAACGACAGCACGTCGCCTTCAGCCCTGAGCTTTTCCACGTAAAAATGAGAACCGGGAAGGTATACGTCGCCCTGACCGGTGGCCTTAAGCCTGGCAAGGAGCTTACCGGCCCCGCTGTATTCGATCTTGACCTCAATCCCGGTTTCCGTGGTGAAGTCCTGGGTTAGCTCATCCACAGGCTGCCTCAATCCTGCACCGGCGAGGAGATACAATTCAGCGGCCGACAAGTTACCTGCGAAGACGAATGCAATGCTTATCACCAGCAGTCCAGCGAAGTACGCGGTTCGGGCTCGATTCCAAATATGCAGCGACATCTTCAATTCTCCCTCTTGTTACGACTGTCCCATCTTCGAGGACAACAACGGAATCGGCAATGCTGAGGATTTCGTCGACTGCGTGGCTCACGTACACGATGGGGACACTGAGTTCGGTCGTCAGGGCGTTGATGAACGGCAAAACCTCCAGCTTTCGTGCCTGATCGAGGGAGGCGAGGGGCTCGTCCATGAGGAGCAGTTCGGGGCTCGTCAGCAATGATCTGCCGATGGCCACACGTTGCTTTTCGCCTCCGGAAAGCTTTGCCGGTCGGCGATCAAGCAGGTGACCGATGCCGAGAAGTCCCACGATCTGGTCAAAATCCGCATAGCGCCGATCCCGAGCAACCAGTCGCATTCCGTACATGAGATTCTGTTTCACCGACATGTGCGGGAACAGACGACCGTCCTGGAATACGTATCCGAATCGCCGCGCCTCAGGAGGCAGATTCAGGCCGCGGGCCGAATCAAAGACCACCCGGCCGTTGACGTTGATCGCTCCTTCATCGGGTTCCACCAGCCCGGCAATCATGTTGATCACCGACGTCTTGCCCGCGCCCGACGGCCCGAAAAGGGCAGTAACACCCGTTTCCTCGGTCACAAAGGAGGCGTTCACCCGGAAAAGGCCCTGAATTTTGCGAATATCGACGCTGAGCACGGGCTATCCTTTCATGCGAGCCTGAATCCTGGAAGAGACCAACTCCGAAGCCACGAGCGCCGCCATTGCAACGACCACGGAGATGATGCAGAGGCGCATTGCTCCAACCTCACCGTCCGGAACCTGCGTCAAGGTGTATAACGCCAGGGGCAACGTCTGCGTCTCACCGGGAATATTGGATACAAACGTGATGGTCGCGCCGAATTCACCGATACTGCGGGCAAAGGCCAGGATCGATCCGGTCAGAATCCCCGGAAGAACAAGAGGAAGCGTTATGGTGAAGAATACCCTTACCCGTCCCGCGCCCAGGGTACGGGCCGCTTCTTCCAATCCTCGATCCACCGTCTCCACGGAAAGTCTCACGGCCCTTACGAGCAGGGGAAACGCCATCACCGCCGCGGCCAACGCCGCACCCTTCCAGTTGAACGCAAAAGTTATCCCCAGAACTTCGTACAGCCATTTTCCGGCGATTCCTTGACGCCCCATGAGCACGAGGAGCAGGTAACCGGTCACTACCGGCGGCAAGACCAACGGGAGATGCACGATGCCATCCACCACCATCTTTCCGGGAAAGCTCTTTCGAGCGAGGACCCAGGCGAGGACCACACCGAGCGGCAGACTTGCGATTACCGCAACCAGCGACACTCGAAGGCTGAGCTCCAGAGCCTGAAGCTCTCCGGAGGTCAGGTCGAAAACACTCATTGCAGCACGCGGAATCCGTAACGCTCGAACACCTTCTTGGCTTCCGGACTTCTCATCAGTTCGACGAACCGCTTTGAAGCCATTGAGGCATGTCCTTTGACGATTGCCACCGGATACACGATCTTCGGCTGAATGTCCGACGGAAACTTGGCCACGACTTTGACACGCTTCGAGATGGCAGCGTCGGTGGCATAGACCACCCCGAGAGGGGCTTCCCCGCGCTCCACGAGGACCAACGCAGCACGCACATCCTTCGTCCGGGCAACTTTGGGTTCCACCGATTTCCACACCCCGAGAGCCGCAAGCGCCTTCTTGCCGTATATTCCTGCAGGGACGTGGTCAGGATCACCCATGGCGAGCTTTTCGCCGCCAAGAATGGTGGTAAGGGGAAAGTTCTTCTCGATTTTCACGTCAAGCCGGCTATCTTTGGGACTGATCAGTACCAGGCTGTTTCCCAACAAATCAAACCGCGTTCTCGGTTCGATCAGCTTCTTTTTGTCGAGAAAGTTCATCCACTTTGGATTGGCTGAGACGTAGACGTCGGCCGGCGCCCCTGCGGCGATCTGTTTGGCGAGAGTGGAGGACGAAGCAAACGAGGGGACAAATCGACCTCCGTGTTTCCGGGTGAATATCTTGCCGAGGTCCGTAATTGCATTGGTGGTGGAAGCGGCAGCGAAGACCGTTACCTGCGTTTCGTCGCCGGACAGGCTCCAACCCGGGAGAACTGCAGATGCCAGCACTGTAGCAGAAAGAAAGATAAGCAACCGATGGTTGCAAAGGGGCCGGAGGAATCGAACCGTTGTACACAAATTCATATCAAGTCCCTTTCTTTTCCGGCAAATCAACCACTCCCGCCCCAGCCTCAGCCGCCATGTCCTCGAGCCATCTGATCGAACACCGGACCATGCCCAGGCGAAATTCGAAGGCCCTGCGTTCAATGGTATTCAATGAAGTCCCAAACGTTTTTTCCAGGAGTCGGGCTCGCTTGCGGCACACGGCAAGTTGGGCTTGGAGCAGTTCCATCTCCGTCTGCCGGGACTTCAGGCATGCAAAATAGAGTTTGGTGAGAAACTCCACCCTCAGACTGCGCACGTTGTTCACCGGCGTGAGAATCCATCGGTCGAGCAAAGACCGACCTTCCGGGGTAGGACTGAAAACCTTCTTATCGGGCACACGTTCCTGCTCAACATGTTCGTGCCGGATCAGACCGTCGCGTTCCAGCCGGGACAGCAGCCCGTAGACTTGGCTTCGACCCAGGCGATGGACGGAGCCGAGCCGGTTCTCAAGCTCGCGGTACACGTCGTACCCGTGCGCGTTTCGATGAACGAGGATACCGAGCACAGCGAATTCAGCGGGACTGCGTTCCTCGCTCTCCCTCGTCTTATTCATGGCATGACTATTCATTACGTGAATATATCACTATCCTACGTCCAGCCCGCTTGTCAATCGAAATCGTGCAGGAACCCCCCCATTTTCGCTTGCCGATCGCCACAACCCAAAAGAATCAGAACCAAAAGACCACGTACTCATGGAATTTTCGGGTATGTTCTGCGGAGCTTCATGTCAGAGACGCACTCGTCCGCAAATCCTCACCTTCGAATGAGAGCGGCATCGCGAAGCTTTGTCGAAACAACGCCGCGTCGGCAGGTTGGGGGCGATGCTTCTCGTATAGGAAGACTTGCCGTCACGGTCTCGCGTTGTTGTCATTTCCCTCGATCCGTGCTACCAAGAAAAGCACTCCACCCTCCTGTCTTAAATACGAATCTTTCCCGAGAGCGATGTGTCGTGCAGACCGGACTACTGATGCTGAATACGGGCCCTGGTGCTTCCCAAGGTCCTTCCCACCTTGGGCAGGTCCTTCGGGCTCTCGGTTGCGGGTTCAGAGTGTGCCTGATCCGTTTCAGCGCCGCATCTCAGAGTCCGGAACAGTTTTCCCTACTAAACCGCTTTCCTGATCTTCTCGAGATCTACCCCGCCGGACTGGAGGATTCCGCCGGGGAAGCGAATCCCCAGAAAAAAATCGCCCGTACGAGACAAGCGTGGGAACATGCCAAGAACGTAATAGGATCCCGTCAGTTCGACTTGGTCGTTCTCGAGAACATCACCGATCCACTTCGTGAGGAAATTCTTGAGGAGAGTGAGGTGTTGGCGGTCATGCTGCGACGCCCCGAGGGTCAACACATCCTCGCCACTGGGAGTGATGCGCCTCCATCAATCATAGAAGCGGCCGACCTGGTCACGGAGGTGGGCGAAATCGGGGTTTGAAAGAGTGTATGCGGGGGAGATGCACAAAAAAAAGACGCTCCTTGCGGGGAGCGTCAAATGGTAGTTGCAGTTGGTATCGTCTTCCGGCCGATGTGCCATCGGACTCGGGGGGTTCCGGAGGTCCCGGCCGGCCACATGGCGCTCGTGATCACTCATTCAGCGGCTTTCTGATATCACTGATGCAGCAAAGGTTCCTCTTTTATCATTGACCGCGTGAACTTCTCTCCGTCGTCGCACGAAGGAACCGCATGGGAGGAAAGAGCCGCTTTCTGATTGTTCACGATCGAACGCGACGTTGCCGCGTCCCGACCGGGGAAGGGATCGGCCGGCTTGTTGACTGCCATTCTCAACACCTGGCAGCAAGACTCCTAAGCCCGCAACCACCTCACAACACCCATAGAGATCGTTCGAACCGGTTGGCACCTCCTTTCGGCTGAAGGAGAACCCCGGACCGGCTGGCTAATTGCCCCATTGCTTCATTGTCACATAGAGCCGGCCCGGTTTGTGTCAGGTAAGTACTCATGTGCGCGGTGTCGTGTGGGGCCTTGAATTGCGTGGGACCGCGCACGGTACCGCTCTCGTCTCATGGGGAAGCAAATTGCGTGCCACGTCGACCCTCTCTCCTTCAAGGTCGGATTTTACATGTTCTATCGGCCGGTTATTCGTTCGAGCAAACCACTCCGCGATACTGGCTGAAAGCGAACAACGCGTTCCGGATGCTTGAGAATTCCGCCTCCCGCGCGGGCGGTCGCGAGGTGGAACCAGGAATGTGCCCTATCCATGCCGTGCTCGCGGAAAAGTACGTGGGTTAAGAGATATGTGCAACCTCCACATGAGATGCTCGCTACTGCGTGAATTCCACGCATTCCCGTGAAATGCCTTCAGCCAGGCCAGCCGCTATGTGTGGGATTGTGGCGACTTTTTCTTCCGATCGGGGCAGAAGCCGCGCCACGGGAGATGTCGCAAGGGCTGCCCCATGCGTGACTCGATCCTTTAAGCCTTGCTCTCCCGGAGCTTTTCGGGTAACGCAGGGGACATCTCCGGCCGCAGGCTGGACAATTGATGATACTATCGGGGGAAACGGCGGGAGACCCGAAGATTTCCAGGAAGATTCCGTGATGTGCGATTGCCCATGACACAGCGCAACGGCCTCAGTGACGAAGAGCTTGCCGAGCGGGCCAGAGAAGGTTCCGAGGCTCATTTTAATGCGCTCGTGGACAGGCACACGGCTGTGGTCTACAGGATTGCCCGGGGAATCACCGGATCTCCCGAAGAGGCCGAGGAGGTGGTCCAAGAGACCTTTCTCAAGGCATTCAAGAACCTGGACCAATTCGCACCGACAAAGGGTACGTTCAAGACCTGGTTGCTTACTATTGCGCGCAATCAGAGCATCAACGTGTTCAGATCGCTCAAGAGGAGAGCCGCCCGGTTTTTGCCAGCGTCTGGGCCGTCCGATCAAGAACCTGTCTCAGGAGACGACCTCCCCGATCCGGAGGGGGCGGACGCTGAAGAACTCCTGTCAATCAAGCAAGAGTTGGTTCGGGTGGAACTCGCGTTGAGCCAACTTCCCGAGCGGCAGCGGACCGCGCTCCAGCTCAGGACTCAGCAGGGTTTGAGTTACGCGGAGATCGCACTGGTGCTGAAGACCTCGGCCTCCGCGGTGGAATCGCTCATTTTCCGGGCTCGGCAGAAAATTCTCGAGAAAGTCGAGCGCTAGGTGCGTCTTTTTCGCGAGATTTCCCCTGCCGAAACGTAACAATAATTGGAGGGATGATTCATGGACTGCTCGATGTACCGAAGAGAGATTTCCCGGCTCCTGGACGGAGAGTTGGATCGCTCTTCAGTCCAAGAGTTGGAGAGGCACCTGGAGCTCTGCGCGGATTGTCGAAAGGCCTGGGAACGGATGACCGCGCTGAACGAAGAACTCGTGTCGCTCGATCCGGGAGTCCCGCCGCTGGGCCTGGCTGCAAAGGTCAAGGATCGTATCTCAAAGGAACGCACCCGCGCCCTCCCGCATACGGGAATTCCGCTCTGGCTGCGCGTACCGCTCTTTGCTCTCATCATTTTGACCGCCGTGGGTCTGGGAAACCTTGCCGGTCGGTCCGTTGAGGGTCTACTTACTGCTGAGAGCCGCGTTCAGACCGTGGAAACGCTCGTGGTCAACCGCACCCCATCGTTCGCCAACACCCTCTACGAAATGACCACGGGGGCGCAAGGCCAATGAAAAAGATTATATTCAGAGCCGTTTTCGTCTTTTCCTTGGTCCTCAACGTGGCGGTGGCCGCAACCCTCGCGTGGTACGCATGGATCAAGCCTCTACCAACTATCTCCATGACCGTGCCGCCGGACTCCTCCCTGACACCTCGTGATGTGGAGCAGATCAGGAAGGTGGGTCTCAGATACGGCGCTGAGGGCATGATGGAGACCCGGCGCCGGATCCTGGAAAAGAACAGCCAAATCCTCGACCTGATCGCCAAGGATCCGGGTAATCCCGATGTCGCTGACAAGGCGATCAAAGACCTGATCGCGCTCAAGTGGATAGAAGAAAAGAAGGCCGTCGATCGAATAAGTAGCATTCTGGCTTCCATGCCCCAAGATAGGAGGGAGCAGTTCCTGCTGTTCATGAAGCGCCGGACCTGCATGGGACCTGGAATGGGCATGGGACGCGGAATGGGTATGGGAGGCGGTAGCGGAGGCCACATGGGTCGCGGCATGATGCGCGGTCCCCGTTGGATGAGGCCTCAATAATTTTTCGCGGGCTTCTTCCCCGGTCGGTGTAGTTCTTAGCAGATGGCAACAAATTTCGACAAAGGAGATTGTACATGAAATCTGCAAAGGTATTCGGTCTGCTCACACTCCTCCTCGCGGTGGCGCTTGGAGCTACGGCTTACGCCCAAGGCTGCTGGGGTGGAGGCTGGTTCAGAGGGCGAGGCGCTGCGCCACCGGCACTTACTGCGGAGCAACAGAAACAGGCTGACTCCATCCGGCTGAACTTCTTGAAGAAGACGGAAGGTCTGCGTTCGGAGATGCGAAAGAAACGAATCGAGCTTATGGAGCTCCAAGCGAAGAAGTCACCCGACGAGAAGGCCATAGACCGAGTGAGGCAGGAGATTTGGGGCCTTCAGGACAAGATGATCAAGGAGCGGCGTGCCATGAGTCGTGAGCTCGACGCCCTGCTGCCCCCGGGACAGAGGCGAGGATTCGGCGGCTTCGGTCCGGGGTACTGCGGACTCGGCGGGCCCCGAGGTTGTTTGTACGGTGGGAAAGGCTTCGGCCGCGGATTCGGAGGATGTCCAGGCTGGTCCCGAGTTTTCTAGAAGTCCTCTAGCTATCGAAGTCGCACGGGAAGAGCCCCTCGAATCGAGGGGCTTTTCCTTTGTTCACACCGTTTCCACCGGCGGGGGAGGCCTCCTTTGCTCCCCCTTTCCGGCCTGGGGTTGGGGTGAAGGAAGATTCCCCAGTCGGTTCAATGCCGACCGTTATTTGAGGCTCTCCAGCGTATCTTCCATCAGGCTTACCGCTGATTTCAGGGTCTGCACGTCAAAGGCAAAGTTCGCACCCGCCCGGGAAAACAGATCGGGCAAGGGCACCGTGCCGCCCAACGCAAGGGCGTCGAGGTAGGTGGCAACCGCGGAATCGAGGTCCTTCAGCGCATTGGCCCAGATCTGAACCGCCCCTAGCTGAGCGAGCCCGTATTCCACATAGTAGAAGGGGACGACATGGATGTGCGGCTTGGTTTGCCAGCCGTTCTTCATTTCTTCTTCCAGGTCCGTCCAATCCACCCAGGTTATGAAGCGTTGAGCGATATGTTTCCATTGTTCGTCGCAGTTCTCCAGGTCGCGGGCTTCCTCGGGATTTTCGTAAACCCAGTGCTGAAACGCGTCCACCGCGGCCATGAACGGCCAGAACTGGATGCTCCGTTCGAGGTGCTCGGCAAACGCACGCGCGGCGTCAGCTTCGTTGTAGAACCCTCCCTTTTCCTGGGACAGGCGCGAAGACGCGAGAAGCTCCATTGCCATGGATGCCACTTCCGCGAATTCCATGCCCACCTGTCGCTGCTGGTAGTAAGGGAGCGCGGCACGCTCGAACGTATGAAAGCAGTGCCCCGATTCGTGCAGCAGAGTCTGCACGTCATCGTGCATTCCCACCGCGTTCATGAATATGAAGGGCCGCTTGGCCGCGGCGAAATCGATACAATAGCCGCCGGGAGCTTTGTTCTTCCGATTCTCCAGGTCAAGGAGCCCTTCGTTGACCATGGTGTCGAAATGTGACCCGAGCCGAGGATCCAAACCGTGAAATATCGACGCAGTGCCTGCCTTGAGTTCGGAGGCCTTCTTGAAGGGTGCGAGCGGAGGTCTCCCAAGCGGATCGACGATGGTGTCCCACGGGAACAACCGGTCGATCCCGAGATCTGACCGCCTTTTTTCCGCCAGTCGCTCCGCGGCTGGAACCACGGCCTCTTCAATGGCACGGTGGAAGGCCATGCATTCATCAGGGCTGTAGTCGAACCGGTGCATTTCCTGCCATCGGAAGGAACGGTAATCATCGAACCCCGCGTTGGCCGCCATGCTGATTCTCAGCTCCAGAAATCTCTTCCAGAGATCGCCGATGGTCTTACGGTCTTGGATCTGCCGTTGCGCTGCGGTTCGCCATGCCCGTTCCCGTTTGGCTCGATCGACATCCTGGTAAACAGGTCTCAACTGAACGAGCGTGACCTCATTGCCTTCCCACTCGACGGTTTGGGCTCCCATTATCTTGTCATATTGGGTGCAGAGTTTTTGCTCTTCTGTTTTCAGCGGGAGGTTCTCTTCCCGAAAGAGTTCCACATCGATACGCATTTTTCGGAGAGCAATCTCGAATCCAGGAGGAACCTCTTGTTGAGCGACGATCTTTTCCCTGAGCTTCTGTTCGGCCTCTTCCGCCTGAGGGTAGACCTGATCGAGGAACCCATGGAACAGCTCCTCAGCCGATTCGTCGGCAGTGTTCACGGTTGTGGCCACATAGAGACGGCTGTACGTTTCATCCAGGAGTTCGCTCAAGCGCGTCCAATCCGAGAGGAAGGCTGAGACGGTCCCTTCGTTGACCGTTCGCTCGGCAAGGTCTGCGTAGTATGGCTCAAACTGAGGCCATTTCCATTCTCGTGTTTTCGTGGCATCTCGCGGAAGAGAGTCGAACATGATACCTCCTCATGATGGCGCTCGACAAGATCACATACTAGCATATGGCCTGATATCACGAAGTCTTCAATCGCACTTCTGGAATGCATAGAGCGAGCCGAGGCTCAGTATTCGGGAGAGTTCATCGAGCGCGGTAAGGCTTTCCTCGACGAGCGCGGGATCCGCAAGGTCGTCGGGGTGGAGGCGGTCACGATAGTGTATGTTCCCCCAATGGAGGAGTTCATCGTAGAGTCGATCGGAAAAGTAAACGGCCTGATGCGTGCTCGACATTTCTTCTTCCGTCAAAACCACACGGAGGCGGAGACATGCCGGTCCTCCACCGTTCTTCATACTCTGCCGCACATCGATATACCGGACGCTTTCGATGGGGTTGTCTTCGCCGACGATCCGCTCAAGGCGGTCTCTTGTCCTGGGGTTCTCCTGGCACTCTGCGGGAGCAATCATGCACATCTTCCCCGCAGGGAGCGTCACCAGTTGGCTGTTGAACAGATAGGTTTGTACTGCTTCTTCCACGGAGACCTCGCCGGGTTCCACCGCGATGAGTACGAGATTCCTACCGGTCTGTTCTTCGAACTTCCTTCTCAGCTCGGCTGTCACGGACCCGGATTCGTCAAAGGCCTGACTGTGATAGAGAAAAACGTTTTGGTTGCCTACTGATATCACATCATTATGAAAGACTCCCGCGTCGATGGCTGCGGCGCTTTGACGGGCGAACGCGGTTCGACCAGGGTCCAATCGGTGCAGCCGGGCAATGGATCGAGAAGCTTCTCGAGACTGCCGTGCGGGGAAGACCGCCGGCCCCCGATCGGACCCATCAAAGGAAGATCGCCCGTACGCGAAAAGCTCGATGCCCGGTGCCGCGAATTCAGGACAGAGGCGCGTGTGGTTCGCCGCTCCTTCATCGGAGAAATGGAGTCCTGCAGGCAGCGGCTGATGATGAACGAACCGGGATTCGTCTTTGAATATGGCCTTGAAAACCGCGCTCGTGAAAGGAGGCTCCAGGGATCGGTGAAATTGACTCACAAGGTTTGCCGGGGTGAAATGGACCTTTCCGTCCGCAGTGTCCGCGCTTGGTGAGACCGTTGCTGCGTTTGCCGCCCACATAGAGGAGGAGCTATAGCAGGCGGAGAGCACCTCGGGAGCCTCTTTCGCCGCCTTTTCAAGGACTTGGCTATCGCTCCCCCGGAATCCGAGCCTTCTCAGGGTTGCCAGGTCAGGCCTCTCCTGGGGTGGGAGCACGGCCTGTTTGAGACCGATGTCCGCCAGGAGCTTCATCTTGGTCAGCCCTTGCATCAGCGCGGCCCGGGGATTGGATACCGTCAGACCATGGCGAATCGAGGCAATATTTCCGTAGGACAGCCCCGCGTAGTTATGCGTCGGCCCCACGAGACCGTCGAAGTTCACTTCAAAGGCATGTTTCTCCATTCCGCGAAGTCCCTCGCCGGCTCCGCCCTATTCCCCGCTCTACTCTTGTTCGATACCTGGTGGCAGGTGAGCCGGTTCCTTCAGGAGGTCGGTCTCGATGGAAGCGACGGGATACGAGCAGTAGTCCGCGGCGAAGTAGGCGGAAGCCCGATGGTTTCCGCTGACGCCGACCCCTCCGAAGGGCATCGCGGAACTTGCGCCGGTCGTTTGGCGATTCCAGTTGACCACGCCTGCTCGTATTCGTCGCAAGAATGTTTCGTAAAGCACGGGAGCATTACTCAGCAGACCGGCACCGAGGCCGTAGGAAGTATTGTTGGCTTCCGCGAGCGCGGCATCAAAATCCGGCACCGCGATGACCTGAAGAAAGGGCCCGAACAGCTCTGTATCGGGCCGATCCTGCACCGCGGTCACGTCCATGAGACCGGGGGTGAGCATGTTGCTACGGGATCCGATGGATCTCATTTCGACCAGGGACTGTCCGCCTGATTGCGCAAGCCTCTCCTGTGCTTGCAGCAGTTCGTCCGCCACCTTCTCTGAGATGACAGGTCCCATGAAAGGCTCCGGAACATCCGAATAAGGGCCGGCATGGATCCTTCCCATGAGGGACACCAACACCTCTATGAATTCCTCTCCCCTGGGCCCCTGCTGAACGATGAGCCTGCGCGCGCAGGTGCAGCGTTGGCCTGATGTTATGAAAGCCGAAAGGAGCGTCTGCAGTGCAGCGGATCTCAGGTCCGAGACCTCCCAGACGAGGAGCGGATTATTGCCGCCCATTTCCAGCGCCAACATCTTTTCGGGCCTGCCCGCGAAGAGCTTGTGCAGCGCTCTTCCGGTTTCCACGCTACCGGTGAAGAAGATCCCGTCTATGTCAGGCTGTCCGGCCAGTGCCGGACCGGTCCCGCCCCTCCCCTGCACCAGGTTGAGGACACCGGGAGGAAGTTCCGATTCCCGCCACAATTGCACCACCATGTGGGCTACGAGGGGCGCTTGCCCGCTCGGTTTGAGGACGATGGTATTACCGGCCAGCAGCGCGGGAATGATGTGACCGTTCGGCAAATGCCCGGGCAGATTGAAGGGTCCGTACACCGCTATGACGCCGTGTGGTCTGAATCGAGTGATCGATCGGGCGCCGGCAACTTTCGCTGTCAGTTCGCGGCAGCGATCGTTGTACGCGTGGATCGAGACGGCGATCTTACCGATCATGGAATCCACCTCAGTAAACGATTCCCATTTCGGCTTTCCCGTCTCACGACTGATCGCTTCAGCCAACTCATCTCTGTGGGAGCGGAGCTGTTCCCGGAAGGCCTCCAGGTACTGGATCCTTTCGGATGATTCTTTGTCGGCCCAGGATGTCAGGGATTGCCGGGCCGCAGCCACGGCCTGTTGAACCTCCTTCTCCGTGGCCGCCGTCCCTTCCCAGACGAGGTCTCCGGTGGCTGGATTCTCTGAAGCGAAGGGCCTTCCTTTCCCCTCTATCCATTGACCGTTAATGAAATGCGATCCCTGGCCCATCACTCTTTCTCCAGGGGTGGGGCACTGGGTCTCACTGGACCGATGCGCACTCTATCGCCTTGTCCGACCTGCAGAACCTCGGCCACCGGCTCGGTAAGGCGCACGCCGCCGCCCGGCAAGATCTGCGCTGTTCCCATCGTGGCTCTGAAGTCCTCAACGGTACTGGTGACGATGAACCCCTCTGATTCGATCTCTCCGGTCTCGATCTCCTCGACTGTCGTGTTTCGGCTCTCCCGGACGATGCGAATGTCTTCCAGCCGGCAACTTATGATCGGTCCGGCCTCGAAGATATCCACCATACCGGTGTACTTGAAACCTTCGTTTTGCAGCATCTTCAACGCGGGTCTCGTCGCGCTGTGAACCCGGCCGATTACTTCCTGCGCGCCTTTCTCCAGGAGGGGAATGTAAATGGGACTTTGAGGCATCAGGTCGGCAATGAACCTCTTGTCTTTGACGCTCAGATAGTCGGCCTTTGGGAACTCCATGTCAAAGAAATGCCGCCCGAGCGTTTCCCAGAAGGGAGAATGACCGTCTTCGTCGACAACGCCGCGCATTTCCGCTATGACCAGCGGCTCGAAACTCCCGGGATGCTCCGCCATGAACAGGAATCGGAAGAGCGAGAGGAGCCGTCCGTTGCCGTGCTTTCGGTAGTCAGGGCTAAGAAAGAGTCCGCCGATCTCGCAGGGCCCACTATGAGCAACGACAAGATGCAATGTCGGGATTTCCGTGCGGATCTCCAGCGCGGACGATTCGTGGACGGACGTCTTGATCCTGTACGCGTAGAAAGGCTCGAACCCGCCCACCTTCGATACGATGCAGCTCGTACCGACAATTCTGTGAATAAGAGGGTCTTCCATCACGAAGAGGTAGAGTTCCCCGCCCGGCGCGTCGGCTTTGATCTGGAAACTCCGAAGCGACTGATCTATCCGCTTGCCGAGAAGGTCCGCGTCCTTCGGCAAAGACGTAAGACCGAAGCCCGCGGTGCCCGCAAGTTCAATGAGTTGCTCAAGATCTTCTTTTCGTACAGGGCGAATCACAACCATCTCGCTCGTTCCTCGCAATAGGTAACCGGGACAAGGCTCATGAAGCAGCAGGATATCCCTGGGTATAACACCATGACATCACGTAACTTTCAGCCGTCTGTAGCCATTCTCGTGCACGCGGTTCCTGCTAACACGCCCTCCCTCCGCAACTCTTCCTCCTCCTCACGATATGGTGCCAACCTCTACCAGGGTACGTTCCACGATTTCCGCCACCTCGTCGATCTGCTCAAAAGTAACCGCTCCGACGGGAGGAAGAAACCGGGCTCGTACCGTCCCATGCCCGCAATAGAAACCGATGACTCCCGCATGGAAGAGTGCGTGAACAAACCGTTTGACTCTCTCCTGATCGCCACCCAGGGGGGTAAAGGCTATCATAGCCCCGATGCCAAAGGGTCCGGCAATGAGTTCCGGTTGTCGTTGCTCGATTGCTGTGAGATGTTGGGCAAAGTGCTCGTGCAGACGTGCGATCTTCCCGTCGGGACCGAAAAAGCCGCCCTCCACAAGGCCCGTAACGATCACCTGGGCCGCGGCGATGGCTGCGCTGCTTGACGTGAAGGTCTGACTGAGGAGACCCGGTTCCGGACGGTACTCCTTCCGGAAGAGCGTCGCACAGACCTGGGTCAATTTCCCGATGGTTACGATATCGACGAACTCGTCGAGGCCCCAATGTTGGAACGCAAAGAGACGGTCGGTGCGACCGAAGGTCTGGATCTCGTCAATCATTATTGCCACGTTGTGTTCCCTGAGTACCTCAATCAATGCGATGAAGAAATCTCGACTCCCCGGATGAAAACCGCCCTCACCCTGGACAAGCTCGAAGATCATGGCCGCGTGTTTACCGGGGTATCGTGCGAGATGTCGCTTCACATGATCCACTGATATGCGGATACTCTCAGCCGGTCGATCGGGATCGTAAAAGGGAACGTAATCGACCGACAGTGTCGGGGGAAGTCCTTTCCTGTAGGCCGGTCTGTCGGTAACACGGCCAAGGGCCAGCGTACGGCCCGCGAAACAACCGGAAAAAGCGAGCAACCTGTCGGCAGGCGTTTTCTCCTGAAAGACAATTTTCAGCGCGTTTTCATTCGCCATTGCTCCGCTCGTGGAAAAAAAACAATGCTCAAGAGCCGCGCCGCTGTCGTTGGCTGCCGAAAGAATCGTTTCGGCCAGCCGGACGCTTTCGAGGTTCTGCTGGAGGTTCCCATACATCACGGTATCTCCGAGCGCAGCGTCCAGTGTAGCCTCCATAATGGCGGGATGAGAATGCCCCCAGTGATGCACGCCGATTCCCGAAATGAAATCGTATTTGACGCTTCCGTCGGCCAACTCCACGAGTGGACCGTTTCCGATACCGCTGCCGAGGTACGGATAGAAGAGCGCGCCCCCGCGCAGCTCACCAAATGCGTTGACCGTCTCGTGGTATGACCTCCCGAGCAGGGGATCGGGTGGTCGAATGCCTTCGAGGGATCTCCGGTGGTCCAAGAGGGCCTCAAGCACCAACTTTTTCGCTTGGGAGACACGGGGATCGGACCGGAAGAGTTCCGCGATCAGCCTGGCCATGTGAACATCCTCCTCTGGACGGCGTCTCTCTCCAAATGGCTCCAATTCACATCTGTTTCGCGGAAGAGTTCTCCCGGCCGCGTCCTTTTGCAAGAAGCTCCTCGGCTATTTCTTCGACGGTCATCATGCGAAAGAGATCCAGAAGGAGGAAGGACTCGTAGGTCTTCAAGGTCATTTCGTGAATCTCCCGCTTGTGGCAGGCACACGCGTCTGTCGCGATAACCGTGTGGAAATCGTTCTGGAGCGCGTCGAGCGCGGTCAACAGGACACAAACATTGGTGACGATCCCACAGACGACCACCCTGTCAGAGCCCCACGTTCGGAGCGTCTGATCCAGATCGGTCTTGTAGAACGCGCTCATCCTACGTTTAGGCAGAAAGTGATCGGTGGGTTGCATGCCCAATTCGGGAATCGGCTCATCCTGGCCGGTTCCTCTGATGGCATGCGGCGGCATCCGGCCGCGGAAAATGAAATCCCCTTCCATGAAGCTGTCGCAGGCAAAGACAATTCTGTTGTCTGTACGCCGGAATACTTGAATGAGTTGCTGAATGTTCGGAATAATCTTCGTCGCTTCGACATCCATCATACTCGTTCCGTCAGTCTGCACATTTCCTTTGATCATATCCACAACAACAAGCGCGTACCCACTCACGTCAACCTCCGCCGCAGATTATCCACCGAATTCGATCTGTTTGCTCTTGTGCTCATCCTTTTGTGAGGGGATGGAAAGTAACCGCTCCTTCGTCTTTTCCAAGAGATTCAGCGGATTCCACCATTTCTTCTTGCCCGGTTTGGCTTCGGGTTTTTGCTCCGGGTGGGGAGCCGAGGGCTTTTCAGGACCGGTCTTCGAGGTTACCGGCTTGGATGCGGTCTTCTCCTGGGCCTGCTGATCCGCGCCCGGCTTCACCCGGTTACCGGGGGTCCCTTTGCTTTCCTTCGTCGCTGCTTCCGGCTTGGCCGGGCTCTCTTTTCCGCTCTTCTCCATTGAACGTTTTCCCGGTTCGAAGAGGGCTTTTCCCCACTTGCCCGTTCGGCGGTCGTACGTATATACCGCGATACCGTCTTTCTCACGGCATTTGATCCACCACTCATCGAACTCAGGAGCATAGATGACGTCCAGGATCTTTCCGGATGTCGGCACCTTATAGATCGTTACTTGGGTCTTGTCTGCCGAACAGGCCTCTTTCAAGGCGACACCCAGACTCAACACTATGCCGAGAGTCGCGGGGAGGACGATCCCGACTACCAGCCCTTTGCGCGTGAGTTGCATCATCCCCCCATCATTTCTTTGCCGAGGCCCAGAGTGCATAGATAGGGTCGCTCGGGATACCTAGGGAATAGTACTTGTCATCCGCTGGACGGGGTTTGCCGACGCTTTGGAACGATCCTTCCATTGAGAAGACGCCAGCGAGCTCAAAGTACTTCTTGACAAGCTCTACCCGGCGGGGCTCGTCGGTTTTCCTCCAGATGTCAACCGCTTTGGGCGGAAACATCCGATTCGAGAAGACGACCATGAAAAGGCCGCCGGGTTTGAGCACACGGCCCACTTCCCTGAAGATCTCAACGGGGCTCGTCAGGTACTCTATGGAGACGGTATTGATGACGACGTCGAATTCATTGTCTTCAAAAGGAAGCGACGAATTCTCGTTCACATCATGAACCACCCTTTTGTCGAGCGTCTTGTTCGCGGCAAGATTCTCCTCGCTGAATCCCACACCTGTGACGTGTTCCGGTTCCACGGTGAGTTTCAGATGAGAGTCCCGGCCGGCCAGGAGATCGAGAATCCTGGCCCGTTTTGGAATCGCCTGAACGAAGAGGTCCTCTATGGTGGACTGCGCCAGCGAATCCAGTTCATCAGTTTCACGAGAAGTCTTGTAGAATTCCAAATCGGATGTGTCGTCATCCCGGGCGAAATCCTCCGGAGTGAAGGCAGGCGAGGCCTGTTTCATTTCGGGAACCACCTCAGCTTGCGCCTCTTGCTCCGTAAGGATCAGATCCTTCATCGCGCTGGCCGACCAGACCGGGAACGGACCGCATTCGCCACGCGGATCCATCCGGCATCGGTACCCAGTGTCCTCAATGCCCTGGCTTTCCAGAATCTCCCAACTGTTGCAGAAATAACGGCACTCATCATTGAAGCAAACGTAATGAATCTCACCTCCCCAGGTAGATTCGAGCGGCGTTCGCACGGGATCCATTACCGCGCCGCAATGCGGACATTTATGTTTTGTCGTCATTCGGATAACTCCTCATCCGCCCCTTTGGCAGGTATGGCAGAACAGCGTTGGTCTGCTACGTTTCCAACCTTTGGGGCACTCGTCGGATGGGCAGGAAAAACCAACCTATTGTACCGCATATACGTAAACCTTTCCCTCAGGGGAATCAAGCTCCTGGGTGCGAGCTTCCCGTGCCCCAAGACCGGGAAAGGGTAGGAAAAAGGGGCTGGTTCTGATATCCTGAGCGTTCCGCCAATCGAGGGAGACGACACGTGGACGGCGAAACAACGGAACAACTCGTACGCAATGCTCTGGAGCAGGATATAGAGTCGGTCGAAAAGGCCATTCTTCAGAGTATGAACGAAGGAGTCATGACGCTCGAGTGCAACGGCAATATTCATACGGTGAACCGAGCCGCGCTGAGGATCCTCGGCCTCGAAGAGGGTGAAGTCACGGGCAAGTCCTTCGAAGAAGTCTTTGGAACAGTCCCTGAGAACAAGGCATTCAAACGGGTTTTTGAGAGGGTTGTTCATGACAGACTCCCGACGCTCCGGCAGGAAGTACGATTCAAACGTCCGGACGGAGAGACCGTAGACCTTGCTGTGGCAACGTCTTTCTTCGAGGTGGATGTTTGTCTCCCTTCATTGCAGGATGTTGTCGCAGTCTTTCGCGATATCACTGCGATGAAGTCTCTCGAGCGGATGAGGAGACGGGCGGTTGACCACCTCTCACATGAATTGAAGACTCCGCTGGCAATTATCGAGGCGTCTGTAGAAAATCTGATGAACAAGCACGAGGTCGCAGCTTCATCAGGCAAAGCCATCGCCAGGATCAAGCGCAGCCTGGACCGACTGAAACACATTGAGGAGATCGTCGAGGAAATCGTTGAACGACAGGAGTTTCACCCCCGGTCTCTCGACTTGAAGCCGGAAATCGAGGCGATTCTCGATGCGGTGAAGACGGAATCCTCCCATCGATCAGTGGTCGTTGTGACTGACCTGGAAGCGATTCGGACGGACACGATTGACCCCGAGCTGTTGCGTATCGTCATAAGGACGTTAGTCAAGAATGCGATCGAAGCTACTCCCGACGAGGGAGAAATCACCGTTTCATGCCGACGGCTTGACCAGGGAATCGTCCTGGAAGTAGAAGACCGAGGGGTGGGCATACCGGCAGCCGATCGGGAGTTCATCCTTGAGGGATTCCATCATATTCAGGAGACAGATGAATATTCTACAAAGAAGCCCTACGATTTTGGCGCCGGCGGTAAGGGGCTCGAGCTTCTCAGATTGAAGATGTTGGCGGAAGCCGGATACTTTGATATCGCCTTTGAGAGCCGGCGCTGCAGATACATTCCCGCGAGCCTCGATCCCTGTCCCGGGCGTGTTTCCGATTGCGGGCACGTCAAAGACGGTCAAGGATGCAGGGAATCGGGTGGGACGAGTTTCTCCATCGTTTTTCATGACAAAAGAAGCTGAAAATTCTCTAGGCACAGACTGAAAGCCAAGCAGAATAGCGCCGGAAACCCGGAGGCGCGCCCTCACGGGCCGGGCAAGGAAAGGAAAGACTCAATGGATCAGGCTTTTCGGGAAAGAATGGACCGGATGTTTTCACCACGCTCGGTGTGCGTTATCGGCGCGGGTGCAGTTCCCGAAAAGGTAGGCCACGCGATCATGGACAGCCTCGTAACGGGGCAATTTCCTGGGCGGATCTATCCGATTCACCCGCGGCACAAGAAGATCCTCGGGCTTCGCGTCTTCCCTGATCTGGACGAATTGCCCGAGGTCCCGGATCTCGCGGTGGTGGCCCTCAATGAGCGCTCCACGGTGGACATGACCGCTCGTGTCAGAGAGATGGGGGTCGGAGGCGCCAGTGTCATTGCAGGAGGGTACGCGGAGATGGGCGACGGCGGCGCCGACCTCCAGGAGAAGCTCCGAGAAGCCGCCGGAGACATGCCGGTAGTCGGTCCCAACACCCTCGGGTTCCTCAATGCCCGGGCCTTCCTCAATGTTACTTTTTATCCGCGCATACTGCACCCCGGCTACGTTTCCTTCATCAGTCAGAGCGGAGGAATCGGGCTGGCTCTGAAAGGTCGAGCGGACGACGAGGGCCTCGGGATGGCCAAATGGGTCGGCGTGGGAAACCGGGTGAATCTCGAATTTCACACCCTGCTGGAGTATTTCAAAGACGACCCGGATACAAAAGTGGTGGGAATTTTCGTCGAGGGCTCGTCAGATCCGCGACGGTTCGTGGAAGCGCTCGAGGAGACAACTCCTCATAAGCCGGTTGTGGTGTACAAGGGAGGGCGCGGTGACCACGCGGACCGGGTAACCGTTACCCACACCGGTGCAGCCGCGGGTTCGGATCTTATCTGGGATTCCGCGCTCAAACAGGCGGGCGCTCAGATCGTCTCCTCCGCAGCGGAAATGATCTCCGTGTGCAAGGCCCTCGCCATCGGATCGGTCCCAAAGGGCAAGAGGCTTGGAATATTCACCCACACCGCCGGCCCCAGTATTGTCGCGTGGGACGTGCTCCAGCGGGAACCGGGCTGCGTCTTGGCCGATCTGAAAGAGGGAACGCTTCAGCGCATTGCGGAGATTCTCGGTCCGTCGGTTCCGGTGGTGCATAAGAATCCTGTTGACGGCGCGGCCGGAGCCTTTCTCAGCAAACCCTTTCACGATATTGCGGAAGCCATTCTCAAGGACCCGTCGGTGGACGCGCTCCTCGCCATCTTCTGTGAACACAAGAACTGGCCGTACCCATCCGACGCGCTCATCGAGCTGAGCCGTCGATACCCGCAACCGATTATCGCCTGCTTTATCGGGTCGGTGATACCGATCCGGCCGGATCGGGAACGACTCCATGAAGCCGGCATACCTACGTACGTCCTCCCCGAAGAGGCCGCCGTTGGACTGCGTGCCCTCCTCAAAAGGGTTGAACACCCGTAGAAGGTATTGCGGAATTCCGGGTCGGCGATCCCAGAGATACTCTTTTGCTCTGTAGTCTAAATGGGTTATAATCGGTATTCGGGGGATGACCGCGATGCCGGAGAAGCCGAAAGCTACGCCCGTAAACGGAAGACTGGCCGTGCAGTACATTCGCAGCTCCATGAGCAACGCGGAGATCATGGAGAAGTTCAACATCACCGCGAAGGGCTTTGCCGATCTGCTCACCCAACTCGTCATGCACAATGCGCTCACCCAGCAGGATTTGGAAAAGCGCGGGATCCGGTTCCGGACCAAGAAACGCAAGTTGCGCAAGAAACGGCCGGCCGATGTTCCCGCGTACCTCAGTTCTGACGTGGAAACGGTCATGGATATCGCGGTCGTCACTGAGGTGCTCGCCTACAAACCTCTCTCGGAGTCCCGCAAAGCCGACGACGATGTCCAACTGGACACCGTGGCTCTGAGCAATATGCTGACCTTAACGCCGCTCGAACCTTCGAATCGCCCGACGGCCGTAGTCAAGGTGCGATTCTCCCCCGATTCCGCTCATCTGGTTAAGGACAAGGTCTGGTATCCTGAACAGGATCTGATCGCTCAGAAGGATGGAAGCGTGGTGCTCTCGTTCCAAGCACCGATAGATGATGGAGTCGTGGGCTGGGTTCTCGGGTTCGGCGCCCGCGTCGAGGTAATAGAACCCGCCTCCCTCAAGAAGCGGATTATCGGGGAACTCCAGGGGGCGCTAAAGAAATACGGCATCAAGGCGCGCAGGAAGCGCGCCGCTAACTTGAACGAGTTGTTCAGCTCGCCCTCCAAAGATCCCTGGACTATCGATCGGAAGTGAACTCTTCGCCTCTTCCTCATACCTATCCGGCAAGCGCTGCATCGATCATGTCTCCGATCTGTTCGTCCTTGAAGTGGCGCACCTGAGCCGCGCCGGTGGGGCAGACCACACTGCAGATTCCGCACCCTTTGCACAGCGCGGGATTGACCTCGGATCGCCGTACACCAGGGGCCAATTCAACAAGGTGCGGAGCCTGAAATGGACAGGAGTCAACACACAATCCACAACCCCTGCAAAGGAACTGGTCAACGGAAGAGACCATTCCCGGCACTTGGACAATTCCCCGAGCGAGGACCGCGGCAGCGTGCGCACCCGCAGCCTCTGCCTGCGCGATTGACTCGTTGAGCGTCTTCGGGTAGTGAGCCAACCCTGCCACAAAAAGGCCGTCGTTGGAGAATTCCACGGGTCTCAGCTTCATGTGGGCTTCCAGGAAAAAGCCGTCCTGATGAGTCGGTACCTTGTAGAGCCTAGCGATCTCCTCGGTGGCGGGGCTTGGCACAATGGCGGCTGCGAGGACAAGGCTGTCCGCACGGAGTGTCGTCATCCCCCCCAGGACGAGATCCTTGACCGTGACCTCGATTTTATCGCCCACGTGCACGAGCGGGGGATCTTCCGGTTCGTAGCGCATGAAGAGAACCCCCATTCTTCGCGCTTTCTCGTAGTAGGGCTCGTAGAGGCCGAAAGTGCGCACATCTCTGTAGAGGATGTATATCTTCGCGTCCGGATTGGTCTCCTTCAGCGCGATCGCGTCCATCACCGAGTGACTGCAGCAGACCCGGCTACACCACGGCCTCTCTTCACAGCGGGAACCGACACATTGAATAAAGACTGTGGTGTCCGCGAGCATGACGAGAGGATCCCCGGCGGCTTTGGCTTCGCTCAGCTCGAGCGATGTCCTAATACGGGGATCGGTGCCGTAACCGTAAACGTCGGGCTTCCATTCCTGACCGCCCGTGGCGATGACCACCACACCGTGCTCAATTTCGATTGCGTCCTTTCCGTTGCGGTTCAGACGAGTCTTGAAGTTGCCGATGAAGCCCTCCGCGTGGACTATTTCGGCATTGCAGTGGATCTTAATCCTGTTGTGGCCGCGGACCTTTCGGATCAGGTCATTCACGAGCGGACCAACCTCTTCCCCTTTGATTGTGTGGGACAGACGCAAAGCGTTCCCGCCGAGCACCTCGGCGGATTCCACGAGATCGACGGCAAACTCCTGGTCTGCGATGTTGAGTGCTGCCGTCATGCCGGCCACTCCGCCGCCAATCACAAGCGCAGACTGAGCCACCCCAAGCTCTTGATCCTCGACCTGCTCCAACCGACCTGCCCGAGCCACTGCCATTCTCACGAGGTCAATGGCCTTTTCCGTCGCCCTGGCCGGTTCGTTCATGTGCACCCACGCGCAATGCTCACGAATATTCGCCATGGCAACCAGATATCTGTTTAAGCCCGCTTCACGCGCGGTTTCCTGGAACAAAGGCAGGTGGGTCCGGGGCGTGCATGAAGCGATCACCACCCGGTTAATGTCGTACTCTTCGATAATCGCTTTGATCTTTGCCTGGGTATCCTGGGAGCAGGAGAAGAGATTCTCCCCCGCGTACACGACTCCCGGAATGGTGCCCGCCTGCAGGACCACCTCAGGCACGTCAACCGTGGAGGCGATGTTGATTCCGCACCGGCAGACGAACACTCCGATTCTCGGCTCCCGGCCGGAGACATCTTTCTCCGGGGGCAGCGACCTTTCCACGGTCAACGTATTTCGGACTTCAGCCAACAGACGACTCGACGCGCCCGCGGCGGCTGATGCGTCAATGACCGTACCCGGAATATTTTTGGGTGCTTGGAACATACCCGCGACAAAGACTCCCGGACGAGATGTCTTCACCGGTTCGAACGTAGTCGTGGAACAGAATGCGTAATCGTCAAGTTTTACCCCGAGAGTCTCAGCAAGTTTTCGGGACTGCTCGGGCGTTCTAAGACCCATAGCGAGTACGGCCATATCGAAGGTTTCCGTCTGAAGGCCTCTCTTCTCATCTACGAACGTCAGGCTGAGATCGTGAGTACGAGGATTTTCCACCACGCGGCTTATCATCGATCGGATGAAGCGGACGCCACCCTCCTTTCGTGCACGCTCGTAGTAGCGGTCAAAATCCTTCCCGTACGCACGAATGTCCATGTAAAAAATCGTCGGCTCCACGTCCGGATCGTGCTCCTTCGCGATCACCGCCTCCTTGACGGACGCCATGCAGCATACTGAGCTGCAATAAGGCATTCCCCGCTGCGGATCCCTCGAACCCACACATTGGATCCATGCAATTGACCGGGGATGTCTTCCGTCCGACGGCCGCCTTATTTCGCCGGCGTTCGGCCCTGAAGCGCTGAGCATCCGTTCGAACTCCATGTTGGTAAGGACGTTGGGAGCTATGCCGTAGGAATATTCGCCGCGAATCACGTCAGGATCGACTTGCTCGTACCCTGTGGCGAGGATAATCGTCCCGACTTCCAGGTCGACGATCTCGTCCTGCATCAGATGATTAACCGCATCAGCGGGGCAGACTCTCACGCATTCCATGCACTCCGAACAGATACCGCAGTTAAGACAGCGCTCCGCCTCCTTTTTCGCCTCTTCTTCCGAAAGAGTCACCTCGGCTTCGCGGAACCCCTTGCGTATTTCCGCCGGCACTTCCCGGACCTGGACTCTCGGTTGGCAAGGAACGTCCGGAATAGGAGGATACTGCGGATTTTCGGGCCACGTCACCCCCCGGCCGTCAGCCAGGTCCTTTCCCTGAAGATATCGGGATATGGATTCAGCCGCCTCCCGCCCGCCAGCAACTGCAGCCACAACGGTGGAGGGCCCCGTCACCGCGTCACCCGCGGCAAAAACGCCTTCCATGAGCGTGGCGTACGTGACATCGTTGACGTGAAGCCTGTTCTTCGGAGTCCTGCCGATCTGTGGCACGCGACGCCAGAAGTCCGGATCAACGATTTGCCCTATCGCTACGATAACTGCATCAGCGGACAGGGAAAACTCGGTTCCTTCTACATGGGTAGGGTGCAGATTGCCCCATTGGTCTGGAGTACCGATTTCCTTGAGTTGCGCACAGGTTACACCGGAGACAGTCCCGGGTGCTGACCCGATCTCCAAGGGAACGACACCGCAATGAAGCCGGACGCCTTCTTCGAGCGCGGCGGAAATCTCCTCCTCTGTGGCAAACATCTGATCCCGTTCCTCGAGGCAAACGACGGTTACGCTCTCAACCCCAAGGCGGACGGCGCTCCGGGCTGCGTCAACCGCGACGTTTCCGCCGCCTATGACGACGGCCTCTTTCATGCGGTTGACAGGTAGTCCAAGGGCAACTCGCCGCAAGATATCGACCCCTGAATAGACTCCTTCCCTATCCGCCCCCCTGATCGCGAGATGCGCGGCCGCGCGGCAGCCTATTCCGAGAAAGAAGGCCGCGTACCCCTGAGTTCTCAGATCTTCGATGGTGAAGTCCCTTCCGAGTCGCATGTTTGTCTTTGCGGTTACACCCAGGTTGAGAATGTGCATAATCTCTTTTTCGAGGATTTCACGGGGAAGCCTGTACTCGGGGATTCCCGTTCGTAACCAACCTCCGAGCACTGATTCGGATTCGAAAATGGTTACTTGATATCCGTCAAGAGCCAAAAAGTACGCTGCAGAGAGGCCCGCAGGTCCCGATCCTATGACGGCGACTTTCTCCTCACGAGGGGTTATCTCAGGAACCGTGAGGGTCGAGTAATCAGCGTGGTCCGCCGCGAACCGTTTCAACGCGCAGATGGCGATCGGCTCGTCTTTTTGCCCGCGTCGACAGCTCTCCTCGCAGGGATGAGCGCACACTCGGCCGAGCACGGCCGGAAGCGGAGCCTTCCCATAGATGAGTTCGAGTGCTTCGTTGTACTTGCCTTCTTTGACGAGTTGCACGTACCCCTGCACAGGTATGCCCGCGGGACAGGATCTCACACAAGGAGCACGTTCACCTTTCTCGATGGTAAAGGCCTGGGGAATAGTCTGTGGAAAGAGGCGATACGCGGCCTGCCGACTGTCCAGATTAGCGTTAAACAAGTTCGGCAATGCCACCGGACATTCCCGTGCGCAGTCTCCGCACCCCTTGCACCGATCCTCATTGATGTAGCGGGCTTGCTTCCGGATCCTAACCTTGAACTGGCCTTCCCAGCCTCGGACTTCCTCCACGTTGCTGAGGGAAAAGATCTCTATGTTGGGATTCTGCCCCACTTGCAGCATCTTCGGCGACAAGATGCAGGTAGAACAGTCGTTGGTTGGGTACGTCTTGTCGAGTTGGGCCATTCGCCCGCCAATCCCGGCCTGCATCTCGACAAGATAGACTCTGAAACCGGATTCCGCCAGATCCAAGGAAGCCTGAATTCCACCGATTCCTCCGCCGATGACCATTACCGCTCCGACCTTGTTGTTGATCATGACGATCCTCTCTTGATTCGAACTGCAAGCAATGGGCTGCGGATTTCCCCGCGCACTGGGACGCCTGGTCTTGAACCAGCGCTCACTTATTCACATTTGGTCCTGTCACAGGATTTCATCTCTCTGCTCATTCGGGGTCGGTGGCCCGGCATGCTCTTCCCGGAGCTCTTCAGAGGCCGGCATCACTGCCCTCAATTCGAGAAGTGAAGAGCACAGCTTGCCCACATAATCGTTAATAGAACCGACTGAATCGAGGATGCAAAGGTAGACGGAAGAGGCGCTGGGATCTTCGGTCCCATCCTTCAAACGATCCCAGTGGGCCTTCCGGTAATCCGAGAGCAATTCATGGAGCCCCGCTCCCTCGAGTATTATCGATTGGAGCAGGAGGCGTTTCGGGCTCCTGAAGGCATCCCGGACATTGCAGAGGATATCGAGGAGTACAACCAAGACTTGATCGAGCTCGGAATGGGCCCTATGGCTGAATGCAATCCTTTCCTCGCTCTTGATTCGGCAGGAATTGACAATGCTTTCCAGCATGTCCCCGATCCGTCGGAGACGGAACGGAAAGCGGATGAGCCCCTCAAGAAGATCTCCCGCAGCGTCTGAGCCAAGAAGCATCGTCGTCAGCTCAACTTCCTGCTCCTGGACTTCCCGTGCAAGTGATGCGCAGGTGCCTATCTCCCGTTCGGTACCTTGCAGTACGCATTCGGAGAGCAGCCGGGTCAATTCGATGATTTTGCTGATGGTAATCAGAAGAGCCTGTTCCAGAGAAGCAGCGTCGGAAATGGACATAAGATGGAGGCGTTCAAGATTCTCCGGGCCGTTGTTCTGCTTCAGGCTCAGCATCCGAAAAGGGTTGAAATACGCCCGCCGCTCTTCCATCCGGAATATCCTCTCTGAATGCGCCTTCCTGAGGTAACTCCGGTCGATGTCTCTGATCGGCCTGGTAATAGCAAGCGAAAGCGTCATGTGGCAGGGCAGTCTCCGCCGTCGGGCACGAGGCCGATCAGCATTCCGCATTCTTGGTCAATGCTGTCGGCAATATCTGTGCCAGGATGGGGAGGTTTTTCCGGATTCGAAGATTTGATTGGTATTTCAGGTAGTTCAGGAGTCCGAGGAGGGTTAGAGAACGAGGAGGGGCGCGGTGAGAGATCAGGCGGCGCGTGCGAAAATGTGACGAAGCACCAGGCAAGTGCGAAAAGACGTGCAATTAGGCCCCGGCGTGGTCACAAAATCGCACGAATGCTCAAGTAGCTGTCACATTTTCGCCCGAAATCGGGTACCCCTTCATGTAGCGATAGAGCGAATACCTCGATATGCCGAGAAGACGAGCCGCCTCCGTCTTGCTCCCCCCCGCCCGACGGAGTGCTTCGGAGCAGAGGGATGCCGTTATTTCCGCCCGCACCTGACGTAGAGATCGATCCACGGGAAAAGCCACCTGGTGTGACCAGGCTGCAACGGGTCCTTCCTCCACGGGGAGCGCGAGGGTGAATCGGCCTTTGTCCCAAAGGATCAACGAGCGTTCAAGCACATTGCGCAATTCTCTCACGTTTCCGGGCCAAGGGTACTGCTGGAGCGTGTTTATCCCCTGCGAATCGGTCACCGGGATTTCGGTAAGCTGCATCTCGGTGGCGAGCGTAACCATGATCTCGTCCACGAGGATCGGGATATCTTCTTTCCGCTCCCGCAGAGCCGGGACTCTGACGGTAAATACGTTGAGCCTATAGAAAAGCGCTTCAAGGAATCGTCCAGCTCGGACCTCGTTCTCCAATTCCCGGTGTGTGGCCGCGATGAGCCTGGCATTTATGTGGATGTTCTTTTCTCCGCCAACCCGCAGGAACGCGCGAGTATCCAAGAACGAGAGGAGTTTAGACTGCAGCGGCAGCGAGAGTTCTCCTATTTCATTGAGAAGGATTGTGCCGCCCTCCCCGAGTTCAAGCATGCCTCTCTTGCGGAAATTCGCGCCGGTGAAGGCTCCCGGTTCATGGCCGAACAGCTCCGATTCCGCGAGTTCATGCGGAAGCGCTGCACAGTTTACTGCGAAGAAGGGACCCCTCGCTCTCCGGGAGTGATCATGTATCCACCGGGCTACGAAGTCCTTGCCGCAGCCACTCTCTCCGCAGAGGAGGACGATGCTGTCTCGGGCCGCCGCGAAACGGGCCTTTTCCATCGTTGAGCGCATGGCTTTCGAGCGATATTCCCTCACGGAAACCGGAGGCTGGGACTGAACTTTCTTGCGCTCAGTCACGTCCCGCGAAATAGTACACGTACCAGTGGTGTTCCCTTCCGGATTCCTGAGGGGGACGGTGATCTCGTGGAAGCAGAGATCCCGTCCTTGTACCGTTCTGGTGTGTTCTTCTTCGACCCACTCGCCGTTCAGGGCACGAAGGCCTACTTCCCGCAGCCTTTTGCCCGCCTTGGGACCGAAAATCTCCCCGGCCTTTCGTCCGAGAATTTGGGAAGCCTCGCGGCCAAGCAGTTTCTCAACCGCGGGATTTACATGGGTGTAGCGGAGTTCCTGATCCTTGATTAGGATGCAGTCCAGCGCGCTTTCGAAGATCGCGCGAAAACGTGCTTCGCTTTCCCGTAGGGCTTGCTCCGCCAACTTGGCTTCCGTGATTGTTCCCAGTGTTTCAGCAACGACATCAAGGAGTTTTCTCTCTTCATTGAGGAAAGGCCCGTCGACCTCCTGCGGTTTCTCATGGAGATATGCGACCTCCACGGTCCCGATTCGCCTACCGCGCAGGGTAATCTCCGCTTCCAGTCTCCACCGGGTTTTCCGGAAGTTTCGGGTTCTGAATTCTCGGCCCTCCAGGATTGCCCGGGTACAGATGATCTCGGGATATCGCCATGCAGATGGAACGAGATCGACGATTCGTTGAACAATCTCGTCCAGTGAGCAGTCCTGCCTTTCGCAGACGTTAGACACCGCGTAGAGGCAATTCAACTCCCTGACTCGGTCGGCAAGGTCACCGGTCCGCTGGAGGAGCTCCGACTCCGCTCGTTTGCGATCGGTTATGTCGATAACCGAGGCCATCATGCATACGGGTTTCCCGGTCTCATCCGTGACCATACTTGCCGAAACCTGGGCGTTGAAGAAGGATCCGTCGCGCCTTCTTGCGACCAACTCACCCAGCCAGTAGCCTTTGACCGTCAGGATTTGCACGATGTCGTCGGCCTTCGCCGGTGTCTGCCAGAATTCTCGAGCGTGCCTTCCCAAGACATTCTTGGCACGGTCGTAGTCCCACATTTTCAGAAAAGACGGATTGACGTAACTGAGATTCCCTTCCCGGGTCGCTATGGCTATCGCATCGATCGACGAGGCTATCGCGCTGTTCTTGAGCCACAGCTTTTCTTGCGCGCGCCTCAGATCGGTTATGTCAACGACCACACCTCGAATTCCCACAGCTCTGTTGTTACGGACGATCCGACTGGAGTGTACCAGTACAGGGAACGTACTCCCGTCGCTCCTGAGCACCGTATACTCAGCGCCACGAAGTTTCTCTCCGTCGAGCACTCGGCGCATGCTTCGCGCGATTCGCTCACGGTCTCCGGGAATGAAGAGATCGATTACCTTGAGCTTTTCAGAAATCTCCTTCCAGGTGTAACCCACTGCCTGCAATCCCGCGCAGTTCATGAAGGTGAAATTTCCCTGCGCGTCAACCTCACAGACGACCTGCGGGAGCATCTCTGCAAGCTCCTTGTATTTTTCTTCACTTTTGCGCAGGGCTTCCTCGACCCGCTTGCATTCGTCGATGCTGCGTCTCAGCTGCTCGTTTTCACGCTGCAGATCGCTTATTCGTCGTTCCAGGCTCTGCTTGATGTCCGGTCGATCAGCGCCCTCGTCTCCCATCGCCGGGATGCTGGAGTCCATGCGGTCAGCTCCATTGTTCGATAGGGTTGGAATTCCGTTTCGGTCTTTCATGTGGACCTCCAACAACTCGGCGGGGATAAGGAAGGCGCACATCGGGCAGGCGAAACCAACTTACATGCTTCGTACATTCTAAAGGAGTGTGAAATAAGAGTCAAAAGGCCCGGATAGCTGCGGATTGCTCCGTGAAAATGATATCCTACCGATAGTCCCGGAGTTCCGAGATGATTCGGGTGATGTCTTCTTCGTCGGGTGGGAATGGGAAGTTTCTTATGCCCACCCCGGGCTTCTCGTTCCCGTACGGGCGGTTGCAGGCCACCTTTCCGTCGGGGCCGGGACACCCTGAGGTCTCGAAGGCTTCGCCAATGGCGATCACCTCATCGAGTTCCTCTTTCGGGACACCGTAGTCAAGGATTCTTCCCTTCTCATCAAAGGTCATGAGCTCGGGTCTTGTCCGGTCATTGTCAATCAGCCACCGGGTGAGCTGGATGCGACGGTATGTCCCCATGGGAGGCGGGGAATGATTCTCCATGGCCGATCCCCTCTCCGGGAAAAAGGAGAAGAGGTGTGTGTACCCTCCCATGCTCCGCGCACTGCCGATCGCTTCGACCATCTCCTTCTCGGTCTCTCCGAGCCCGCTGATGAGATGGACTCCGGCCATGCCTTCGCCGAAAACGTCGAGCGCGTCCTCAAAGGTCTTCCAATATCGATCCCACTGATGGGGGCCTCGGACAGGTTTCCCGCGGAAGCGCTCGAATAATTCCGGTGTCGCGCCGTCAATTGCAACGCCGATTCGGTCCGCTCCTGCATCCTTCATCGCGACGAGATCCGATCGCTTCAGGAGCGTCGGGGAAATGAGAAGCGAAACCTCGAGCCCTGTAGCCTCTCTCACGTTCCGGCAAACGGTCAGCACGTCTTCTTTGCACCGGGGATGGGTGATCATGGAAATGCAAACCCTGCCCACGTGGTCCGGCGCACTCGTCAAACGCTCTATCACTTCCGCGGTGGGAAAGGTCTTCCACGGTACCCGAATGAAATTCCTCGCGGCCCAGGCTTCTTCCTTTTCTCGAGCGAGTCCGCAAAACGCGCAGTTCGCTTTGCAGCCCCCCGCGTAGGTCAGCAGAAGATTCACGCACCGGAGCTTCGCATTCCGATAGAACCACCCGTTCACGAATCCGAGTGTCATGGCCGCAGCAAGGGAGACCCGCACGTATTCGGGGCTCTCTTCAGGTCTCTTCTCCCGCTGCTCTGTCTGAAAAGCGCGCATCGGTGACTATCCTTGGTATTACCCATGCCGGGTGATGTGGACCCGATCCATATTAGGCCGGGAGTCCGGTCCGCCGCAATGACAATTTTGGAACCGGTCCGGAAAGGTCGTCGGCCTGTCCCGGTCACTTTTACCCTTTTTCACGAGCGCCGATTGCAGGCTTGTGCAGACGCCCTAACCATTCGTGGCGGATTTTCTTGCTTGTGACCCGGAAAAACGATCTCCACAAAGGAACTGAATCGGTTGCCGAGCCTCGCCCGAGAGTTCATACTGGCCATGTGGCTTTCGATCCCTTTCCGGAGGAGGCTCGTCGTGCCGAAGGTCAAGCTCAGCGCAAAGGAAGTGCTCAAGGATATCAGATCGGGGATGACCGACTCGTCCCTGATGAAAAAATACGGGATTTCCCCGGAGACTCTTGAGAAGCTGTTCAAGAAGTTGCTTGAGAAGGGTCTCCTGCAGCAATCTGAGATCGATAGCCGAGTACCCAGCGGGGAATTGACAGGCGAGCCGGCCACGAGAGAAACACGGGAGCTTCGTGCGCTACCGAACGAAGCAGCCCCGCGTGCGGAGAGTTCCGATCAAAAGGCCGGAATCTCACAGCAGGAATCGGCACCGATAAGTCAGGAAGCGGTGGACCAAGAAACAACACCGGTCAAGACGCCCGCAAGAACTCTTCGGAATGCAGCCCTGGTCATCTTTGCCGCGTTCATGACGGGAGGCCTGGTCGCGACCGGCACGGGCGCGGAATTGACCATGCTTCCGGTCTGGATCGCCGCGGTCGTAATCGTGGCTGCCGGTGTATATGCCGCTGTAGCTGCCTATGCTAAGTCCGGCCCGAGCCTTGTTGCTGTCGCGGGAATTGTCCTGCTGGTGGTTAATGTTGCACTCGTAATCGGCAAGGAAGAAGAGCCCAAAACTGTGCCAAAGAAGCACATCGCCAAACAGGACAAAGCTCCTGCCCCGCCAATCGGCAGGATCGAATCGAGAAAGAACCGTTCCCCCGTGATGAAGCGCATACACAAGCGTAGCGCCAGTTTAAAGACTGTCAAACCGCAAAAGCTCGGCAAAAGAGGCGGCCATCACAGCCAGGACCTGGTGGATGCCTCAATACAAGGGAACCCGAAACGGGTTGAGCGTCTCCTGAAACAGGGAGCAGATGTCAATTCACGGGACTCATCCAGGCAGACAGGATTGCTCCATGCCGCCAGACAGGGCCGCACCGAAGTAGTCAGGATTCTTCTCATCCACGGCGCTGACATCAATGCAAAAGACCGGCACGGGTACACCGCCTTGATGAACGCGTGCAATAGCGGTCGTACGGAAATCGTGAAACTCCTGCTGGACCGGGGAGCTGATCCCAACGCCAGGGACAAGGCGGGGCGAACCGCATTGATGGCGGCCGCGATGCAGGGCCGAGTGGAAGCGGTGAAGATGCTCCTGGCACGCGGTGCCGATTTGGCAGCCAAAGACAAATTCGGCATGACGGCAGTGTCCTCGGCTTCAGACCCCAAAGTGAGGGACCTACTGGCGCAGAGAAGCGCAGAAGCGGCTGGCGATACAATCGAACAGAAAAACAAGGCGCTGATTCGAGCGGCTATGAAGGGCCAATGGGAACTGGTGAAGCGGCTCTTGGAAAAGGGCGCCGATATTAATGCCAAGGGCAAGGGCGGTGTTACCGCGCTGATGCGCGCCTGTCGCAGTGCACCTCTCCACGTGGTGACCCTCCTTCTCGATAGAGGCACGGATCCCAATGCCGCGAGCGCGACGGGGTGGACTCCCTTGATGGAGTCGCTCAGGTGGAACCAACCGCTCAAGATGAAACTGCTCCTGAAGCACGGAGCCGACCCCAAAGCCAGCAGGAAGGACGGTTTGACCGTCCTGATGGTTGCCTCAAGGTGGAATGGGCCCTCAACAGTGAAGCTCATCCTGGATAAGGGCGCGAACATCAATGCCAGAACGAAGCAGGGCTGGACTGCGCTGATGTTTGCATCAGCCGGTGGCAAGCTGTGGAATGCGAAATTGTTGGTAGCCAGAGGCGCTGATCTCAATGCCGTGGATAAACAGGGACGGACTGCCCTCTCGCTTGCCCAGAGTAAGCACCACACCGAGGTGGCAACACTTCTCAAGGAATTCCGGGCTGCTGTAGGCAAGCCCTATGGCAGATCAGCCTCGGCCCGCAAAACACGAACAGGGAAGCTTTCAAAGGAGGCCCGTGACAGAAACAGAAAGTTCCTGGAAGCGGCTGACGCAAACCGAGTGAAGGATGTGGAACGCCTTCTCAATGAGGGCGCTGATATTAATGCACAGGATCCGGATTTCGGTATGACGGCACTGATGAGGGCGTGCTGGAACGGGTACAGAGAGATGGTCCAACTGCTGCTTCACAGAGGCGCTGACATTGGCATCAGGGATAAGGACGGCCGGACCGCAATGAAGTTCGCGGAACAAAGTACCGACAAAGAGATGGTTGCCCTTCTCAAAGCACCCCGGTCCCTGGACCGCGGCGCGGAATCTTCCCTTGGTTTGAAATCCGCCGCTCCAAAAACCGATCCAGCCCTGGAAGCTCGCAGGAGTCGCGTCCTGGAAGAGGTGGAGCGACATCTGAAGCAACGGTCTGTTGTCGATGGACAGGATCGCTATGGCAACACCGCGTTGATGCGCGCGGCAGGAAGAGGCCGCCTGGAAGAAGTGAAGCTCCTTATCGAAGAAGGGGCCGATGTCAACATCAAGAACACACGCGGAGGTACCGCGCTCTTGGCGGCCGCAGGCAACGGCCGCACGGAAGTGTCGAGACTCCTTCTGGCAAAAGGCGCGGATGTGAATGCGGCGAACAACAGGGGCTGGACAGCCTTGATCTTTGCTGCGAGCAACAGCCAGGTGGGAATCGTGAGACTGCTATTGGATAAGGGCGCTGACATCAACGCCAAAGACAAACAGGGCCAAACAGCTCTGATGAGAGCCTCGGCCAATGGTCATCAGGAAATTGTGAAACTCCTTCTTGAGCGACAGGCCGATCCCTCGATCAAGGACAGGAATGGCAGAACGGCAGAACAATTGGCGACGGAAAAGGGACAACGTCAAATCGCCAAGATCCTCAAGAGGTATGCCGGCGGACGGACACCTCATACCACCTCGCCTTCGAATCAATGAGGTGCCGTTTCATCCGCTCGGATACCCAAGACCGCCCCCCCCCTGTCGCGCCGTTGGAAACGGGTCGTGGGGGCCCTTACCTTGGTCAGTTTTCCTTCATTTACAGCCCAGTGCTGCTGTGGTCGTCAGCGTACATCAACCGGTGATTCAAGCACCGCGACGTCGTGTCCGATAGGACCAGCTGTACACGAAGCCGAGTGTCATTGACGCGGCAGGGGGAAGCCGCACTTATTCCGGTCGCCCCGTGGGGGCGTCTTTGAATTCAAGCCGCTCTTGAGACTGCACCTGTTGTGAACCTCAAAATGAAGAATGCTGAACAAAAAGACAGGAGCGACCCTGGTCTACAATACCCCGGTATTTCGAGCGAAATATTTCGTGACGGCCCTTGCGTTGACCATTGCCTGACAACGAGAAGGGGTGACGCCTTTTCAGGTCTGAGTGCGCCTCCCAGGCGGTTAGCCGCTCGCGCTCTCTGGTATCGGCTCACCCAACGGTTTTCCATCCGCGTCACGCTGCTGGATCGTAGAACATGGTTTGAAGCCTCTCGTCAAGTGGAACTCGGTGTAATCACTGCCCAAATATGAGAATTTCCTTCGGATCAGACCAGCCACCCGCTGATTGGCTGTGGTTAGGAAGACCTGTCGCTCGCGTGCCTCAACAAGCCAGCGCAGGCAATCAAGGAAATTGAGTATGTTGAGATCGTCAACGCTCTGGATCGGCTCGTCCATGAGCAGCAATGGAGGCACGTTTTCTGGACGCCCGTTCATGGCCCAAAACACTGCTAGGGCGAGCGCCGCCCTTTGGCCCGAACTCAGCCGATGTGCTGCAAGAACCCATCCCCCCCCTTCTTTCGCCTCGTGGACTTTCAGTTCTGACTCACCGTCGGCGGGTACCAGAGACACGTCGTCGAAGTCGGGGGGCCAATGCAGCTTGACAAACAGATTGGAAATCGACTTCGAGTATTCCTGCCAGGTCTCTGAGAGGAACTGTTCCGGAGACGTTTGCCCTGCAAACAACTTCTCTACCTCATTCGCCGATTTCAGTTCTGCAGAGAGGTCTGATAGTTCTTGCGTCTTTGCATCGACCTGATCTGATAAAATAGACCACCGTTTCCTCGCATTTAATCCCGTTTCCATTTGCATGAGCAGTGCCTTGATTCTGCGAGCTATTTCGAGTAGCCTGTCCATGAGAGACGTGACGTCTATCGGATCAGCCAATGCCGCAAACCCCATATCCGCGAGCACCCTCACATGCTCTGTCGCGTTGGACCATGTCTTCGCGAGTTGCTCGGCAAGGCTCTTCCTTTTCTGAGCAGATGCCAATTCTTCCTCAATTCTTTGCGTTTCTAACCCGGCAGATTCTTCTTTGGCTTGAAAAGCCTCAACCTTCTTGAAGAGTTCGCCTGCGTGGGCAACAAGCACTTTCCTTTTCTGATTCACGAGTTGGAGAAACTCTCTCCAGTCCTCCCCATCGAAAGTTGTGGGAATCGGAATTTCGCTCTGGAGCAACTCGGGGAGACTTCTCAGCTTATCCTTCAGCGA
The DNA here is from genome assembly GCA_964497585.1 of uncultured Syntrophaceae bacterium. Taxonomy (GTDB): domain Bacteria; phylum Desulfobacterota; class Desulfomonilia; order Desulfomonilales; family Desulfomonilaceae; genus CAZCDS01. The sequence continues at coordinate 97,765 of CAZCDS010000003.1, forward strand.
AACTCGCTGAGCATCGAACTCATCGTGTCGTAGTCCGTGCCAAAGCGAATCGAGCCGGGCCTGGCTCGCCGCCAGAGACCGTTGCTCTTTCTCGATCGCCCGTCCTACGAGCGTTGAATCCAGGGTCTGAATTCGCTCTGCCGCACCACCTTGCTGCTGCAAGGATAGACGGATTCCAGCGCGCGCTGCCAAGTCCGCAGCCTCATCCAGCCACGCGGCGGCATCACCCATCTGTGCAGCAATCCGCTTCCGTTCCTCTTCAAGCCCCTGAAGCGCCTTTTGGCTATCGGTCTCTTCTCTGTCCAACTCCGAAAGTCGGTGCCGTAGTATGGCTAGCTCGTGAGACTCTTCAATCCGATCTCCTTCTCCCGGCAAAATCTGTTCTCCAAGCGTAGAAAATCTGCTTTTTATGGCTTCCTCGAGCGCTTGGTATCCCCGCCACTCATGACCGCAGAGAGGACAAGCAGTCTCTCGTTGTAGGTTCAAGAGCTCTTCGGCTTGATTGTGAAGAAGAACGAGCGTTTCGTATACTCTCTTGCTCTCCTGGGTTTCCGAAGCGGCGACTTTCTCGATCGCCACAATTTCCCGCTTGATCTCGTTTGATTCGTCAGCCCGCTCGGCACTCCGCCGGGCTATTTCTTCTTTCGTGGACTCGAGAGTCAGACGGGCTTTCTCAAGGGCGGCGGCTTGTTCTGCACTTGGCAGTTTGCCTAACAGATCGCTGGCCCGCTCCAAGTATCTTAAACGGCTTTTTGTCTCCTGGGCCGATAACTCCAGTGCTTCGGTCTCAGCCTGGGAGCGTAATTCTGGTAGCCATTGCATTACCGACTCCGCTAGGCGGACAACCTCCCCTAGGCTTTCGACCCTCTTCTCATTAATCTCGCGCTGCATAGTCAGATTATGAACCTCCTGCCGGAGGTTCCCTTGTTCTTTCTGATTGTCTTGCACAGCTTGGTCGAGATCCGATAGGTGCCGATCCACCTTCATAAGATCAGCTTTCATTTTTCTTGAGTGCAATTCAACATCGGCCCAGGTCAGGGGTTCCACGTCTTTCTCACGTTCGATAAGCTCTTTCAACACGCTAGCGCGGCCGAGAGCCTCCTCGGTCTTGACCAGTGCTTCTCTCAAGCGTGCCGTAAGCCTCTCATCGACTATGAGCTTTTCCAACTCCTCGTCACCCCAGAAAACAGGCGGGAACAGGGCCTGCAAATTTGAGGCCAAGCTCCCTAGCCGGGACAAGTCTTCGGTATCAAGTTGTTCTAGCTTATCTTCTAACTCTCGCTTTTCATTTTGAACCTGGTCAAACCTATTCTGTGCATGGGCCGAAATTCGCTGTGCAATCTGTTGGGCCTTGGTGAGGCGATCCCATATTTCCTCAATCTCTCCCCCAAGGACCAGTTGGCGGATGCTACTACGAAGATGCTCTGCAGTCTTGGAGGCTAGGAACTCTATTATCTGCTCCGAGTAAACCAGATTGTGAGTGCAAAAGAGGTCGTTTATGAGGAAGCGCGCCTTACGGGGATCGGTCTCTACCTCGTACAGGTCTCTGACAAGCTCATGTCGGTCAGGTTCTACACGTCCATTATTGTACCTTGCGAGTTCACCGTTCGTTGTTGACAGTACGATGAGGACTTCGTTCTTGGGAGGCCTAGCTACGACTTGTCTCGTCTCGGCCTCTCCTTTCTTGATTCGGTGGGAACGTGCTGTGAGACATAATTGGATGGCTTCCAGGGCCGAGGTCTTTCCGGAACCATTCCTGCCGAAGAGCACATTGAATCGGGCGAGGGGACCCAACTCAACGTCAGGGAGACAACGGAAATTCGTTAGTGATATTGACCGTATCATGAGTTCATTTCCTGTGTCTTTTTGCATCGATTTCCAGCCTGACACAATCCTCCTCTAGACGACTTTTCGGACACTCGATCAGTCGGGTAAACAAGGGTTCTTTCAGTGCCTCCCGCCACTGCTCGACCAAAGTCGTGTGCTTGGGTCTTGCAGTACCGAGATCATCTGTGGTGATTCTTCCGGGAGGCAACGAATCGACCTCTTCTTTGCAGAGCACAAACTTGCGGGAATAGGCCGTCCTTGACTCTATTTCCCGTTTGATGTCCCACCAGTTCTGCGAAGACCCCGGACTCTCGAGGCAAAGAAAGACCGCGTAGAAATTCCATTCTCGGTCAGGATGGCCGTCGTATGCCTCGTACACGTCCACGAGATACTCGTGGGACCGTTCCCAGCGCTCCTGAAGGTCAGACAGTGAATCGAACACGAAGACAAAATGCTCAGAAAACCTGTTCGAGAAACGAAAGATCTCGTCGTTTTGCACGTCCATGCGGTCGTAGCCAGCCTTTTGATATCTCAGGAGAATCTTCTCGCTCAGTTCTGCTGTGTTTGCGCACATGTGTCCCCCTTGCTTAAGTCCATGATTTTCAGGCGCGCTGTTGCATCGGGGTCAGTGACATCTCTAGGCCTTGGTATCTTGCTCTTGTCCAGATGCGACATGATCCCGGCCGCCGAAGGCATTTCACCGTGAAACCCTATCGGACAGATCACTATCGAGCGGCGGTGCTCCGCTAGTTGCTTGCGCAGTCGTCGGCTGATCTTCTTTTCAACTCGCCCGCGATTCTCACCTCTAGCGTAGAACAGCCAGCCGGCTGAGTTTGTTTCTGGTGTACTCAGATTCAGCGGATATTCCGCAGGACGGGACAAGGTCAATCGAAAGGTCTGTCTTGACGTGCTGTCCCAGAAGGTGATGAAGCATTGAGCAATATCTTTGGTCGCTTCTTCCCAAGCTTGCCGTTCATCCGCGCAATGAGCGCGATTCTCACCACAGCGGTCGCACTTCCGGCCGTTGCAGAATAGGGGAGCGGTCGGAATCCTGTGAGCTGGATCTTTCGCGACGCTGGCATCGATTTTCCTTGCGAGACAAGAATTGCACAGATCCTCCCACTCGCATAGAACCAAACCCTGAAGTCCGCTTAATAGCGCCTGAGGCACCCCGTTGTCCCTCAGAAGATTCAGAAAGGGCTCAACCAAATCTTTGGGGGCTTCCTCACGAAACTCCTCTCCATCCTTCCGTTTCTGGTAATACCTAGCCTGTCTGATCATGAACCGACGACTGACTAGCTGCGGGTGCAGGTTCTCAAAAGGTCGCACAAGGTCAAGAACGGAGGCTGATTCTAAATCGGGGAGATAGTGCCACGTTTCTCTTACGCCGGATCGGCCGATCAGAAAGTGTTGAAGATGAAGCCCTTTCTCACTGCGATCTACGTAATCATCTCGCATCAGGACAGTCCTACTACAGAAAACCCGAGTGCGGGGAGTCTCGATTACAGCCATCGTCTTCTCGCCAAGCAGTTGACTCCCCTTAGCCCAGTTGAGTGACAGAATAACCCGTCTCCCATCTCCTGCTCTGGAAAAGATGGCTTCACGAAGACTGTCGTATTCGGGAAAATCCGGTCGGCGGTTCCATTGGACATGGGCCACGAACAAGCCCCTGAGGTAACCCGTTTCCTGGGCTAACTGGCCATGATAGCCCCTGTGGTTGGCATCCGAGCAGATCAGTACCATCGCGGCCGTGCCTCGCTGATGAAACAGGAATAATTGCTCGCCCTGTAAGAGACCTTCTTCCTCGGCCACTGACCGGAATATCTTGTGTTGAAGGAAAAACCTGCGGTGCTGACCCGATTTGACAAATATGGCGCAACTGTTCTGGAAAGACCCAATCTGGTTGAGCTGAAAGGCGGCAACTTCCCAATCCCAGCCTTCGCGATCAGCAATCTCACAGATCATCGTTGCTTGGTCGGTTGGCAGGCATTCTAGCGGAAGTACGTAGAGAGTTTCATCTCTGAGTACCGCCCTGCCAGATAGTATTTCGGAAATAGAAAGCACAGGAGCAAAGTACTCCGGTGCTATTGCAAGCTCCGCTTCGGTCTGGCGGACGACTTCGAGGAAATCCTTGACTCGTTGGTGTGCCTCGGTGCGTTCGTGCTCCGCGTACCTGATGCCCTTCGTTCTCTCATAGTGAAGTATCCCTGCAGGCTGCACCATCGCTATCCTGACCGGGTCTGCACTGGCCCTGAGGCACGGAACATCCAATTCAATAGGTTTGACGGCTGGAGACATGAAGATCTCGCTGTCTTGTCTGATCAAAACAATCAATTCCGCCCTCGGCGCGTGCCAAGTTCGGCGGGCTATTATTCCACCAGGCACCCGCCGGTCAAATGAAGCGGCTGCCAATCAGTCTAGACTATTTATCACCATTTGGGAGCCTAAGACACTCGTACAAAAGAATCAAGTAGCTTCACCTCTACCCTTTTCTAAGCCGATTTCTACAGTCAGCCCACGAGCTAGCCCTTTGTTTTGTCGACCGTCGCGCCCTCCAGGGTATCAGATGACGGAGTCCAGCCACACGGAATCCACTGGCACCCCATCCGGGTTTGAGATCAGCTCAGCTTGTGCTGCCGTGAGAACCTCACTGCAACGATAATTATGCGCCATTTGGCCGCGATTCGCTACCCTATCGAGCAGCACGTTTCGCGGAACGTCACTTCCAGGCCTCGCTCCTGGGCTTCGGCGAGCGCGCGATCCGCGGGGATCGCAATGGCGTTCACGCCGGCTTTGACAGCGAGGAGATCGAGGCGTCTTCGGTACCGGCCCCTCGGTCGGGCGCACCCCAGGGAAGCCGCCAGGTCAGGGAGTTCCAATCGGCACTCTGCGATAAATGCGGCAACCCGCTCCGGCGGCGGCGGTTGGACGTGCTCCATGGGAGTGCCTGGTGTCGGCATGAGCACGACCACTACGTATTTTCTCAAAGGATAGTCCTTGAGCATCTCCAACGCGGTCTCTTCACCGACCTCGCGGCCATAGTGAATCCCGAAGAGGATGTGTGGTACGATTTCCAGTTCCGCATCCGCCAACGATTCCATGGTACGCCGTATGGACGCGGTTCCTTCCGAAAGATGGTACACCTCGCGCGCGGTTGTGTCATCTCCCATCACGTCGACGAGAGCCTGGTGCACGCCCGCAGCCTTGAGAGCCCGGGCGGTCTCAGGGTCAGTCTGACCTGCATGGACCGTGATGATGAGATCCGTTTCCAACCTGAGTTTCTCGATGACCGGGAGGAAGCTCTTCCAGGGAAGTCTCCCCGCGCGATCGCATCCCCCAGTGACGAGCATGCCATGGTCTCCCCGTGCCGAGGCCGCACGGCCCAGGCGCGACAGGTCGTTGGGAGCGGGTGCGTGAGCCATGGTCCTGAGCAGCGATCCCTTGCAGTGTTCACAGTCGAGTTTGCATTGTGCTCCGGTGATCGAGACTGCGCGGTATCGGCCCCTCCTGCCGTCTACCACAAACATTCCCGGAATGTGGACCGCGAGCGCGTTTCCGTGCCGAGATCGGGAAACCTTCCACGCCTCTTCGAGGAGCGCTTGGAAGGCCCAGGTCTCGAAACAGCTCCCCGGATCGTCATTCCATGATGATCGCATTGTCCGATTTTCGCGCATTTTTGGGTTTGCTTCACGCGGCAATCTCTTCTCCTCGGATCAACTCTAATTTGAGGCGCCTCTTCTCGTCGTCCGCCAGATAGATCGTCTGCGTGGGGAACGCGAACTCGAGCCCCTCCTGTTCGAAACGACGCAGAATCTCCAGGCACGTTCGCTGGATCCATGCCTGGTAAGGCCACCAGTCCGCGGGAGCATACCACGTGGTAACGGAGATGCTCAGGTTCCAATCGTTGAGCGCGTTGAAATAGATCCGCGGCGGTTGGTCTTTCATTTGTCCTTCGTGGTCCCGGAGAATTTCGTGCATGATTCGGACTCCGCGCTCGATCTTCTCCGGGGGCGTATCGTAAGTCAGAGTCAGGTTCGTGCTCCACTTCAGGAACGGCCTTTCCGAGACATTTTCCAGCGACGCGTTCATCACCGTCTGATTGGGAATGGAGACGATGTGACCGTCCAATGTTCTGAGCCGCGTGCTCCGGTATCCTACGTTTTCCACCGAGCCGTCGAAATTACTTATCTTGACCCGGTCACCCACCGCAAATGGCTTGTCCAGCATGATCGTGACTGTGCCGAAAAGGTTCGCGATGAAATCCTTGGCAGCAAGCGCGAACGCGAGACCTCCGAGGCCGAGCGAAGCAATGAGAGGACCGATTTCCACACCGGTAACGTTCTGAAGGATGAACAGTCCGCCGATAAGGAGTATCAGGACCCGCGCGGTGGTTCCGAAAAGCCGTACAAGCATGTCGTCGAGTCCCCCTGCAGTGGTCTCGGCCCATCTTTCGAGCTTGGCCACTACCGCCTGCGCAAGCCGATAGATAAACCAGAGAATCGCTATCGTGCCGAGGATTCCCACTGCCCAACTTATTGTATCGACTACGGTATTCGTGCCGTCGTACCCTCGAAAATCCTCGAGCAGCGGTGCTAGAGCCAAATAGATTCCCCAGGCCAGGACAAAGAGCGACAACGGCTTCGTGAGAGCCTCCAACACAACCGAGGTCCAGGACGGGACTGTCTCCTTCCTGGACAGTCTTCCGCGCACCGCCCATATGATGACCCGTAAGACCCGTTCAATCACAATGACCACGGCTACCAGAATAAGAAAGGTAATGATCGTGACCATGGAAAGGGGCCCGACAATACGTTTCCCGGCCCATGTACCGATGTATGAAGAGACAATTCTCTCCGTACCGTGAACCCTTTTGGATAACGTCTTTCCCACCTTCTTGACGTTTTCCGTCTTTACCATGGGCATGGCTTTCTCAAGTGAGGGTACCGCAATCTTTGCGGCATCCGTCTTGCCGGGTTCAGTCCCGGCATTGTCCGCCGGAAGGCAGGGATGAGCAAAACAAAAGAGAACCGACACCACCACCGACAAAGCAAACAATCTCCCTCTGGGCGCAATCATGGCTGTTCCCTCCCTGTGCGCGAAAATCAGACAGATTCTCTGTTTTTCTCAGTCCATCATGTTGCCACGAACTACCGGCTCGTAAAAGGCTTTTCGGTCCGGTAATCCGCTCTGAAGCATAAAGAGGGTGAGTGTGAGGTGTATGTTGGCAGGAAAGGAGCCGGGACGTCTCGTCCCAAGTGGTCGGCGCCGCCGGGCTACGCCTTGAATCCGGTCACTGCAATGTGACGTCCGGTCATCCCTTTCTGCCGGCGGAACGAGAAGAAGAGATCAGGATAACAGGCAGTACAGAGATCCGAGAAGTGTACGTTACGCGTGGGCATTCCCTCGGAGCGCAGTTCGAGCATATTTGCCCGGACCAGGTCCAATCGAAAGCTCTCATTGGCCGGTCTCGTGGGGGAAAGGGGAGTTGCCGTCACGGTCTCTCCCCCCGGAAGTTCTACGTGACGCGGAGAGCCTGCGGAGGAAGAGGTCTCCATCTCAGCGAGGCTGGAGATGCATGATTCCGCCATGGGAAATTGCTCACGAAACGGACCGAGCACCCGCTCATCGACCTCGTAGCAGCAGGGGCCGATCGCCGGTCCGAACGCGGCTATCAAATCCGCGGGATCGACCGCCAAGTCTTTCTTGAGGATTTGGAGGACCTGTCTCGTGATCCTCAGAACCGTGCCCTTCCATCCCGCATGGACCGCGGCCGAGATCTTCCTGACTGGGTCCAACAGCAGTATGGGCAGACAGTCGGCGGTTTTCACTGCAGGGTATATTCCCGGTTTGACCGCGATGAGGGCATCCGCGGTCGGTGGGGCTTGCGGTACTGATTCCAGTACTTGCACGTCAGCGCGGTGAACCTGTCGGCAGAAAACAATTCCATCAGCGTCTATGCCGAGGGAATTGCCCACCATATCGAGGTTTCTGCGAACATCCCCTCCCCGATCTCCGTCTCTCCTTGAAAAATTCAAGGAATCAAAGGGTGAACGGGAGACCCCCCCGAGCCTCGTGGAAAAGGCGATCACGCCGCATGCGACTTCCGCACGCCGCAGACTCAGCACGGACCCGTTGTTTCCAGTCGGGAAATAGAAACCTTCCGACGGACCATTTCCAGACGATAGTTCTGGCACCTGTGCTGCGTTCCCTCCCGTTGCCTTTAACGCGGTTTTTCCGGTTCCTCTGAGATCATGCGAAATCCGACATTATCCATCGCTACGCTCAAAGAATTCGAGCCATTCATCGACATCGATCGGTTCTTGATCACTCGGCTTCTCAGGAACTCGCCTCCGGGCATCGTCCATCATCTTCCTAAACTCGCCCGACGGTAAGACCCGTGCGCCCTGGCGACCAACGTGGGACCCCAGAGGCTTGTCCGAGGTGACAACCACAATGTCGCGCCTGTTGGACGCTTTCTCCACGAGTTCCCGGATACGGGAATCAGCATCCGATCCCGGCCGCGCATAGTGAATTTGCACGCTCTTGAACCTGCGCCCCTCGGGGAACTCACCGTCGGGCGCTCCGTCGAAGACCACTTTGAGCTTCGCCCTGGTTATTCCCACGAAGCGGGCCAGATCACGGATGAGTCTTCTTCTTGCGGCGGTTCTGTCCCGGTGCCATCCGACGCGCTGCGCCATGACGTTGTTGCCGTCAACAATATAGGGCATGGGCAAATTCCTCAATCCGCGAGGTCGGCTGAACGACCGGTGTCTCGTCGGAATAGATCGCACTGATCGGGATGTTGCCCCAAGAGGAGATCCTTCGATCCGGGGAAAAACCTGAGGAGCTGAGAAGGCGCGGCAACGGGTCGCCCAAGGAGCATCGCCTTCAGCTCGAGCGCGTTGACCAGAGCCTGACCGCCGAGAGTGTTGTTGAAAATGACCATTGTCTCTTGGGCTTTGCGGGAGTCCCTTGTAATGCTGACGGCCAGTTCCTCGAGTTCCCGTCGCGAGTAGAGATAGTCGTGTTTCAGGGGGTCCGAATCGTCACGGAACCGGTGTTGCACGTTGCGACCATGAAGGCTGAAATAGGCTGTCGGTGAGGTGGTTTCCGCCTGATCCAGCGCAAGAGCCGAGCCGGAATAGGGTTGATCCACGTACGCCCATCCCAGGGCCAGCCTGGAAAGAAACTCCGCGAATTCCGGCTCCGCAAACGTCCCGTGCCTCACCTCCACCACAAGTGGCAAATCGGAAAAGGTATCCCGGAGCCTCTTGATGTAAGCCTTCGCGTCGATGCCGTACCGGAATGAAGGAGGAAACTGAACGAGTACCGCCGATAACCGACCCGCGCGGTGAAATTCACCGGCGTAGTCGGAGAAAAGCCTGACGTCCGTATCGCAAAAGGTGCGATGGTGAGAAAATACCCGATGCAGCTTGATTGAAAAACGGAAATTTGGGTTTCCCGACGTGCTCTCCATAAAATCCGAGGCGAGGTGGGGGGAGGGAATAGCGAAAAAAGCAGCATTGACTTCGACCGCGTCGATCAGACTCGAGAGCAGCCTCAGGACCTCCGCTTTTCCCATGGCCCTGGGAACAGGCAGGACTCTCTTCCAGTCCGGGTACGACCATCCTGATGTGCCGACCCGTACCATGGAACGTTGCCTACTCCCGTATGAATCCAAAGTATATGACCACCAGGGCGAGAACTCCCGTCACCGCGAGGAACTTGATCAATTCGTCGAGCCTTGAAGCGTCTTCAGGATAGAAATAATGGAAGATGACCGCGCCGCCCAATAATGTGACGATGGGCAGATAAAGCGCTTTCCACCCTTTGATGAACCCGAAGACTAAGAGAACGACGCAGAGTGCGATAAAGACTGGGTGAAAAACCAGCTCTTCAGGCGTTCTTACTCCCAGCAGCCTATTGACCCATTCAAAGACTTCGGCCATAGCTTGCATGACTGCACCCGTTTCCGACGAAATCTGAGTCCTTTAATGTCGAATTCTACCATGTCAATCGGTAAAAGGCAAACCATATCCAATCATTAACTTCCTTGACAATAGTCGGATAGAATGTTTTAAACTATCCGATTTCCTCATCTTCCCACGGGAGTTTCCCAAGAACTGGAGCCGAGCGCGAATCGTGACCGAAAACATAAACAAAATTCGAAACATAGGTATCACCGCCCACATCGACGCCGGCAAGACCACCTTGACCGAGAGAATACTCTTCTACACCAAGAAGATTCACAAGATCGGCGAAGTCGACGATGGGGCTGCGACCATGGACTATATGCCCCAGGAACAGGAACGTGGCATTACCATCACGTCGGCGGCCACGACCTTCTTCTGGCAGGGTTATGAAATCCATCTGATCGACACCCCGGGACACGTGGATTTCACCATCGAGGTGGAACGCTGCATGAGAGTCCTTGACGGAGTCGTGGTGGTTCTCTGCGCAGTGGGCGGCGTGGAACCCCAGACCGAAACCGTATGGTTCCAGGCTGACCGGTACCGCGTGCCGAGAATTGTCTTCGTCAACAAACTCGACCGACTTGGCGCAGACTTCGACCACGCGGTATCCATGATGAGGGACCGGCTGGCCGCGAATCCCGTCCCTATTCAGATCCCCTGGTTCGACGGCGATAACCCGATAGGCGTCATAGACCTGATACAGATGAAGGCCCTTGTCTGGGACCCCGATACCCTGGGTGCTGAATTCGAAGTCGTCGAGGTACCGGCGGAGTTACAGGAAGACGCTCGCAAAGCGCGACAGTTCATGGTCGAGACGGCCGCGGAAATGGATGAGGAACTCCTTGAGGTGTACCTCGATCATGACGATCTGGACACGAAACAGATCATCAGAGGGCTGAGAAAAGGCACCCTGGAAAACAAGATCGTCCCCACCCTCTGCGGTTCCGCTCTCAAGAATCTGGGAGTTCAGCCCGTAATCAAGGCTGTGGTGGATTTCCTCCCCTCTCCCCTCGAAGTTCCCGCGATTACCGGCGTCAATCCGGAGACGGGAGAAAAAGAGTCCCGCCCACCGCTGATCAAGGAACCGCTCTGCGCCCTTTCCTTCAAGGTCGTCATGGATCAGGGCCGCAAAGCCAACTTCCTGCGGGTCTACTCCGGTGAACTCCAGGCCGACAAAGAGGTGTACAACGCGTCGCTCGGAATCCGGGAGCGGGTTGCCCGCCTTTTCCTCGTGCACGCCAACAAGCGCGAGCGAGTCAAGACGGTCCCCGCCGGAAGCATCGCTCTCGTGGTCGGCCTGAAGGAAACCAGAACAGGAGACACGATCACGGTTCCTTCGGACCCCATCATCCTCGAATCGCTCGACATCCACACTCCCGTCATCTCCATTGCCGTCGAGCCGAGAACGCGCTCCGACCAGGAAAAACTCCTCGCCACACTGGAGAAAATCGCCACTGAGGATCCTTCCTTCGGGTACCGTGAAGACGAAGAGACCGGCCAGATGCTTATATCCGGTATGGGTGAATTGCACCTGGAGATAATACTCGACCGCCTCAAACGGGAATACAACCTCGAAGTCGTTACCGGGAAGCCCCAGGTGGTGTACAAAGAGACGATTCAATCGGAAGGGACCGGTCACGTTCGATTCGATCGGGAAATCCACGATGCACGGCACATAGGTGAAGTCACCCTGATCGTGTCACCGGGGACCAGGGGCGACGGGAACTCATTCGCATTCGACGCCGCACTGGACGACCTGCCCGAAGAGATGCGAGAGAGCCTCGAACAAGGGGCCCGTGAGGCTACGCTTGCCGGTGTCATCGCGGGGAACGAAATGGTTGACATTAAAATCAAATTCCGGTCTGTGGGCGAAAACTGGCAGGAAATGAGCACCCTCGGCCTCAAGGTCGCGGCTTCCCAGTCCTGCAAGGAAGCCTGTCAAAACGCGAGTCCTATCCTCCTCGAACCGTATATGAAGGTCGAACTCATTGTTCCCGAAGAATTCGTGGGTGAGGTCATCGCTGATCTCAACAGCAGAAAAGGGAAACTCGACCGGGTTACCCCTTCGGGTAAGGTTTCCTCAATCAGCGGCGTCGTGCCCCTTGCCACGATGTTCGGCTATTCCACGTCCCTCAGATCGCTCACCCAAGGCCGGGGAATCTTCACCATGCAATATTCCCACTACGACAGCAGGCCGTGATGGGAACTCGTCGGCGAAGAGTACGCGGGTGGCTTTATACTGATTGTCAAAAATTCTGTCCTATTGGTGGTGGCGTGTGTTTCAAGAATCTCCCTACGCCTTTTTCTTGAAAAACTCTCTTGGTCCGCCGACGTTCAGGAACGCGGAATTGAAGTTGCGGTACAGCGCGTGGTAGTTCTCGATCCTGTGCCACTTCTTGAGATATCCGGGCGGGAGATCGTCCCGTTCCTCGATGCTCTCCCATCGACCGGGGACGGGGTATGCGTAGTAGGGGAGTTCCTTGGGAATGCCCCTGACGAGAATCACCTGGGGAATAACCCACTCCCGCAATGCCATGTACACCCGGTGCATGCCGTCATTCACGATGAGGTGCACGCTTCCGTCCCTTTCGATCGATTCTTCAACCACGGGAGGGAGGAGGTCCACCGGATCGGGGCTCTCTTCCAGCTTCAGCCGGACGAAGCCCTGCAGATTGAAGATGTCTACCCCGTGCTCTTCCAGCGCCCACTTCAATTCCCGGACCTTTTTCAACTCGGATCGGAGGATGTAATTCTGAGGCGGCGAAAGACTCTGCACGGCAACTTTTTCTAATGATATGAAAGCCTTATCATAGATTTTCACCTCAGGGGCCTTCAACATCGTCACCCCCCGAAGCTTCTCTATGAGCACAGATTCCGTAAATCGTTCCACGGACAAGATCTTCATGCAGGTATCACTCCTCCGACTTCACGTTCATTCCGTTACGATGCTCCCGCGGTGGGCGGTCAGCCGTCGATCCGGTCCATAATCTTCTTGAGATCCTCCACGCTTAATTCGCTGCCCGCGCCAGGTGAGGTAGCCGGCATGGTCCGGACGGATGATCCACGGAGCACGTCGATCACCATATTCAGGGCTTGCTCTGAGACCGATATCTGCTGGAAAATCCGGATTCCCTCATGAGACTCCATGATCTTCCGCCAGTAGAGGTCGAACTCCTTGTTCTTGGACTCGTACGCCTCTTCGTAGAAGATCTCTGTAATGCCTGCCTGTATAAGCTGTTTGAAGCACCAGTTGCACGGCTCCAACGTACAGTAGACACGGGCCCCTTCAAGAGGTATCCCGAAGCGCGCCGCCTGGTCGACCGCGTTGACCTCCGCGTGACTCGACACGCAGTAATTGTACTTCTCCGCATCGTGCGCCCCGATGGAACGCCGTAAACAGAAATTAGGCCCGCGGTCGATGCAATGAGGCGCTCCGTGGACCGCACCATTGTACCCTGTGGCCAGTATCCGGTTGTTCCGCACGATGACCGCGCCGATCTTCCTCGAATTACAGGTCGATCGCACGCTCACGAGCTTGGCCACCATCATGAAATACTCATGCCATGAAGGTCGATTCATAGGTCCCAACCCTCTGCTTTCCAAAATTGAGCGATTCGTCGAACGAGATCTCCGGGAGACGCTTTTCTGAAAAAGGGCCCCGCTATTGAATAGGCTCGATAAGTTTCTCTATCCTCCCGAACTCAACGTCTTCCAGGAATTGCTCGCCGAGGATCGTGCTCGCCTCGCTCACCTCGTCCCACCTGCGGATCCGCTCTTCGGGCGTGTGCGCGAAACTAATGAAATCGTTTCGGTCAGGCAAGCGTCCGTCAGGGAGCAATTTGATAAACTCCGGGCCCGGATGGACCTGGAGAACCCGATCGAGAGTTCCCTTGCTCGGCTTTCTCCACTTGAGCGATTTGTCGAGCCAGCCGGGTACAATCCTCTCTTGATAATGGAAGAAGAGGGTCACTGCTCCCTCTCCGGGACGATAGTCCTGATTGAGTTGGTAATCCACCAGGCCGCCGTCCCGGTATGTACCGGGCACAGCACCCGGAATGTCCTGTACTCCTGCGATGATGTACGGGAGCGATCCCGTCGCGAGCGCGGCCTTGCGAATGTTTTCCTCGGTCAGCCTCACCGATCGGCCCCGGAAGGACTGCCGCAGGAAATCCGGCTCTCCTTGCCCCGTGTAGAAGACCACCCGCTCATAGAAGAGATCCATGGCCCCGGACCAGAGCACATTAAGCGCGGCCGCTCACGTTATCGCGGCGGCCTGGATCGGGCGCCTCTCCGAACCGGCCGGCCCGCGGCCCCTCACCGTGTGGATGGCAAGGTCAAAGGCCGGATGCCCCAGGATCGTCGGGATATCCTCTTCATGAATGAACGAGTCCACATTCCGTTGAAGAGCCGCGCTGAGCGTCTTTGGGGTGTCCTTTTCCGTGAAAACATTCCGTGAGTACGCGATCCTCAGCTTTTCATAGGCCTGCTGAGGATTGCGGCACGCCATTGCCAAAACCCTCCATCCGCCCGCGGAAGACCCTACGAGGAGTACGCGCCCCCCGGACGTTTCCAGGAAACGCGACGCTATGAGCGCGCGGTCAAAGCCCACGGAGACGAACCACTTGGGACCCCCTGCAGGACCGGCGAAAACCTTCACCATGTCCGCGTGGAACCCCTGCTCCCTGATCGTTCGGAAAGCGCCGGGCCCGGCTCTGTAATGGAGATATCTTCTCATGGTCGGAAGAAGATATCACTGGAGGTCGGCAAAGCCAAGACTCGATCTCACAGTCAAAACGCGGGGAGATCTAGTGGTCATATTAGAGTGTTAAGTCCACACGCTCGACCAAACATCATCATCTTTTTCAGCTATTTAAGACAACAGGTGAAAATAGCAAGCGATTTTTCTTGACAAATGCAGTGCCAAGAGCAATTACGTGAAATCAGACATTTTGACGGAGGGAAAGGGTGTGTTGAGAAGTTATCAGCCTATCCCCTTGTATTATCTTAAATTTCCCTAGACACACGCGTGCTCGAAGGTGGCCTCCGCGATCTCTCAGGTGACTCCCGGGGATTCGCAGACAGGGTAGCCTTCGTCATGCGTTTGGGAGACTTCAGCACCTCGGCTGTCTCGTCCCTGGGGGGCAGGGGGGGACGTGTGTGGTCGGGGGGGGATTTCTTCAGCGGTACGCGCGCACTTCGGTACCGCCGTGACGGCGTTCTTCTGTTAATTGAGGAGAAATCGTTATATATATCAATTTATTATATACAATGTCTGACACATTATCTTAGATATTCTAAGTAATGCTTCATTTTTTATAGTTAACTCGTCTTCTCAAAGTTTATTCTCGAAAAATTTGTAAAATTCTTGATATTTCTGCATCTTTTTTCCTTGACAATCCTGGATGAAAAATATTTAAGCGATGCCAGTTAGTTCGAGCTGGGAGGAAGGGACTGATGAGAAGGTTCCCTTTTATGGGGCTAGTATGTCTAGCTTTTCTATTGATCTGCGCAACCGCTTCCGCCGCAGATGAACGCGACTCCATTCGCGTCGTCGTCAAGCCAGCGAAGCATTCACGCTCAGCCAATCTTCAATCTAACGCAGGCATTTCAGCGAAGACGTTTCGCACCGGAGTATCCTCGAGAGAGAGGGTTTCCTTCCGGCCCGCGTCCTTCGGAAGATTCGATGTACCTATTAGGCCGGGCTTTGTCCCGCGCCACAAGCCAATCAGAAAGTGCAAGCCTCCGGTACAGAAGTGCAAGGCGCCTCTCTGCCCTCCTCCTGTACCTTTTTGCCCCTTGTGCTTTCTTCCTAGGCGTCTTCCCGGTCAGTGGGAATTGCAGACTCAGTTTTTCTTTGCCCGGGTCGGGGGGAGTGTTCGTTGGCCCGCCACAAGCCTCGGTGTGACAACATCGGAAGTCGACTTCACGAGCCAACTCGGAATTGACGGTCACAAGACATTTTATGAGTTCACCGCACGCTATCAGTTTCGCCCCCGATGGGCAATCCATTATTCGATAATGCCCTCCGAGACTAACAATTCCAGTACGGTGGGTGATCCGTTTTACTTCGGGATCTGGAATTTCCCGACGGGTACGGCATTGCACACGAAGTGGGACTTCGTCTACCAGAGACTCGGACTGATCTATCAGCCGATCGTTACGCCTCAGGTCATCGTATCCCTCTTCAACTACTGGCTGTACAACGATCAGCAGTTGCAGCTTTGCAGCGGCCTGTGCATCGGTCAATGCAGTACGCTCGACCGCGGACGTAACATGATCATGTCGGGGATCGAGATCCAGAAATGCATCAAGACGCTCCCGAACGGGGCAACATTCTCCTGCGACAACAGATTCGGAATCGGCTATCTCGACAACACCCTGGCCCTGGATATTCAAACGGGTGGGCAGCTTACGATCCCGTTTTTTCCGGGGAGGTGGGGATATGTCAGAGGCGGGTACCGGTTTATCAAGTTCGATGAGGATCGCGTGGACTTGATGTGGGATAACGTCCTGGAAGGTGGATTCGTGGAAGTCGGTTTGATCTTCTGAGGCTTGAAGCGCCTTTCGGATGGCGCCGGTCTGAATGTCCTAACCTTAAAGGGTCTGTGGGGTCCCTCCCTTGACTGAATGTCCGTTCACCGAGAAGGGACTCTCTGTCCGACCCTCCACCGGCGCCATTCACTGTCTTCAAAAAACGAAAAGCCCGGAAACGGCCTCAAAAGACCGCCCCTTTCAGGGCTTTTCATGGACGTTGAAAGGGTATGTTGAGAAGTACCCCTCCTCCTATCATATTCTGCCGTGAGGGCAAGAACTTTTTTTCAGGGAAAACCGGTAAATTACCAGGGAGGGTGTTTTTCTGCCTCAAGGCTCCTTGCCGCAAGTTCTTGCCATTCCGTCTCTTTTCTGCCGAACTCCCTCATGATCTCAGTGTCCAATAGTATTGACTTGCTCTTCTCATCGCATCATTGTTTGGAGTACCGAGTGCCTTCCGGATATTCCTCAGCGCGGGAGTTCCGGTACGTATTAGGATAAAAAATCCTTGAGCAAAAAGGCTTTTACAAACTTTTTCAAATGTGATATATTCACAAAAATCCGTAGCCTATTGCTCTGCGGGTTGAACAACCGGAAGGAGGCCGTTCGGGATGACCCTCAATGACAAAAGCACGCAACGCCCGGATCCAAAGAGAGGTCAACGGCCGGCTCGGGGATGGACTCAAATTCATTCCTGGGTGTTTCTCGCCATCGTGGCGATCGGTCTCGCGGTGATCGTGGCGGAAAACCGCTACCATTACCTCAGCCCTCTGGGACTGGGAAAGGCATACCGGATAGACAAGCTGTTCGGTGGTATCCAGGAATTCCATCCCACGAATGGGTGGATTACCGCGCAGTTGATGACCGGTCCTCCGTCTCGGCAGGCGAGTGTTCCCGGACCTCCACCTTCCGCCGGCTCCCAGGCCGTTCCCATGAACATGCCTGCCCCCAGCCCAGCAACCAGCTCCGCTCCGAGCCCCGGTGAGGTCGTACCTCCTTCAGCCGCGCAGCCTTCCCCCAGCGCGGCCACGACGCCGAAGGTGTTGAAGGAGACCCCCAGTCAACCGGCCCCCCCGAAGGAACAAGTCGCAACCGCAGTCACTTCCGAGAAGCAAGGCGCCCCTGTGGAAGAGACTCCGGCCGCGGCTGAGGCGCCGTCCACCATGAGTCGTGATGAGCGGCTACGAACCTTCAAGCACCAATATCCCGATTATGGGGAGGAAGAGTTCCAGCTTGCCAATGACGATCTTTTTCCCGACTGGAAGAAGAAGGTCGCTCCCAACGGAACCTGGCCTGAATTTCTCAAGGTCTATCACGAATTCATCCAGTGGTGGGTCGACTCGGGATCCCCACCGGAACCGGGCTTCAAGCTTTGGGAGAAATTCCTGGCGTCAAAGGGAGAGAATCGGTAGTCGGGATCCACGCAGCCCTATGGTATCGAAGAAAGAATCTGGGGATGCTCTTTTTGGAGATAGGGCCTCCCCAGTAGTTTTGACAACGAGATATCTGATCGCCAATTGAGCGAGGCCGTACCGGAGTTATCTCGCCTTTTGGTTCAAATCGGTCGCTCGCTACTCCTCGGTGTCGAACACTATCAAGCCTAGGGGCAAATTCTGAGGTCAACTCTTGATCCCAGCGAAGATCATGCGTCCTGCGGTAGTCTGCAGTACGCTGGTCACGGTGACATCGAGGCTCTTTCCTATTTGTCGTCGCCCGTTTTCTATGACGATCATCGTGCCGTCGTCCAGGTAGGCCACTCCCTGCCCGGCCTCCTTACCCTCCTTTATCACTTGGACATGTATGGTTTCGCCCGGTAAGACAATCGGTTTTAGTGCGGTAGCCAATTGGTTGACGTTGAGAACTTTGAGGGAGCGGACCTCTGCCACTTTGTTCAAATTGAAATCATTGGTGATTATTGGATGACCGGTCGCCTTGGCGAATTGGATGAGCTTCTGATCGACATCCTTTATGGCCGGATAATCCGTTTCGTCAATAAGTATTTTAAGATATGATTGTTTTTTCATCTTGTTGAGTATATCCAGACCACGGCGCCCCCGGGTTCTCTTCGTCGCTTCCTGCGAATCGGCTATCGTCTGCAGCTCCTGCAGCACGAACTGGGGGATGATCAGATCTCCTTTGAGGAATCCTGTGTCGCACACATCAGCGATCCTGCCGTCGATAATCACCGAGGTATCCAGGATCCCCGCAACGGTTGTTTTCTCCTCGGGCTGTTCCCGGATCTTGCGCCTAATCTCTTTTGCTTTACTCGCTCCGAGCTGCATGCCAACGAGCGCGAAGAGGACCACCAGCGTGCAGTAGATCGTCAACGATATTTCGCGGGTATGGAATTTTCCGGACGTCCCCGCGGCAACAACAAGCGCGAGGACACTCCCCACTAGCACTCCCACGGTTCCTCCGATGATTCGGTCGACATCCATCCGCAGCCAGAAGCGAAGGAGGAGAAGGCAGGCCAACCCGAGCGCAATACCGCCGCTCATGAACAGAAGAGTACCCTTGGGCGCTGTAGTAAGTTGGCGGCCGAGCAATCCGCCGAAAAACACACAAGAAACCATGATGAGCGCAGAAACGCTTTTGCTCGGCATTCCCTGGGATCCTCTAGGAAGAGGGGAGGAGGACAACTTCAGCTGTTAAGGTTTATCTTCATCGGAGGACGGAGCGTTTTTTCTATTGAAGATCTTGTTGATGGCTCTTTCGATATCTTTTTCACTGGTCTTCTTGACGATGGAGAGTTCCTTGATCAGGAGGTTCCGTGCTTGATCAAATAGTCTGCGTTCACCATGGGAGAGGTCCTTGTTTTCCTTGAGCAGGCATAGGTCTCGATACACTTCGGCTGCCATGAAAAGACTGCCGCTGCGCATCTTTTCCTGATATTCGCGATGTCGTCTGTTCCAGGTCTGAGAATCGGCTTTCATACCTCGTTTTCGGAGTATCTTGTCGACCCGGGTGGCATCCTCTTCTGACACGATTTTCCGAACACGATTTGACTCCACCTTATCTACCGGCAACTTGATTACCGGCTTCGGGCTCGCAGTCTCGATCTCGGTCTCAAGAATATAGCAAAGTTGGTCGGCTCCCCCGATCTTCTCGGTCCTCACTTCGATTACCCGCGCGACACCGTGGATCGGATATACAACCACATCTCCGACCTGGAACATTGAGCAACTCCTTGTCTGGCCTGTGACAAACAGTTGGAAGGCCTAAAAGGCGTGACCCCCCCGCCTATTTCATTGGTACAGATAGGGTTTCTTAATCCACCGGTTTCGGCCCCCCTTCATGGAGGTTGTTTTCAGCAAGAGAAAAGGCTAAGATCCGCGGAATACGGGCGGGATCCTGCCGTTGTCCGTTTCCTCAAACCGAGGCAACCATATACAAGGTATTGTGGTTTGTCAACCAAAAAACACAATATGGAGTAAATATGGGTTCATACATACTCTGCCTTGTTACTATTGACGATATCGCCACTGCCGGTGAGATAGCACAGGCCCTTGTGGAAAAGGAAATCGTAGCTTGTGTGAATATCATACCGGGAATACGATCTATTTACCGCTGGAAAGGTGAACTGTGCAACGATCCCGAGTGCCTTATGATTTTAAAGACGAGGGAGGAACTCTTTCCGAAGCTTCAGACCGTCGTACGGGAACTCCATCCCTACGAGGTGCCAGAAATCATTGCCCTGAGGATCGAGCAGGGCCTCCCGGAGTACCTGCGTTGGATTGATGACTGCACCGGCCAACGACACTGAAGCATTCCGCACTTTGACCGAAGGCGCCCATCTCCTTGGATTGTCCGTGGAGAACGAGCAGATTGCCCGCATGGTCACTCATCTGGAGATGCTTATCCGTTGGCAGGAGCGGGTGAATCTTACATCAATCCGAGGGATTCACGATCTAGCCACCCTTCATTTTCTTGATTCTCTCACTGTATTCAAGGTGATAACGATTGGGGAGTATCGCCGTGTCCTTGACATTGGGACGGGAGCTGGATTTCCCGGCGTGGTGATGAAATTGGTCGACGAATCCATGAGACTGACGCTCCTTGACCGTGACCCGAAAAAGATCGTTTTTCTCAAGAATCTCTGCCGGGAACTCCGACTCGAAGCGGTTGAGTTCCTGAACGTTACCCTTGAGCTCCTGCTGAATCATCCGCCGGGAGATCCTTTTGATTTGGTTATCTCAAGGGCTTTGCTTTCTGATTCCCAACAGTTGGACTCCCTTCGATGTCTCGTTGCCCAAGGGGGATCGCTTATTCGGATGGCAGGACCTTCGCTCCGAGAGACCGACATCTTTCTCGGCAATTTCCGAGAATCAGCGCGGTGGGAAGGAGAACTCCCCTACACCCATATGTTACGGAGAGTCATCCGGTACGCGCGAATTTGATGAACTTCGCGCTTCGGCCGCGGTCAGCTCGCGTTTTGAGTCATCGCGGCCCTACAATAAACGATTGATATTTCAATTAGTTAGCCTTTCCTTCCACAAAACACGAGTACTTAGCAGAAATCGCATAATTTGCGTTGGTTTCGCTTCCATTTTGTGATAGTACGATCAGCCCAGAAATCCGGGTCCATATGTTTCAAGAGCCCGAGGAAGGACGTGAAAACGCCCTGATATGGGGACAAAGCTGGTTTCATGCCCGTTACCGTACAGCGGGGATCTGTCTCCGGTGGGACGGCTTGAGGGGCGTGCCAATCAACGGGTGAGGATTAATGAGTCGCGTAATCTGCCTGGCAAATCAGAAGGGCGGGGTTGGCAAGACAACAACCGCGGTAAATCTCGCCGCTTGTATGGCGCTTGCCGAGAAGCGTTCGCTGGTGGTGGATATGGATCCTCAGGCCAATGCCTCCAGCGGGCTGGGAATTCGGCTTTCGCCGGGGGACCCTTCCATCTACGAGCTGCTTCTCTCCCGGCAAGTGCATAACAGAGTTATTAGAGACACAAGCCTCCAGCACCTTCATGTCCTGCCTTCCTCTCAGGATTTGATCGGCGCGGAGGTAGAATTTATTTCGCTCGATTCCAGAGAACGTATGCTCCAGGCGGCTATAGCAGATATCAGAGAGTCCTATGATTACGTATTCATAGACTGTCCCCCCTCGCTCGGTTTACTTACGGTGAATGCCCTTGTGGCAGCCGATTCGGTACTTGTTCCCGTGCAGTGTGAGTACTACGCGTTGGAAGGCGTCGGCAATCTGATGAAAACCATCCGTCGAGTTCAATCATTTCTCAATCAGTCGCTGGAGCTGGAGGGCCTGCTGTTGACGATGTTCGACGCTCGGAATAATTTGAGCCATCAGGTTGTCCAGGATGTCAGGCAGCACTTCGCCTCCAAGGTTTTTGACACCATCATACCCCGCAATGTGAGACTGTCCGAAGCGCCGAGTTTCGGTAAGCCGGTGGTGCTCTACGATATTACCTCTCGAGGGGCCACCAGCTATCTCTCCCTCTCAAAGGAGATTTTGGATGCGGAAGGTAACGGAAACTGGGAAAAGGCGTATGGCATTGGGTCAGGGGCTTGATGCGCTGCTACCGCTCAATGAGCCGGAGAGCGCCACGGATTCGGAAGGGACGATCACCTATAAGTCTATGGATTCTCTCGTTCCCAATCCCCATCAGCCAAGGACGCTCTTCTCCGAGGAATCTCTTGCCGATCTGATGGTTTCGATCAAGGAAATCGGGGTGATCCAGCCCCTCATCGTCCGTCCGAGGGCGGATGACAGATACGAGATCGTCGCCGGTGAGAGAAGGTGGCGGGCTGCCGCGATGGCGGGGTTTTCCACGGTGCCGGTTATAGTCCGGGAGCTTTCCGATTCCGAATCGCTGGAGGTCGCTCTCATCGAGAACCTCCAGCGGGAGAATCTCAATCCGCTGGACACGGCGGAGGCCTACAGCACCCTCATCACCAAGTTCTCCTATACGCATGAAATACTTGCCAGACGCATTGGAAAGGACAGATCGAACATTACCAATCATCTTAGGCTGTTAAAGCTTCCTGATCCGATCAAGGAAGATATCCGTTTACAGCGGCTCTCCATGGGTCACGCTCGAACTCTTCTTGCCGTTGATCACCTGCCGACCCAGCTCCATCTCTCTCGTCGTATAGTCAAGCACAGGCTTTCCGTAAGAGAATTGGAAAAAATAGTCCAAAATTATAAGGATAAGACCGACAAGCCGGTCTCCGGAACCCATCAGAAGGAACCGGAGATGAGCGACCTGGAACGAAGCCTTTCCAGATTTCTCTCGACTCGGGTAACAGTAAAAGCAAAATTTCGTGGTTCCGGTAAGTTGGAGATTCACTTTCACTCTAAAGATGAGTTGGAGCGTATCCTTGAGAGTATAGGATTCTCGGAAGATTTTTCTTGAAATCGACCTGCCCTCGTGCTAGTCTATTCTATATCTATCTGATTGAAAAGATTAGGGTTTCCTTGATCATGATTTCTGTGTGGGACCGATGCCTCCAACTGCTCCGGGCCAAGGTGAACAAACACACGATGTCCACCTGGTTGGAGCCCATTGCCTGCGAAGAAATCTCCGAAAGGACTATCCTTCTGTCCGCGCCGACCAATTTTCATGTGGCATGGATCCGAGACAATTACCTCAATCTAATTTCTGAATCAGTAGGACAAGTATTTGGAAATAAATATGAAATAGACTTTCTATCTCGCAATGAGTTCGATGCTCTGTTGCCCGAATCCGCCCCCCCGGGCGTTGCGCCGGATCGAGCCTCCATTATTGAGGCCTTCAGCATTACGGACGAGTTCGCCAGAAAACACAAGCTGAATCCCCGTTATACCTTCGAGAGCTTTGTGGTGGGGAGTTGCAACCAGTTTGCCAATGCTGCGGCTGTTTCTGTATCCGAGAACCTCGGCGGCACGTACAATCCGTTGTTCATCTATGGAGGCGTCGGTCTCGGCAAAACCCATCTCATGAGCGCAATCGGATATGATGTGCTGTCCAAGGATAAGAGCGCGAAGGTATCATTCTCCACATCCGAGGAATTTACCAATGAGATGATCAATGCGATTCGTTATGATAAGATGGTTGATTTCCGTAATAAATACAGATGTATGGATCTTCTCCTTATAGACGATATTCAGTTTCTTGCCGGAAAGGAGCGAACCCAGGAGGAGTTCTTTCATACCTTTAATCGAATCTACGAGGACCACAAGCAAATCGTGATCACCGCGGACTGTCTGCCGAATGAGTTAGATATAGAACAGCGTCTCAAATCTCGTTTCGGCTGGGGCCTCGTTGCAGACATCAGCGCTCCTGACCTGGAGACCAAGGTGGCTATTCTCAAGCGCAAGGCCTTCGAGGATTCGTTGGAACTCCCGGACGACGTCGCCCATTTCCTCGCCCGCCAGGTGGGTTCTAACATCCGGGAGCTGGAAGGTCTTCTCGTACGAGTTGTCGCTATGAGTACGCTGCAGGGGATACCGCTGACAAAGGAGCTCGCGGAAAAGGCGCTCAAGGACGTCTTTAGAAGTCAGTGCAAGCCCATTACCATGGAGGCCGTGATCAGCGCCGTGGCCAAGGCCTTCAATGTCAAAGTCTCAGACATCAAGTCCAAGAAGAGACACAAGCTTTATTCCTTTCCGAGACAGGTGGCAATGTATCTCGCAAGAGAGCTGACGGAGTGTTCCTATCCCGAGATCGGCGTGGCTTTTGGTGGGAAAGACCATTCGACGGTCATTCATGCCGTCAGGAAGATTGAAAAAACCATGGAAAAGGATCAATCACTCACGAGTACCATCGACGGCCTGAGGAGAGAGATCCGAGCATGAGTATCTTGTGGAAAACCTGTTTACGGATTGGGGATCGATGAGACATGGCATGTCATACACAATCCTTCCCCTCGTTTCTCCACAAGTCATCAACAGACGTGAAAGCCAGTAGGAGCCATCAGAGAGCATTTTTCCACAAATTCACAACCACTACTAAGACTACTTGTCTTAATATATATTTAGGACTTTAAGGAGAGCTTCATGCGTGTCGACATCGAACGGAACGTTTTCTTTGACGGACTCTCAAAAACTGTTCCGATCACGGAAAAGAAATCGACCCTTCCCATTCTGTCGCATATTCTTCTGGAAGCCAATCCTCCAACAATGATCATTACAGCCACCGATTTGGAAGTCGGACTCCAGATGACCTACGAATGCGACGTGAAAGATCCCGGCAAGGTAACCGTCCCTTCGAAGAAGATATTTGAAATCGTGAGGGAACTACCGTCCGGTCCGATTAATCTGGAGCTCTTGCAGAACGGCCGAGTGCGGATCACTTCGAGTCAGAGTCACTTCGAGTTGGCGAGCATGGATCCTGCAGACTATCCCGCATGGTCGACGTTGGAAAATGTAGAGTCGGTATCCGTGCCTGCGCGGAAGCTTCTCCGTATAATTGACAAGACGATATTCGCTTCGTCAATTGACGATTCGCGGTTCAATCTCAATGGAATCCTTTTTGAGCAGCACGGAGATAGCACGCGGGTTGTTGCCACGGACGGGCATCGGCTAGCCATGATCAACGAAGAAATTGGTCTCACGTTGAGTTCTCAAATTCTTATTCCGCGAAAGGGCCTCAATGATATCAGGAGGGTTCTGGAAAACTCCGACGAAGAGGTCTCCCTGGGGTTTGAGCCCAAGAACATGGTGATTCGTACACCGAATTTCATCATGACCACAAGGCTGCTGGAAGGAGAGTATCCGGACTACCGCAAAGTAGTCCCCGAGGGAGGGGACAAGATCGTCAAGGTAGATCGTCACGCATTAATGCAGACCCTGAGAAGAGTAGCGGTCCTTACGTCCGACCACAGCAGGGGGATTAACGTAGCAGTAGCCCCGGGCCGAATGCTGTTCACGGCGACGCACCCGGACCTCGGCACGGCTGAGGATTCCCTAGGAGTGGAGTACGACGGGGAGGAGTTTGAGATCATTATCAATGTCTCATACCTCATCGAATCACTTGGCGTAATCGATACGGACTCAGTCTTTCTTGAATACGAGAAGAGCGATGCTCCCGTCATAATCCGGCCGGATCCGCCGGGAGGCTATTTCAATCTTGTCATGCCCATGCGACGATGATCAATTCGTCCCGGAACACGGAGCAAGATCGATAGAGAGGGGAAAGGGCGACGTGCAAGAAGAAAAGTACTATGGAGCCGAACAGATACGGGTTCTGGAAGGCCTCGAAGCGGTACGCAATACACCTGGCATGTACATCGGGAACACAGGTTCAGAGGGCCTGCACCAACTCGTCTGGGAAGTCGTGGACAACGCTGTGGATGAGGCTCTTGCCGGCTTTTGCACAAGTATTTCGGTAACGATTCACCTTGATTCCTCGGTCACGGTCGAAGATAACGGACGGGGAATTCCCACGGAAAATCATCCCACCGAAGGCATCCCGGCTGCGGAAGTGGTCATGACAATGCTCCACGCGGGAGGGAAGTTTGACCGCGACTCGTACAAGGTGTCAGGCGGTCTCCACGGAGTCGGTGTATCGGTGGTCAATGCCCTTGCAGAGTATCTGAAGCTGGAAATTCGGCGCAACGGCCAGGTTTTCCGACAGTACTACGAGCGGGGAAAGAAAAAAACCGATCTTGAGGTAATCGGGAGAACCAAGCGTACTGGAACAAGAATCACGTTTAGAGCTGACAAAGAGATCTTTGAAAACACCGAAGTCAGTCATGAGATCATTACCGCAAGGCTTAGAGAGCTTGCATTCCTCAACAGCAACCTCGAAATCGTTTTTGAGGATGAAAGATCCCACAAGGATACGGAGATCTTCCGGTACGAGGGAGGCATCATCTCCTTTGTGGAGCACCTCAACCGTGCAAAGAAGACTATGGACGGACCCCCCATATATTTCAGTGCGGAAAAGGATGACAGCACGGTCGAATGCGCGATCCAGTACAACGACGGATACGCGGAAACCCTATTCTCATACTGTAACAATATCAATACCTTTGAAGGAGGAACGCATATCTCGGGATTCAGGGCCGCCCTGACCCGGACAATTAACGCGTACGCGGGATCGCATGGTTTGCTAAAAAACAGCAAAGGACAAATCAGTCTAACGGGTGAGGATCTGCGAGAAGGACTGACCGCGGTTCTAAGCGTGAAAATGTTCAATCCTCAGTTTGACAGTCAGACCAAATCAAAGCTAGGGAACATGGAGATTCGGGGAATCGTTGAACAGGTCGTCAATGAACGACTTTCGGAATATCTCGAAGAAAATCCTCACGTAGCCAAATGGATTGTCCAGAAGGCCATAGAAGCCGGCAGAGCCAGAGAAGCTGCGAAAAGGGCCCGTGAACTGACCCGTCGTAAGAGCGCTCTGGAATCCTCTGCGCTCCCCGGAAAGCTCGCTGATTGCCAAGAAAAAGATCCCGCGCTTGCGGAGCTTTTTATCGTCGAGGGCGAATCAGCTGGAGGATCCGCGAAGCAGGGTAGAGATCGAGCTACCCAAGCCGTGCTTCCGCTCAAAGGAAAAATCCTCAACGTGGAGAAGGCTCGGTTTGACAAGATAATCCAGAGTCAAGAGATCCGGGCGCTCATCACTGCGCTCGGCACGGGCATCGGCGAGGAGGATTTCGATATCTCAAGGATTAGATATCATAAGATCATTATCATGACAGATGCTGACGTGGATGGATCGCACATCAGGACATTACTGCTCACGTTCTTCTTCCGATGGATGCGCGAAGTGATCAATCGGGGATACCTTTATTTCGCTCAGCCGCCCCTGTTCAAGATCAAACAGCAGAAAAACGAAGCATACGTAGAGAACGAGAACGCTCTCGATGACATCATATTAAGAAATGGCCTTGACAAGGTCAGAATCAGCAACAAGGAAGGAGAATTCCTTGAAGGAACCGTTCTCATCAATGCCATCAAGAACTTGATGAGAATGGAGCGAATTCTCGAACTTTTCGAACGGAAAAACATGGAAAGAATGGTGCTCAGAGCCTTTGTTCGAGAGGGAATGGACACCAAGACCCTGGAAGATGAGGGCAAGGTGACGAGTATCGTAGATAGGGTGGAAAGGCGGATCGAAATATCCTATCCTGAAATTGCGCCCGTCGATTTCCAAATCGGGAAGGATGAGGAAGAGTCCAAGTACTACATTACGGTATTGTCAAAAAGAAACGGGATCAGTAGAACTACAATCGTCGATTTTGATTTAACGGAGTCACCGGCATTTGGTGAGATAGTTGCGATCACGGCAAGGTTGAGGGCTCTAGGTGAGCCTCCTTTTGCCGTGAGCGTGAATGGTGAGGCCTTTGAGGTGAGAAGCTTCTCAGGGCTAGTGGAACTGATCAATGAGTTAGGGCGCAAGAAAGTCTCTATTCAACGCTACAAGGGTCTTGGGGAGATGAACGCGGAACAACTCTGGGATACGACGATGAATCCGGAAAACCGCAGGCTTCTTCAGGTCACCATAGAAGACGCAATCAAGGCCAATGATATTTTTGCGACCCTCATGGGCGATCAGGTTGAACCCCGCCGAGATTTCATTGAAAAGAACGCTCTGAACGTCGTAAACCTCGACTACTAGGAGAAAGACGGGGGGATTGGATGATAGGGGTAGTCGACCGACGATTCCAATGAGTCAACCGGCCGACTGAGCCGTGAGAAAATGCTATACTGAGGGCCGCGGCAACAGACCGGCTTTTTCGACTATTTCGCCCACTTTTTCTTCCCACTCAATGGCCATGATATGGACACCGGCAATTCCTTCCATCTCTTTGAGTTGCTGGATTGTTTCCACCGCGATCTTGATGCCCTCATCAGCTTGATTTTCTTTGGGCGTATCTTTCATCCGCTGGATGAGATGATCGGGAACATCCATGCCCGGAACATTCTTCGCCATGTACCGGGCCATACCGAACGACTTGAAAGGGGTGACGCCGCCGAGGATGTAGACTTTCTCGTGGAGACCTCTATCCACGACGCCCTTCATCCATTCACCGAACTTGTCCATATTGAAAATACACTGAGTCTGAATGAATTCCACGCCCGCAGCCACCTTCTTAGCGAGTCGGGGGACCCGGATTTCAAAAGGGTCGGCAAAGGGGTTAGCCGCCGCACCCACAAAGAGCTTCGGAGCGACGGTAAGGTCATCCCCTCCGAGAAACTTGCCTTCGTCGCGCATCCGGCGGACGGTCTGAATGAGCTGAATGGAATCGAGATCAAAGACGTTCTTCGCTTGAGGATGATCCCCGAATTTCTGATGATCACCCGACAGGCAGAGCATGTTCTTGAGACCGAGCGCTGCCGCACCAAGGATATCGCTCTGAATGGCTATCCTGTTTCGATCTCTGCAGACCATCTGCATCACCGGCTCAAGACCTTCTTGCAGCATAATTACCGAGGAGGCTATAGACGACATCCTGACAACCGAAGTCTGGTTGTCGGTGATATTGAACGCGTCGGCCTTGCCCTTGAGGAGACCAGCTTTTGCTCGTATGACCTCTGGGTCCGCGCCCCTGGGGGGACCACATTCGCCGGTGACAGCAAATTGACCTGATTTCAAAATCTTTTCGAGCTTGCTTTCGGTGTTCAGTTCAGCACTCATCTCTGGAAATCCTCCCTCACCATCTTACGAGGACCACCATCCCTGTTGGTCCTCCAATCGCAGATTTCAAGAATTTGTTCGTACTTGTCCATCTGGTCGAGGCTCGACAGGCGATCGATGATGAGCTGCCAGGCGCAGTCGATTTCCGGATCGATTTCGCATTTCCCGTTGGTGGATCCGCCGCAGGGCCCATTGAGAAGGCTCTTGGAGCAACGGGCTATGGGGCATATGCCGCCGGTATAGGCCAATTTGCACTCGCCGCAGGTCTGGCACCGCTCCACGTAATAGCCTTCCTTCAGGGAACCGCCCACGAAGGTGGTGTTGAGCGCCGGATATAACGGGGTCTTTGGATAGCGTTCAGCCATAAACTGAACGCCGGCGCCACAGGCCATCGACAGGATGGCTTCCACATCAGGGACCACATCGTGAACAAGTTCGATGTATTCCGGGTCGCATTGTCTTTCAATAGTCTTTTCGATGATCTCGATGGGATTACCGTCCTTCTCGCGCGCCATGCGGAGTTGGCTGGAGAGAACCCGGACCTCATCATGACCGCCGGTTAGACATACGGTGACACAGCCCCCACATCCGAGAACCATTATTTTTTTATACGGTTCAAGCATCTTCAGTATTTCTTCAAAAGGTTTTCGTTCACCTACGACCATCTTGCGCCTCCACAGGGAGTTTGCTCAAGGGAAGCTTCCGGAGCAGGCTCAAGCCGCTTCTTCGGCCTTCTTGGATTGTTTCTTGTTGAGAGGACTTGGTCCGAGCTGCCTGATGCGTTCCGTGAACTCCCGAGCGACCTCGGCAAATCTGGGACCCATGGCCGCGCTCATGTTGAAGAATTCCAGTCTCTCTGGCTCAAGTCCCACTTCTTCGAGGAGTTTTTTCACATAATTGACTCGCGGCTTTGCCACCAGATTGCCTTGAATGAAATGGCAGTCGCCTTCCATACAACCGGCAACATAGACCCCGTCCGCTCCTTTCTCAAACGCCCGGAGAATAAAGACGGGCGTCACCTTTCCGCTACACGGGAGCCTGATGATCCGGATATTTGCTGGATACTCCAACCTCATGCTCCCTGCCAGGTCTGCGGCGCCGTAAGCGCAGTAGTGACAGCAAAATGCGACTATGACAGGTTCAAAATCCGCCATAAGATAGCTCTCCTGAATATGATAGCGACTGAAAAATCGATGGGTGAAAATCTTAATCTAGACCAACTTGCGAAAAATTGCAAGCGTACCAACAGGACATTCGATCTGTTCAAGGACTATCGATGAGGGCTGAAAAGCTGCTGGCAAAAATCCCTCCCCACGAGACACCTGCGGCCCCCTGAGGACGTCCGGAATTACGCCGGTCATTCGTGGCCGTGTGCGCGGGGTGCGTCAAACAGGTTCCCATCGATCGTGATCCCAGACTTTGGTCATCAGCTCTCGAATATACTGGATCTCGGTAATGGATCGGAACTCACGGGGCCGCAGGTGCCCATGGACGTGAGCAGCATAGAGAGGTCGTTTGTTCAGGAGCCATTTGACGAGTTCAGCCAACGGGACTCCGAGATTGTCTATTCCCCCTTCGCTCCTTCGCACCAGGTCAAAGGCGTCTTTGCGGAGATCAAGCACTATGGTGAATCCTCGTCGGAAGAGCACCTCCATATGGGTTGATCGGAGAAGTTTCAGAGCCGATGAGACGTCGCCGTTGCAAGCTTCCTCCAGGGCCATGTTGACGTAACCACCGACCTTTTCCAGAGAGTTGTGAATCTCGTCTATGGAACCAGGTTCTCTCCCATCGGCAATCATCACCTTATTGGCCAGGTGAGCCAATTGCATGGACGCGTTATCCCTTTCGGACAGCTGCTCCATTTCAGCAAGGCAAGAGCTAAGCAGGCTTTTTTCCCCGACGACTTGGATCGGATACTGGAAGATGTGGTGAGATGGGCTCGAGCCCTCTTCTTCACGAGCCACCGAGTATCCGGACGAGGCAAATACGGCGGACGGACGCTGGTACTGGTAGATCTCAACTGCCTCCTCGAAACTTGGAAAACCGTGATCGGCAAGTCTTCCCAGTCTCCATTTGAGCGCGAGTTCCTCGTTTTCCAGTCCAATACCGTGCGCGATTTCCTCCATGATTCCGACGTAATATTCGGGATTCCACTGGAACAGTGTTTCAAGAAAACTTCGCACAATATTATCTGAATCAGGGACCAGGAACTCTATGAAGAACAGGTCATCAAGCGTGTACGAGGGCAACTCGTCCCGTTGTTCGATGAGGTCTATTTCAGATCTTCTTATGATGACTCGTATGAATGTCCGCAACACAAGTACGAGCAGCTCAGGGTCGACAATCTGCATGAATTGCAGTATCTTCTCAGGACTGATTTCCGAGATGACGCCCATCCATTTCAGAGCGGCTTGCTCGTCGAAGACATCCTTCGTCCAGAGGTCCAGGTCGAGAAGGTACCGGAGTTGTCTGCCGGTAGTGGCGGCTATAAGACTCGGAGCGTAATCATCGCCGAGTTCCTTGATGGTGAAGTACATCTCCTCTTCGGAGAGTCTCCGAACGATTTCTCCGGGCCTGGAAACGATCTCGATCAATTCCTCTCGAGCACGGGGGGAGAGCCGCCTGAAGATCTCGATGCGATTATCGATCGGCATCGTATCGAACTGCTCAATGATCCGGATAGCTTCCTCGGTTGACGTTGGGGCTTTCATGCACATAGTGTATCTTGTCGAGCAGGAGGAAATCAACAGATGAGAAGCGCCGATCATGAAGGAAGTCCGACGGAGGTCAGAGGCCTGTCAAGAGAACACATCAAGAGGTGACCATGGAGAAACTGACCGGAAAAGCCGTCATCGCAATGGGCGGGGGCCCTACGGCAGTCATCAATCAATCTTTGGTGGGAGCGGTTCTTCAGGCCCGTCAGTATCCTCACATAACACAGTTCTACGGAGCTTTCCGGGGAGTCGAGGGGCTTGTGGAAGAGGAATTGATCAACCTCTCGGAAGCCACAGGACATAACCTGGAAATGGTCGCCCGTACACCGGGCGCAGGTATTCGCAGTACGCGGGACAAGCCGGACGAAGAATACTGCCACCGAATCTTCGAAGTGTGTAAGGCTCATGGTATTCACTATTTTTTCTACATCGGCGGGAACGATTCGGCGGAAACATGTAGAATTGTTAATAAATTTGCCTTACAAGCAGAGTATGAGCTAAGGGTAATCCATATCCCCAAGACAATCGACAATGATTTGAGAGTCACCGATCATTGCCCGGGCTATGGTTCGGCTGCGAAGTTCGTGGCTCAAGCCTTCGCGGGAATCAACCTGGATAACCGATCCATTCCCGGAGTTTTCGTTGGGGTGGTCATGGGACGTAACGCCGGCTTTCTTACCGCAGCATCGGTATTTGCTCGCAAGTACCGCGACGACGGGCCGCATCTCATCTATCTCCCCGAAAGACCCTTCGACTACGATGACTTCGTGACGGATGTCGAGGAAATGTATGTAAAGTACGGCCGCGTCGTCGTCGCGGTATCCGAGGGCATTCGCGATGCTGATGGGACTCCGGTAGTTACCAGTCTATCGGGGGTGGAAGAGCGGGACGCGCATGGAAACATCCAGCTTTCTGTAGGGGGATCGTTGGGTGATGCGCTGCGCGACCTCGTGAAATCGAAACTCAAAATCAAACGGGTTCGTTCAGATACCTTGGGATATCTTCAGCGTTCATTCCTCGGATGTGTGAGCGAAGTCGACGCGAACGAAGCGAGAGAAGTAGGAGAACGAGCGGTCCAGATCGCCGCATGGCACGACACGAACGGCTCGGTTGCCATCGAAAGAGTCGGTGATTACAGTGTCAGATATAGATTGAGCCCGCTTGAACAGGTCGCCAAGTATACTAAATCCGTTCCCGAGTCATTCATCAGTGGAACCCACGACGTGACTGAAGAATTCAAGAACTACGCGCGACCACTCCTGGGAGGCCTTCCGGTCTATGAACGCATCAACGCCCCCATTGTCGAGAAGATACTCGCAGAAGCGGTTGCTTCCGAGGAACGTGAACAGGAATGAAGCCTGGTCAGATGCATGCCATGTCACGAATCGACGAACATGACAGGCGGTACATGCTAGAGGCCTTAACTTTGGCCAAAAAGGCGGCCTCGGAAGGAGATTCACCGGTCGGCGCGGTAATCGTCCGGCACGGCAGGGTCATCGGCTGGGGGTACAACAGGATGGAGGCAGAAAAGGATCCAACCGCGCATGCGGAGATGATCGCCTTGCGTCAGGCCGCGAAGACGTCGAATGACTGGCGATTGCCCCAGGCGACCCTTTATGCTACATTAGAGCCGTGCATCATGTGTGCCGCTGCGCTGGTGCACTCGAGAGTCCGACGCGTCATCTTCGGCGCGTGGGACGAGCGATGGGGAGGATTCGGGAGCCTTTTTGACTTTTCGCACGATCCGCGGATCAATCACGAAATTGAAGTTGTCTCAGGCGTCATGGAAAAGGAGGCAGCCGATCTTTTGCAGAGCTTCTTCAGACAGATAAGGGGGAATTCGTGTCCTTCATGACGACTGTTGGAGGAGTCGCCAAGAGAAGAAGCAAAGCCGCGGAGCCGCGCCGTACAATCGTCTGCAAATTCATTGTCCCTCGGCGGAGAGATGCCCGAGAGGTCGAAGGGGGTTGACTCGAAATCAACTGTACCCACTGGGTACCGGGGGTTCGAATCCCTCTCTCTCCGCCACCAACGTAATTCGGAAGTCTCTGCACTCCAGGAACAGGATAGTAAGGGGCGTGGCGGAAAGACTTCCGACCGCGAAGATTTTTCTTATCGCGTCAGCACACATCGTGCCTGTGTACCTATGACTCGACACAGCATCGGATTACTGTCGGAATCAATCCGGCAACATGGGGCTTCCATGCTACCGTTCCGGGCTGCAAATTCCGATCATTGCGGTGATCAACCTTTTCCCGGAGAACAGTGATGATCCCGACGCAGGAGACAGGCGTCAAACACCTTGACTCGTCAGACCGTAAGAACAGGGGAGGAGACGAGCTTGCAGGACTGCTGGAGCGGACACAGAAGAGCGAAGCAAATCTGAAACACCTGCTGGAAATCCTTGCAACTCTGGGCCCGGATTATGCTCCCAACATCGACCGCCTGACCTCCTTGTGCGGTGAAGTACTCGACGCGGCTTCTGTCATCTACCTCCGAGGGAAGAGCGACACGGACTTCTCGATTACGGAATGGCACACCGACGAAGACTCTAGGCTCAATAGAAGCACCTATGCAGCAATCTGCTTCGAAATTATCAAGGACATGCACGGCGATTCCGTCTTCGTGTCGAATCTTGCCGAAACGAAACAGGTCCCGGCCGAGGCCGTCAGCCATCAAGCCTGTCCCGGCGCGTGTCTGGCTCGGAGAGTGCAAGCCGAAGGGTACCGCTTCGCATTGCTTTGCGCTTTCTTCGAGAGCGGCAGGCAGGATGACGAGAGCGCCAGGACGCTCATCAACGGTGTAGCCGGCGTGATACAAGCCGAAGAGAGAAGAAACGTTGCAGTGGAAATCCTGAGGCGAAATGATGAGCGTTTTCGGGCAATTTTTGACAACGAAGTTTTTTGCATATTCCTTAAAGACCGTGACTTAAGGTACACCCACGTGAATCCTGCCATGGAAAAACTCTTTGGCTTTCGCTCTGCAGAACTCCTCGGAAAAACCGATGCCGAGCTCTTTGGGGAAGAAACAGCCATGCACTGCAGAGACGCCGACCTTCGTGTCCTTCGGGGTGAGGTCGTGGAAGATGAGGACACAAGAATAGTACAGGGGGCTCGTAAGACGTTTCATGTTGTGAAGTCACCGCTGAAAAATCCGGGGGGAGAAGTGGTCGGAATCTGCGGGATCGCCCGGAACCTTTTCGAGATCGGTGAGGCGGAATCGGCCTTGCGCAGGAGTCGCGAGCTCCTGGACAAGATTCTTTCCTCCTCCCCGCTGGGAATAAGCTATGTCGAGGACGGAAAACTGAAGTGGTCAAATCAAGCCATGGCCGAGATGTTCGGGTACAGTAACGAACTGGAGTTCCTCGGCAAAGAATTGACTGAATTCTACGCGTCTGCGGAAGAGTATAAACGGATACTTACTGCGTTCTTTGACAGACTTAAAGAAGGCCGACCCGCGGAGACCGAAGCCCAATTCAAGCGTAAGGACGGTTCCACCTTCAGCGGGTATCTGAGGATCAGCGCGCCTGATCCGTCCGATCCGCGCAACGGCACCATTGCGACGATTTCGGACATATCTGCAAGGAAACACGCGGAGAATCAGTTGCGGGAAAGCGAAGAGCGGTACCGACTCCTCACTCAGAACTCGTTGACCGGCATATATATTCACCAGGATGGACGCTTCGTCTACGTCAATGATCGTCTTGCCCAAATTCTCGGTTACCGAACGGAGGAGCTAATCGGTAATCCATTCTGGGAATTGGTTCATCCGGAGGATCGGGAGGTCGTCACGCAGAGGGGTATGGCGAGGTCGCTCGGCAAGCAAGCTCTCGCGCATTACGAGTTCCGTGCCCTTACCAAGCAGGGAGAGACAAGGTGGCTTGAGATCCAGGCCGCGAGTGTCATGTCCAAAGGGCGCTTCGCGAACATGGGGAACATTATCGACGTAACTGAACGAAAACGAGCCGACCAAGCCGTGAGAGAGAGCGAAGAGCACTATCGCGGACTCGTCGAGGAGAGTTTCGACGGTGTCTTTATCCAAAAGGGTACCCGTATAGCCTTTGCCAACAAGCGGCTCCACGAGATGCTGGGGTATGAGGATGGCTGGCTGGAAGGAAAGGACCATTGGATCATCTATGGTCCTGGGCAGCGTGACAACGCTTGCAAACGCGCCGATATTCTCTTGAACAACGAATCTGCTTCTTCGCGGTACGAGTCCGAACTCCGTCGAAGAGACGGCTCCCTGTTCAATGTAGAAATCAGTGCTCGTTCAGTGAGATTTGGCGAGGAACCGGGTATCCAGATCTGGATACGCGACGTAACTGACCAGAAACGTGCAGAGCAGGAACTTGTGAGAATTGAAAAGCTGGAATCCACTGGGATTCTCGCAGGGGGAATCGCCCATGATTTCAATAATATTCTTACCGCCATTCTCGGCAACATCTCACTGGCCAGGTTCCACACGGAACCGGGTACGAAAGCTTTTGAACGGCTCGAAAGCGCAGAGAAAGCTGCGCTGCGCGCACGAAGCCTCACCCACCAACTCCTTACGTTTGCCAAAGGAGGAGAGCCGATCAAGAAGGCTCTGGTGATCACCGATATCGTCCGCGACTCGTGTGAATTCGCACTCCGGGGTTCCAATGTCAGGTATGAGATCTTCGCGCCCGATGATCTGTGGACCGTGGAGGTGGATCCCGGGCAGATCAGTCAGGTCATCAACAATCTGGTTATCAACGCGGACCAGGCTATGAAGGACGGTGGATTGATCAGGGTCGAGCTGGAGAACGTGGCCATGTGTGCGGCTGAACGACCTCCCAATGTATTGGAGAAGTACATTAGGATTACCATTGCCGACAGCGGTGTAGGCATTGCCCCGGACCTGCTGCCCAAGATCTTCGACCCTTACTTCACCACAAAGGAGAAGGGGAGCGGTTTGGGATTGGCCACAGCCTTCTCCGTTGTAAAGAATCATCGAGGGGACATTCGGGTCGATTCGACACCGGACTGCGGGACAACCTTTTACCTCTACCTACCGGTTGCTCTAAAACAGAGAATGGAAGAGGCCCCGAAAGACGAAGTCGTTCACGGCAAGGGCAGGATCCTCCTCATGGACGACGAGGAGAGCATCCGGCAGGTGGCCGGTGACCTGCTCACGCTGCTCGGCTACTCCGTCGGTCTTGCCCGGGACGGGGCAGAGGCCGTCGCTATGTACAGCCGAGCCCGCGCATCTGCGGAGCCCTTCGACGCGGTGATAATGGATTTGACCGTTCCTGGAGGCATGGGAGGAAGGGAGGCTGTCAAGCGCCTCCTGGCTCTAGATCCGGATGCGAAGGTACTTGTGTCAAGTGGCTATTCGAACGATCCGGTCATGGCGGAGTACGGAAAGTACGGCTTTCGTGGGGTGGTGGCAAAACCGTACAGTGCGGCGGAACTCAGCAGAGCACTACGGAAGCTTAGCACGTGAGCAATAAGAAAGACGCGAAGAGTATTGTCACCTAATTATGTTCATTCCTCAGACCCGATAAGTTTACGAGGGTGGACACACAGAAGTATCAGCTACATCTTGGCCCCGGTCATTTGCGCGTTAGTAAGATCTGCTCCGGTCAGGATAGCCCCGTTGAGCGCGGCCTCCGTCAAATCACAGCCGGAAAGGTTTGCATCGGAGAGGTCCGCGGAAGTCAGATCGGACGCGGCGAGAGTTGCCCCGGAGAGGTTCGCTCCGGCAAGACACGCGCGGCGGAGATTGGCCACGGTGAGAGAGGCTCCTGAAAGGTTGGCCATGGTCAGGTTTGCGTCTGCCAGGTCCGTCCAGAACAGATCAGCATTGACGAGAATCGCGAGCGTTAGATTGGCCTTGGAGAGATTCGTTTCCGAAAGGTCTGCCTCCGTGAGATCCGCACCGGGCAAGGACGCCCAATAGAGAGTGGCGTTGACAAGCTTAACACCCTGCATTTGCGCAATTGTCAGGTCAACTCCTGTGAGGTTGGCTTCTGCCAGATCCGCGTTTTTGAGCAAGGCTCCGGTGAGATTGGCCCTCGTCAGGTTACTCCTCGAGAGGTTTGACTGGGACAAATCGGTTCGTGTCAGATTGGCGCCCGTTAAATTAGCACCGGATAGCCCAATCCTGGAGAGATTCAATCCCGCAAGATAGGCCGCGTGGAAATCCGCGCCAGACAGATCCTGTCCGGGCTCCAGGCCCAACTGCAGCAACGCGTTGAGGGAGTCGGCTTCTCCGCTCAGTATCACCTCCCGGCTGAAGCGATTCTTGATCTCGATCTTCAACGTATCACCATACTCTCAGGAAAAAGGCCACTGTCTCGAGCAATTTGGATTGGAGCTGCGCAACCAATGCCTGGAGAGTCACATCCGGCCCCTCTTCGTGAATCACCTGGGGTAAGGATAACGCTGAGGTCTCTCATCGTATCTGAATTTTCCCGACTGTCCTCGAGACGTACGTGAGCCCCGGCGTCCTTCATCAAGTCCTTCGGCTTCTGCGTCAGCCGTTGCACCGAGGACCATCTGACGTCGGAGCATAGCAGCTTCCTCATCCTTCGCGCGGAATCGTCGAGCCTTGAGCAGTTCGGAACGAACCTTTGCAGTGGATTCCGCGATGGAGTAGTTCAGCGCGCTCTTGAGCCTCTGTCGACGCTCTTCCTCCGACCTCTTGAGGTATTCTCGGTTGGCACTCTGAAACGCGGCAATTGAATCCTTGATCGATTCGTTCTTGGGATCCAGGGCCGAAGCCTTCTTGAGGGTTTCAACTGCGGAAAAACGGTTTCCCGCTTTGTACTCAGCCCTCCCCAGGCCGACGAGGGCCGTAATATTGCGCGGGTCGTCGATCAGGATCTTTCGGAAAATATCTTTGGCCCGCTGGGGCGATCCCAGATGGAGCAGAGCCTCTCCCAGGTACAGACGCGCCCGTGTGTCTTTCGGGTAGAACGCCAGCAAGTCCTCGAACGTGCGAGCAGCTTTCTGATAGTCGGCCTTCGCGAAGTACAGGCCGGCACGCGCGAAAAGAGCTTTGTAATGGCGCGGGTTCTCTCGCAGTGCCGAGAGATAGGAATCCAGGGCCTGCTCAAGCTGCCCGGACTTCTGAAGTTCGACTCCCCTGCTGTAGAGTTGGTCGGCCGGACTCCCGCCCGAAGCAGTCGATGGGGATGCGAAAAGGACCAGAGCACCCGCAAGAAAAGAAAGAACCAGCGTCTTCGGTGTCATGTGTTCCTCCTCGTACCGGTCGGGCAACCGCCGATTCACAAGGCAGTGCACCAGACCGAACATATCCCACCTCCACCGTTTTCACAACTGGACCGGAAACTCGCTTCAGGCAGTCTCGTGACCACAGGATTTTTTCGCGACAAGCCTGCCTGCGCGGGCTAAATCAGGTAATGTATGA
Source organism: uncultured Syntrophaceae bacterium (assembly GCA_964497585.1). GTDB lineage: Bacteria > Desulfobacterota > Desulfomonilia > Desulfomonilales > Desulfomonilaceae > CAZCDS01. Next base: position 136,786 of record CAZCDS010000003.1, read on the forward strand.
TGTTAGCATATTGGATACGCGTGGAAAAGTTCTTGATTTGATGATGCCTTTTTCGATTAGCCTCTTTGCCCAACGACGGCCGCGAACACCCCACACGATTCTTGACAAGATCGCGAGGCTGGGCAAGAATGATCTGTAATCAAGCCCCAAGACCGGAAGGCGCCATGGAAAACATAAAGGCTTTTCTTAGTCACCTCTATTTTTCGCTCGCCGTCGTGCTGCTTGGCATGATCGGGCTCTATATAGTCCTTTACATAATCGACCTGGTGCTGGCGCCCATCCACCTCGGTTTCGGATTCAAACAGTTCTCCGTGGGGGGCCATCTCAGGTTGTTGGCTGGGGTCTGGGTGGTTGTATCCCTGGGGCTTGCCGGTGTCCTTACCTATATCACCATCAAGAATAGGCCCGTCGATCGGGTCATGTACACCAAGAGAATGCAATAGGCACGCTCCCATGGCTCGGGCTGAATCGTTGCGCCCTGCCAATTCGGCAACCTGCCTGAAGCGGACGTGCTCCGTACGACGCCTGTCACGAATGCGATGTTTGTCGGCCGAGCGACCTCCGGGATCGGCTGCTGCTGGAATGACACCAATCACTTTTGGCACAGACGCAGGACTCGCAAGTTGCAGCATTTATTTCCCTGACTGCTTCTTTCGGGTTCACCTGTATCTGCTCCCCTGACAAACGAGGGAAAAGAGGCAGGTCCGACCGGTGAAAAAGCAAATGATGGGAACTACGGTGAAGCTGGTAACCGAGGGGGCTTTGGCGTCCGCGGGCCGTTGGGATAGTCCACGAGACAGAGGCTTGCCCAGCGTCCTGTTCTAGAACTGAAGAGGGAGCCGTACATAAGATAGACCGGCCCTCTCTTAATTATCAGGGAGGGCCGGATTCTTTTCTCTATGCTATGGCCGGATTCTTAGAAGGCACACTTCGGTGTGATAGGCACCATCTTCTGTTTGACCAGAATCCGCATCTTCTTGGTGGCCTGTGCTCCAGGCGGATAGTAGATCTTGTATTTAACTGTGCCGCACTCGGCAAGGGTGCTCCATTTGGCTGCCCACGTGACCTTGTCACAGCCGAGGGGGCATGCGCCCTTTGCCTTGCCCTGGCAAAGTATGTTGTAGACTTTACCCTTTACCGGCACCCACTTGCCAGCCGGTGTGGGGCCGTACGCGACCTTCCCCGGGATGGTCACAACCTGCTTGACGGGTACACATACGCACTTGGGTGCGGTCGCCTTACCGGGCTTCGGGCCTACGGGTTTGGCAATCTTACCCGCTTTGGTTTCGGTCCACTGCTTGCACTGCATGGGTACACAGGCATTGGGACCTGCCGCTAGCACCGCCGAAGCAAACGCGACCACTGCGAACAAAACGGTCACTACAACCAACGACTTCTTCATCCTAAACCCTCCTTAAATGAAGCATATTTCAAGAGAATACGCGTTTACACCAGGATTATGGATCACCGTAGCACACCTGTTCGGACGTTGTCAAGAAAAATCCTGGAAAAGCGCCCGCGGAACGGCAATCGCCATACCCCATGGTTCACCTCAACGGGTGGAATCTACGAAACCCCTCCCTGCCGGGTGTTTTCCGCCGAACCATTATCTCATAGATGAACGAAGGGAAAAATGCAAGAAAAATCCGACAGGAGCATCCCAATTTCTCCTTATAATCGCCCGCTCCGAAGCGGGCCATCAGAAAAGGTGATGTGGGGGAAAGCCTTAACAAGCCAATATGATGAGGCAAACCCGCCACCTTCCCCGTGAAATGCAGAGGCGAGCCGGGTAGGCACCTCCCGTACTGGAGCGCGCTGAACCTTGTCAAGGAAATCCGATCCCTCGAATCAGGGAAAGCGAGGCAGAAGGTGCGCGCTCGCGGGCTGCAGTACCGTGGCGCGTGCGGTGGGTCACGGAAGGTTCCGCGGTCGGAAGCACTCCCTGCATGACGGTACGTTCGTTCTGAGAGGTAAAATAGGGGGGAGGACGTACGGGCTGAAGTCGGCAGATGACGGCCCGGCGCACACGACCGAAGCCGCGGCGGCATCAGTCGAGAAAAGTCCTGGATCGTCGGTCTCCGACCGATCTTGATCAGCCCCCTTCCCGGCCGCTGAACGCGCTCCAAACGCCAGTGCTGCACCGCGTCAGTCCGTGATTCATACGGGGAGAATAATCGTCTGGACCACAGGTTTCCTCTTCAACTGTCGGTTGACATATCTGCGCGCGGCCAGCCTTATGGGTTCCCGGGATTCCTCCCAGGCATCGAGAGTGCCGGGATTGAGTTTCGCCAGCTCGTGGAGTACTGCTCGGCGAACTCCTTCGATGAGCTCCGGTTCAAGCTCCTCGTACGTCACACCACGCGAAAAAATTTCCGGACCTGCCAAAACCTCCCCAGTCCGTTTGTCCACACCGACAACGACCGTAACAAGACCCACTTCGGAGAGGATCCGCCGGTCCCGCAGGACTTCTCGTCCCACGTCTCCCACGCCTGTGCCATCCACATAGATGCGTTGCAGATCCACGCGCTCGACCACTTCCGCCCGTTCCTCGGACAGCTCAACGAGATCACCGTCCTGGACAACTAGCACGCGCTCTTTCGGGATACCCTCATCCATGGCCAATCGGGCGTGGCTGGAAAGATGCCGGTATTCCCCGTGCACGGGAATGAAATAGCGGGGGCGGACGAGCCGGATCAGGGTGCGCAACTCTTCCCTGTTCGCATGACCGGAGACGTGAACGTGAGAGATTTTCTGGTACTCCACACGGGCTCCACGCCGGGCGAACTCGTTGATGATGTGGCTGATTTGTCTCTCGTTGCCCGGAATGAACCGTGAAGAGAGGACCAATACGTCCCCGGGTTTGACGGAGAGATATTTGTGCCGGTCAAAGGCCATGAGGGAGAGTGCAGAAAGAGGTTCCCCCTGCGATCCTGTGGACAGAATCGTCAGTTCGCGGTCGGGGATGCCCTCAAGGTCGCGCATTTCGACCAGGGTCTTCTCAGGAATCGTCAGGTACCCTCGATCCGCCGCGATCTTGGCGTTTGTGGCCATGGAGCGGCCCACAAGAGCCACTTTGCGCTTAAATTTGCAGGAAATGTCAAGCACCTGCTGGATACGATGAATACTCGATGCAAAGGCGGCGATCAGAACCCGTCCTTCCGCCTGGTCAAAAATTCTCTCAAACGCAGGACGAATGCTGCTCTCAGAACCCGACACCCCTTGATCCTCCGCGTTGGTGCTGTCGGAGAGCAGGGCCAACACTCCTTTGCGCGCGTAGGAGGAGATCTTCTCCACGTCACATACCCGCCCGTCAATGGGCTCGGGGTCCATCTTGAAATCTCCCGAGTGGACCACAATACCTGCGGGTGTGGTAATCACTATGCCTAATCCGTCAGGGACGGAATGGCACATGGCGAAGAAATCCAAGGTAAAGGGACCGAGCTCGAGGGAAGCCTCTGGCGAAATGATTGTCCTCGGGACCGCGTTGAGGAGTCCGAACTCCTCCAATTTGTGTTCGGCTAGCCCCATGGTGAGATTCGAGGCGTACACCGGTGCCGGGATTCTTCGGAGAACGTAGGGCAGCGCGCCGATATGGTCTTCATGGCCATGGGTGAGGACTATCCCGAGAATATCCCACCCGCGGTCAACGAGCGCGTCCATGTCTGGAATGACCAAATCGATCCCCGGCATGGACGCGTCGGGAAAGAGCAGTCCCGCGTCGACAATCACCGCATGCCCGTCCCAGACAAGCGCTGCCATGTTCATGCCGATCTCGCCTAGACCCCCCAACGCCAGGAATTGAAGTCTCTCTTTTCCGTCTCGGATCATAGAATTTTTCTGCACGTAGTCGGAAAGTTGGTGACGGCAGCCGGGCGAAAGCTCTGTCACGCTCGAAAAGCAGAATATCATGTCGCGGGTGGGCAATCAAATGAGTTGCGGGGGGACTGTTCGTCCGAGCCGCGAAGGTGCGCGAAGAAACTGTTTTTTCTTGGAATCTACCGGGGACGATCCGTTTGTCACGGCGCCGGTGTGACCCGTGCAGCGCGATGCGTCCAGCATGTGATTGCGAGGAAGCCCCCCAACGAGTCGGGCCCTTCGGACCGGCCGTGCAACCCTGCTCCGAGTGTCCCGGAACCTCTGCTGAAAAAATCGGAAGTTTAGGGTTGGCAATCCACCGGCATCAGTCGATTATTCGCGGTGGCCCCTGGGCCGGGGTCCCCTGGGCGGGCGCTATAGGTCATGGCTCATCTCCTCGTACGGTTGAGAACCACCGAAAGACGGCAAAATCTGCTTCCCTGCACCTGCCGTAGAGCCCGGAAAGAACCGGTGATGAGCGTCGGCAGCCTATCCGGGTAAATGGTTGCTTCTCTTGGCGTTGTTACCGGATTTCACTCATTTACCCTGCCTCGGGCCGAAGAGAGCACGAGGGGGAGCTTCTACACCCGACCCACGGGAAAATGGAAACGAGCGTACTGGAGACGAGAGCGCGTCGCACCAGGTACGCGGGTGCGAAAAAAATGACCGCTTGGAAGCAGAAGGCCAGAGTCTGGGCTGCCGAAAAAGGCCTTGAGAATCGGTAGCCTACAAGGAAATTGGGTAATTTTAGTACCGAAAAATTACCTAATATTCTCACCTTGACAAATTCCAGCCTTATTTTATGCTATTTTACAGCCCGGTTGGTATCGTTAGGCTCGGGGGTCATGCCTTTTTCGTTGGAGTAACCCCGCGCAGATTTTTTGATTTGCAGGGGTTGACTTTTGTACGGAACAGGCGATATATTTAAGAAAAAGACCGTCTTCCTTTTGTATCATGACTCCCCCCCCTTGATACCTTACCGGAGGCGGTCTTTATTTTTGTGCATTCCACCGGATCCGAGTCCGTCCTTCCACGGCCGAAGAAACGGAAAAGAAGTCCCCTGTCGCCCGTTGGCGAAAGCCTCACCGCGAAGCAGCATTCACCCATCTTCAGACTGCCTTCTCGAGCGCTGATTCGTTCGACATCCTGGGGTCTCAACAACATCATTTTGGCCCCCGATTTTCCGGATCGACACGCTCTGCGGTATAATGAAAGTGAAGGGGGACCGCACGGTCGGGTCGAGTCAAGGCGATAAGGCCCCCTGATGCTGATTCGACTTCGCGAGCGCGCAGCCGTTCCCCGAAGCCTCGACAGAGCAGGAAAACTCGACGCCTCGGCCGCCCCTCTTCACTGGCTCAGTCAGGGGCGAGGGACTTTCCAGACGCGGATTCAAGAGTCATGAAATCCCAGAGACTACCTTCCTGGCTCCGAGTGAATCACCCTCCCGCCAGCGCGGTGGCCAGGATCGGGCGACACACCCTCGGAAAGGGGCTGGCGACTGTTTGCGAGCAAGCGCGCTGCCCGAATCGTGGAAGATGTTTCACCGAAGGCACCGCCACGTTCCTCATACTGGGAGACAGATGCACGCGGAACTGCGCGTTCTGCGCGGTGAGCCACGGTGTCCCGAAAGAGGTCGATCCGGAAGAGCCTCAAAAAGTAGCCGATTCGGTAGTCGCGCTTGGACTGAAGCACGCGGTGATAACGTCGGTAACGCGTGACGATCTTACGGACGGCGGGGCATCGGTCTTTGCGGCTATTGTGCGCGCCATAGGGAAACGATCGCCGGGCACGTCGGTTGAAGTACTGATCCCGGATTTCCAGGGGAGCGCGTCGGCGCTCCAGCAGGTTTTGGACGCCGGGCCGGACGTTGTCGGTCACAACCTCGAGACGGTTCCAAGGCTTTATGGGACGGTACGGCGGGCGGCTTCCTACGACCGGTCACTGAAGCTGCTTGACCGGGTTCGCTCATTCGCGCCAGGCATCGTCATCAAATCCGGGATCATGCTTGGACTAGGGGAATCTCGTGGCGAGGTGCTCCAAGTGGTGAACGATCTCGTCGGGGTGGGGTGTCGCGTTCTTACCATGGGCCAATATTTGCAGCCAACAGGAAATCATCACCCTGTAGAGAGATTTATTCCCCCCAGCGAGTTCGACGAACTAAGGAAGCTGGCCCTGGATCGAGGCATGCTGCAGGTTGCCGCGGCTCCACTTGTCAGGAGTTCTTTCAGGGCGGGGGAAATCCTTCAGGCACTTCGCGCATCATGTTCAGAAGATGAATCGGGATAAGCCCATGCCGCGTGGTTGCTCGTCGTACCGCCACCTATCGAACACATGGAAGGACAGACCACCGATTCCCCGGAGTGTGAGGGGGAACATTTCCTTTCTCGCTGGCCAGGGGCGAGACTGCCGCACATGCAGGTGTCCCGCGGAATGCGGCACTGTCTTGGCCAGCAGTTCCTCCTATGGTCGCGGCGAAACGCGGTAAAGGTACTTGTGAATCGATCTCCTAATTGGCATTTCCTATCGCTTCCAATATTCTCAGCCCGATCTCAGTCGCTAGGTCCGAGTCGGAATCCTTCAAGACAGCGGCCACCTCCTGCCACTCATCTTCGTCTCCGGTTAGCGTGACCTCAATGATTGTCTCATCAGCTTCGCTGACCAAGGCTTCAGTGAGTTCCATTGCTCGTCTCCTCTTGACCGACGCTTTGAACTCCCGTGACCTGATCGATCAATCCGGGGGCGGAAAAGGCTCCGGCTGCCTTGGAGAATCCTAGTCAAAGGGGTTCCAAATGGCAATAGCCTATTCCGGTAATCCAGTGATTCGTCTTGGTCACTTGCCTTTGAGTTTCGAAATACGGAAATCGATGGAACGCTCCGCGGGCCTCGGTGTAATCCCCCAAATTCACAAGGATGTCATCAGGTGCGAATTACTGACGCACCGGAAACCTTTTCCTATAACGGGGGGTTCTGTCCATTCATATCACCCGTGTCCAAAACATTGACCGATTGCCGGACGGGGGAAGCTTTGGGATCCTTGCGATTCCAATGAGGGATTAAATAACTGGCATGGGATCGGAGCATGAAGACACGGATCTATCCCGCGTGCGCCGGGATAGATCCGTGGCACCCCACATTTGTGCTCCATGGAGCCTTGGAAGTGCCTCTCTGACCCCCTTGCGTGGTCGATACTCTGGCGTAAGCCAACGAGTTACCGGTTTTTTTGGGAAGTGGTATTACCCATTAGCAAGGGCATTGGTAATGGACCGCGGTCAAGCCCCTCACCGAATCGACAAAGTACAAAAAAAAAGCAATCCCAATGCGTGGGGGATTGCCAAGAGGGTATGGTTTAGGAGTCGTTGTTCACTTGTAGATTATGCAATCATTGTGCCAACGACCCTTGATGGCCTAATGTGCTGCAATTAAAAACGAAAAAAAAAGCCTCTTACAAGACAGTGCTCAATTTCTTCGCACTTATTTTCCCCACGGATACTGCCCGAGAAATTTTTTCGCACGTCACGACCGACAGAGGTAACATGCCTGTCTCGCCATTCAGTCCCCCCCGACCGGCGACCGTGTTGAAAGCGATGGACCGGTCATTCCCCCGGCAGCAAATCAAACGCGTGACCGTTCGAACGCTGCCCGTAAGACCTTGAGGGTGATGTCCGCGAGTCCCATCTCTTCAAGCTGTTCGCGCGGGACCCATTTGGCATCGGGGGCGTCCGAGCCGGGCCTCAGTCCACCGCCCGAAACGCGACAGAGGAAATCTGCAATAACATAATGATATCGAATTGTTCCCTGATGGTCAGGGACTATTCGTTCCACCAGTTCCACCAGTTCCCCAGGCTCAACCGAGAGGCCGGTTTCTTCGGAGGATTCCCTGACCACGGCATCCCTCAGAGTCTCACCGACGCGTACGAGACCTCCGGGAATACTCCAATCTCCCTTGGAAGGCGGAGATCCTCGGCGGACCAGCACGATACGGTTTGCCTCAACGATAAGAGCTCCAACCCCCACGAGGGGCCGCGAAGGATACTCTCTGGAGCGATTTGACGGTGTCTCTGGTCGGTCCGGCACTTGTTTCATAGACCACTCCTTTGAAAAGCCATCGGAGGGGCAAAGCCTCAGGTCAAAATAACCGCGTTATGTCGATAAGATATGGGGAACCGGTGTTCCTGCGGGACACCCCCCACCCGGCGCCTGCCCCGGGCCGCGGGGCTATCCCTATACATGCATAGAAGGCTGTATCAGAGGAGCGGAGAAGCGGGTCAGCCAAGCATTTTTTCCGGGAGCGATTCCGATATGGGGAATCGCTCCCGGGGTTTTCTTCTGTATCACCTTACCACGGGGTGATCGTTAAACGTCTGCAAAGAAATACGGTGTCAAGCACTCGATTCGTTTGCTGTAATCGTCAGGATGGAGAAGCCAGGTGACCGCGGAAAAGGACGTGGCCAAGGAGTTCCCGTCCTGAGGCGTGAAGCAGAAGCCGATTACCTCGTGGCCCTTCCGAACTTCGAGGGAAGGTTCCACGATGACCGTCTGATTGAGAATCCTCCCGAAGTATCCGTGATCGCGTCCGAATGAGAAGACTTCGCATGCGGAGCTTTTCCCCGTGACGCTTATGCGGGGGTCGTCCCGAAATCGTTGGAGTACTTCCTCTCTTGTTACCGCTCTCTTGAGCTTCAGGGTGAAGTATATGCAGTGCATGTACTGAGTGTTGAGCTTGAGAGCTGACGAGAAGAGGTTGAGGTCGAGCCCTATGGTACGGAAAAGATGGTACGCGTCTCTAGCATGATGCGTTCCGAATACGGGATCCCCGTGCTTTCCCACATCCGGAGACGGGACAAATCCCTTTACCTGGCTGATGTCATTGGCTCTGCGGATGCAGAGGAATCGAGCTTCCTCGAGGTTATCCTCACCGTCGACAAGCGCGACACTGTTGATGAGGCAGCAAAGATTGTGGGTGTTGCAGCTCACAACGTGAATGAACTTGTCTTTACCCTGTTCCAGCGCGGTGTCGTTGATTCCCGACGCGTACATCTTGCCGAAACCGAACTCACTCCCCTGTGCGATGAACCCTTTGGTAGTCTCGCTGTAGTTTTCATAGAAGTCGTTCTTGTTGGAGATACCTACTCCCGAAGGAGTACAGTCCACGACCACGTCGGCCTTGCGCAGGGCTTCCTCGTGAATCATCGTCGGCTGCAAGCCGATGGCCTCGAAGTCCGATATTCGGTCTTCGTCAACAACCAACTTCGCCCCCCGGGACATGAGTGCGTGGAGTTTCGGGAGGTCCCTGGCGACGGGAGAGCGTTTGTGGAAGGTCACTTCAGACCAGCCCGCCCGGTCCTTGAACGCGCACAGCAGTCCGATTAGGGGTTCGCCGATGGTGCCTGTGCCTACCACATGAACGACACCTTGGTCCTTTGGCATAGCTCTATTCTCCTTTCTGTGAAAAGCCTGAAAGAGACCTGGCAAACTGCGCGGTAGTCGATGGGGAGACAGCCGATCATGGCTCTTGCACGTGATGCGCGGTCTCCCGTGCGCTCGCAGAACAGAAATCCGCCGGCACAAAGCCTCCTCGGGGAACCTTCAGAGATCGGTTACGGGTGCCAAACAAGATTGCCTGGGCAACTGAAAAGGTTGCGCTCACGGACGACGGATATGAAAAACTCCTGCCGAGCCCCGCTTCCCTGTGATTGGGCCCCTTCGAATGTGAGCGACGGGATTATCTGAGCCTACCAAATCTAGGATAGCACTCTTGATCGGACGAATCAACTCGGCGCGTCGTCATGGTGACTCATGAGAAGGGAAGATAGAATCGGAGCCATGAGCGGCGTTGTTTGGGTTCTTCTTCCTCAGTCTGACTCGCTGCCGCCAGAGGTTTTCCTTCTGATTCCGCCTGCGAATCAGGCCTTTCGATGGCGCTGCCGCCCGCACCTGGCTGTTCGGTGGGGGCCTCCGCAATCCGCTCCTGCTGAGCGGCGCTCACTTCCCCGGCCTCGTCGGGAGATTCCGCCGGGCTCTTCTTCTTACTGCGTCGTCGTCTGCGGCTGGGCTTGCGCCCGCGTTTCTTCTCCTGGTCGGCTCCCGTCTCTTCCTCTGTTTCCATGAACTGCTCGAAATCGACTACCGGCGGCACTGCTCCGACGGGAACTGCCTGATCCAGTTCCTCCTTTTTCACCGGTTCGACGGAGATTTCGTTTTCGGGAAGATGCTCTCGGGACAGCACGACGATTCGGGCATTGTATTGATTCTCTGTTTGGACAATTGGTCCGCGCACGTTATTCAGGAGGTATTCGGCGACCTGTGCCGGGACCGTGGCCCGTACCTCAGCCACGTCCGGTTTTATCGCGAGGGACTTTATCCTTCGAAAGACGGACAGGGCGGTAACGTCGGGAGATCTGATTTGGCCTCTTCCTTCGCAGAGGGGGCATTCCAGGTATTCTCCCGTACCGAGAGACGATTTGAGCCTCTGCCGGGAAAGTTCGAGCAGCCCGAGTGACGATATGCGCAGCACCTTGCATTTGGCGCGGTCTTTCTTGAGTTCCGCCTTGACCGCGCGCTCGACGTCCAGCTTGTGCTTTTTGTTGAACATATCGATGAAGTCGATAACGATAATGCCGCCGAGGTCACGCAGCCTCAGTTGTCGCACGATCTCCGGCGCAGCCTCCATATTGACTCTGAAAGCGGTCTCCTCAATACCCTTTTCCTTGGTTGCGCTGCCGGAGTTCACGTCCACGGTCACCATGGCTTCGGTCGGCTCGATGATGATGTAGCCGCCGGACTTGAGATTTATCCGCTTGCGGTAGACCCGTTCCACCTGCTCTTCCAACTGATACTTGTTAAAGAGCGGACGCTTTTCCTGGTAGAGTTTGACGAGCTTCTCGTGCTTGGGCATGAGCTGGTGAAAGAAACTTCGCACCCGATTGTAGACCGTCCTATGATCCACGAGGATCTCGGCTATGTCCGACGAGAAGTGGTCGCGAATGGAACGGATCACGATATCCTGCTCGCGGTAGAGCAGGGCTGGCGCGGGGACGTCGGCGACATTCTTTTCGATGGACTGCCAGAGCTTGAGTACGTAGTTGAGGTCCAGAGAGAGAGCCGTCTTGGTACGTCCAAGACCGGCGGTACGAATAATGAACCCCATGTTTTCGGGCAATCGAAGGGCCTTGACGATTTCTCGCAGCTTCTTACGTTCCTTTTCGTCCTCTATCTTCCGCGAGACCCCGTGCAGGTCCGTTCCGGGCATGAGTACCAGATATCTTCCCGCGAGGGAGATGTTCGTCGTCAGGCTCGCTCCCTTGTTGTCTCGTTCTTCCTTGTTCACCTGGACGACGAGTTCATCTTCTCTCCTGAAAATCTCCTCAATGCGCGGACGTCTGCGGCTTTCGCTGAACGACTCCGGGAAATAGGACGGATGTACGTCACTGATCGGCAGGAATCCGTTGCGCGTGGCGCCGTAATCAACAAAGGCAGCCTGAAGGGAAGGCTCTATTCGAGTGATCATGCCCTTGTAAATGTTTCCCAGCGTGGCCTCACGCGTATTGATTTGGACGTCAAGCTCTTCGAGCATTCCATCCGCGACCACGGCCACCCGGTACTCTTCAGGGTGGACCGCGTTAATGAGCATCTTTCGTAACATCAACTCCCTCTTCTCTCACCGGCGATCCCGTCCAAGGGAGCTTCTCGGCATCGGCCGAAGCGCTTTCTGAGTCCCCTGTGCCGTGCAGATCAACCGGTGAGACGTATGATTTGTTTCCATAGTTCCTTTTTGCCCCGGCCGTCAAGCGATGAAAAGAGGATGATGGGAACATTTTCCCCGACTTCTTTGACAATCGCTCGCTCCTGGGCGGCGGATCGCCCGCGGGAGAGCTTGTCCGCTTTGGTGGCCGCCACCACAAGAGGAATCTCGTGAGCCCCAAGAAAATTGATCAGACTCAGATCCGGTTCCGAAATCCCCCGTCGTATGTCAACGATGACGACCAGGCCGGCCAGTTCTTCACGTCGCGTGAGGTAGCTCTCGACCATGGGGCCCCATTTCCGGCGAACCTCAAGGGGTACCTTGGCGAATCCGTGTCCCGGCAGATCGACGAATACGAATCCATCGTTGATGAGAAAAAAATTGATTTTCCGCGTCCGGCCCGGGGTCTTGGAAGTGCGGACCAGATTCTTTCTCCCGAGCAGCGCGTTGATCATAGACGATTTGCCGACATTGGATCTTCCTGCGAAGGCAATCTCCTTCAATCCCAACTTAGGGTAATCCTTAGCTTCCTCCACGGAACGAATAAATTTTGCGCTCACGATCTTCATAGGGCATCGCCGGCCGGGACGCCCCGAAACGCGTACCATCGAGCGAACATTGCACCTGCAGGGGGCGCACCACGAGGCCTCCTGGTTTCCCTTCCTATTATACATGAAACAGACCGTATGTGCTCAGATAGCTTCTCGCAAGCGCTCAATTTCAGGCCTGCAGGTCTGATTCCACACCCCCTGACCCATCCCTCAGAGCTGAAGGTGAGCAGTTGGATGCCCCGTGGCACACCCCGTCATATCAGCTCCACCTTGAGCACTCGCTCGGTCTGCACGGTGAGGGGCGCCTCACTGCTCCGTCCTACTCCAGGGACCCAGAGAATCCGGCGGCCCTTGACGAGGACGGGAATACCGCGTCGCCGATGCATGGGAACCTTGCGGTCGATGAGCACTTCATTGAGCTTGCGGGTCCCCTGCATGCCCCACGGCCGGAACCTATCCCCAGGCCGGGGGGACCTGAGTGTGAGAGGAAACGGCACCCCTTCCGCGTCAAAGAATGCCGCTGTGAGGCCTCCGAAAAGCTCCTTCCTGGATGGCTTCTCCAGGAGGATGCGAAAGGCGATTCTCATCCTGCCATGAGATACCTCGACCGTGCCCGGGCCATCCACGGTAACGGTAAATGTGTCAGGTTGATCCTCGAACTTCCCTTTCTCGAGGAACGCGCGGTCGTATTCTCGCCGGAACGTGATTCCGGCAGGGAGATCGAGTCGCGCGGAGGGATTCTCCGCGCCCAGCGCGGCCAGAATTGCGTCCACGTGACGCCGCGTCCAACGGGTATTCGGACCGGAGAGGCGATAGAGGGCCTCCCGTACGACCCTGGCGCCTAAGACCTTCGACTGCAACGCGAGCTCCGACACATCCAGCTCCAGTCCGTCCTCAGTCCTCGAGACGACCCGACGGGAGAGCGCGGTTGCCTGAGCGTCGAGAAATTCCTCCTCTGACTCGACCAGCTCAAGCGTGCGCCCAAGGGTGATTCCGAAACGGGGGAAGCGTTCCCGGATCACCGGAAAGAGCCGATTCCTGATGAAGTTCCTGTCCGTCTCCGCAGCCAGGTTGGTCGGATCGACGAGGAAGGGAATCTTCTCCTCGTCAAGGAAGTGGAGGATTTCCTCTCGTGTAAACCGGATCAAAGGGCGTACGACCTTACCTCGGACCGGTTGAATGCCCCGCAGGCCCGTGATCGATGAGCCCCGGAATATCCGCAGGAAGAAAGTCTCCAGCGCGTCCTCACGGTGATGTGCGGTAGCGATTACAGAACCCCCAACAGTGCGCCTCACTTCCTCGAAGAATTCGTAACGCGCCCGACGACCCGCCTCCTCCGTGCTGATATCTTGGCCTGCGGCGAGATCCCTGACATCCACACGGGTCGCCTTGATTTCGAGGCCCAGATTCGATGCCGCCTCACGGACGAACTCGGCCTCTTCCTTCGATTCGTCTCTCAACCCGTGGTCCACGTGAGCCACGACGAGCGAAAACGACATCTCAGATGCAAGTGCATGGAGTAGATGCATCAGGGCCATGGAGTCAGGCCCGCCGGAGATCCCCGCGACGACGATTGAGCCGGCGTCGACCATGGAATATTTCCGTATGGTACTCCTGACAATATCGATAAGCTTGTTGGTGGTTTTCGAAGGCCCCATGCTATAAGTATACCAAATCAGGCCTGCTGAGGAGCAGTAATGCTGATTCGCAAGAAAGTCGGTAACTCAGGCGCCTCCCCGAAGAGACTGACCGCGCTTCGGGGTGGGCAATGGCACCCCCAGGTATCTGTCTAAGCCGGGGCTGCAGTGACGCGGAAGCATGGCTGTATATCAGTGTCTTCACGTGCGGAAGCCGTGTCACGGAAACATTTGCAAATCCATCTCAGTGCCTGATAGTACGGGGCCAGAAATCTGACGCCGTGGCCAGGGAAAAGGAATCTCCTGACAAAACATCCTTTGGCCGTTTGCAAGTACCATGACTGGAGAAAGGGGGATGCTCAATGGTTCCGAAAAGGATTCTGCTCTGTTTGGATTTCTCCGAGAACTCAGAGCCCGCGGCTCGATGCGCGGTAGATTATGCGCAGGCTTTCGGAGCGGAACTGTGGATCCTTCATGTGATCAACACATCGCAGATCGGCTACCCGTCGATCGAAGAACGGGTCCCGCTGGACATCAAGGATTCCGTGGAAAGCATTCAGGAATCGGTTGACAAGGCTTTGGCGCTCAACGCGGATGCATGCTGCCGGATCGTGGACAATGTGCAGACCTTTTCGTGTATCGGTGTCCCTGCCCACGAGATCGTCCGATTCGCGGACGAAAATCAAGTGGAGCTCATCGTCATGGGAACCCACGGGTGGACTGGATTCAAACACCTGATCATGGGGAGTACGGCCGAGAACGTCGTCCGGACGGCCAATTGTCCCGTACTCACCGTGAAATCATCGGCCGGTGTGTCGGAATGATCGTCTCATGGGGAATGCCGTGAATCTTCCTGGGAAAGCAATTCCTTCGGAAGACCGAAGAGACCTATGGCATTGGCGCTCGTGGTTCGGCCGAGTTCTTCGAGAGAGATACCCCTGATCTCGGCCACTCTTGCGGCCGTGTAGACCATATGGGCCGGCTCGTTGGTTTTCCCCCGGTAAGGCTCCGGCGCCAGGAAAGGGCAGTCGGTTTCCAGGAGGATCCGATTTGCGGGAAGCTCCCGAACAATCGAACGGAATTTGTCATTTTTCTTGTACGTGACCGTTCCGGGTATAGAGATATGGAACCCAAGTTCCAGGGCTCGTTCCGCATCACTGACGTCCCCGGAAAAACAGTGTATGACCCCGCCTGCCGGGAATGGAGCGTTCTTCTCCAGCATCTCGAGCCCCTCAGCGTAGGCGTTCCTGAGATGGATCACCACGACCTTACCAAGCGATTTAGCTAAAAAGATCTGGTCGGCGAAAACTGCTTTCTGAACGGATCGGGGTGACAGGTCTCGGAAGAAATCCAATCCTATCTCTCCGTAGGCTACGACCTTTGGGTGTGTAGCCAGGGCCTCCATGCGCTGAAGGCCTCTGGAACCGACCTCTTTTGCATTGTGAGGGTGAAATCCCACGGACGCAAAGACCGGATCGAAGCGATCGGCAATTTCCAGTGCCCGTTCAACGTCCTCCAGGTTGATACCGACCGTTATGATGGCAACCACTCCCGCTGCCAACGCGCGTCGAACCACTGACTCGGGGTCGTACACAAGGGGCTCCAGCTCCAGGTGCGCGTGGGAATCGATGAACAGAGGCCTGGCTGATGCATTCTTCGTCCGACGGGTCATCAGTACTCCTTGTCGAGGCTGTTGGAACCGGCTGCCCGGTGGAGCCGGGGGAAAGACGTTCGAAAGCTATTCGGTTATCGTGTCGAGTCCCCGATGTCCAGGTAATAGTCTCGTAGCCATTTTTTTCTCAGCGCGTCAAGCTTTCCGTCCCGCTGGATCGCGCGGACAAAGTTATTGAGCCAGTTCAACCAGTGGCTGTCCCCGGGGCGTATAGCCCAGGCCACGGGCTCGTACGTGAGGGGCTCGAACCGGCTGATGAGAATGTCGGGACGCTTTGCGCAGGCCAGCCGCACAGCGAATTCCTCGTCCACATACGCGTGAGCGCGTTCCTCGATTACCTCTTTGAGAGCTGCCGCTCGATTGGGAAACTCCCGGTGACCGGCTCTCGGGAGCAGGTCGTTAAGCTTCAGCCCACCCAGCGTCCCGGGTGCCGATACGACGAAGACTCCCGGCTTGTCGAGGTCGCTGAATCTCTTAAAACGGGAAGCGTTCTCGCGATGGACGAGGAACATCCTCCCGGTCTCGAACACAGGAATGGTGAAATCCACCTCGAGATTGCGCTTGGGAGTCACGGTCATTCCGGACATGATCAGATCGGTTTTCTCCTCCAGAAGAGCGGGAACCAGTTCAGTCCAGCTCAATCGGACTATTCTCAGACCGACACCAAGCGATCGCGCCACCATTCGAGCGGCATCTACGTCCAGGCCGATCAGGCTCCCTTCGGGTCCCGGCATCTGGAACGGAACATAGCCGACCTGCATGCCAACCCTTAATTCACCTCTTTCTTGAATACTCTTGAGGATATTCGCCGACCCGGGGACCTGGATGAGATGTGCTCCAGCCTTCTCCCGCACCGCGCCGGCCCCGGTCTTGACCGGCGATTGGCTACGTTCCGAGAACCATTCGCACGCACCGGGACCCAGCGCCAGGCAGAGGCATATGGCAGAAAAAGATGCAAGCTTGAGCCATTTGGCACGCATCACCGGTCTCTCATGGACGCGATCTTGGCATCGATAGTCGCCTGCGCGTCAGGAGAGATTCCCTGCCGCGCGGTGACAAGGATGCCCTACTATGGCTTACTCCTTCGTCTCGGACAAGCATGATTCGGATGGGAAGGGAGGTTTCTACTGAATGTAGTTGCTGGGTTCCGAGGAAGTGCTCCGGGAGCGCAGCGACCTGATTGCCTCGGGCTCCACCACGCTCATCCTGGTCTGATCATCTATCTTAGCTTCGATAAAGGCGACCAGTTTCTCAAAATCATTCTTGGTAATAACGGGCGATTCCTCCTTCTTGGTCAGGCCCGTGTAATCCAACGCCACGAAATTCCCCGTCTGAGGATCAACTTCTCCGGAGAGCTGAATCACTTCCACGCGATCCGCGGCGGCATGGCGGCCAACGATGGCAAGGCCGCGGGAACGAGAAAAATAAAGCATGACGACCTTGTATACCTCAGGTGACTCAAAAAGCTCAAAAGGGTTCATTGGGCAATCCGTATCATCCGCTCTCCCGTCCCCTGGTCCCGGAGAACGGTTACGACTTTCGGTCCGCACTGACCTTCGATTCCCAGCCGGTCTGATCTTCGAAGGGCCGCACCCTCTGGGGTTCGAAATGTTCCTGTCTCGTACGAGAAGTGACCTGATCCCCGATAATGTAGTGTACCAGGGCAGACAACTCGCTGTCAAGGAACCCCCCGACCTGACACACAACTGTTGCACGCTCCTGGCGAAAAAGAGCTCCATACGGTAATATCGCCACCAGGCGAACAGGTCTGACCACTTGGGCTGAAATCCCAATGCGTTGTCCCTTGGGAAAATCGGTGCGAGAAGGCGGTAAGGGTCTCGTGTTAAGGATAATTGCACTTTATCTGGGGTGTGCTTCCCTCCTGGCACTCTACGGTGTGCAGGTCCGACCGGTTCTGGAGGGCCTCGGGAATCTCGAGGTCCTGAGAGATCTCGTGATCGAAGTCTGCGTGGCGTTGCCTTTCAGGCTGTACGCGCTCAGCCGGCACCGAAGACGATTGACGATGGAGAGATCTGTTGAGTGTCAATCCCTCCTCTCATTCAATTCAGAGGGCTTGTACTCCCGTACATCGGCGACGAGATCGAGGCGGCCTTCGGCGCACCGGCATACATCAAGAATCATCCCGAAATGGCGGTCAGAGCGGCACTTGAAATGAGGAGACAACTGGAACGGCTCAACGAAGAGTGGCTCGTTCAGGGGATGACGCCATTCAAACACGGCATCGGAATTCATACAGGCGAGGTGCTTGCCGGAAACATCGGAAGCCCTCAACGGCTCTCCTACACAATGGTCGGCGATGCGGTGAACCTTGCCTCGCGTATCCAGGGAATGACCAAATAGTTTGCCTGCGACATTCTCGTCAGTGAAGAGACGCGCAAACGCCTACCCGAAGATTTTGACGCTGCGTACATGGGAAAGGTCAAAGTGAAAGGGAAGAGGGAAGAAATCCCCCTTTTCAAGATCCGCGTGCAGTATTGAAGCCAACTCTCAGAGGAGTTTTCCGGGAAGTTCCTTCCTACTGAAAGGTCTCGGCGGGATTGCATCCTCGAAATCCGCAGAAGTTCAGTCTTCTCTCCATCTCCAATCGCTCGGGGTCGTCACGTCGACCTTGATGATCTCTTCCCAGGTGACCCCATGGTCCCGAAAAACCGTTTCCAACGTTTCCGCCCCCGGCGCGTCCCACCAACAGAATCGTTTGCCGAGATCGTGATTGAACCAGGTCTTGACCCATATAGCCCTTCTTTCATTGGCCAGGTCAATCCACCTGGACTCGACCTTGTCCCTGGTGACTGTGGGCTCATGATGAATAGAAAGATAATGCGCCATGGTTGCCTCCATGGGTCCTGGAGTTCATAAGCGGTCCGGATCGGTGTTCAAGGAACTGCCCTATTCGCGCTTTGCGCTATGAAAGGGAGTTTGACCCCGGGTCGCCGGACGTCCTCCTCACCTACACACGCTGGGCGAGTTCCCTGCCGGATTCCAGTTCCCAGAGACGCCATGCAGAGGGGACGGTCGTCTCAACCTCAAGAATCTCGGTCCATTTGATGCCTAGCTTGCCGAGAATTTCCTCGACGACTTCCTTGTTGGCTGCGTCCCATTCACAGAATCGTCTGCCCTGGGCCAGATTGTACAAGGTTACCTTCCACTCTGCTCTCAGGTCCTGAGCGATTTCGGTCCATCTCGACTCAAGAGTCACCTTGTCCACACTGGTCTCGTGATGTAATGTCAGATACTTTGGCATAGCATCCTCCTTTCGCTCTGTTCGCCTGGGACGGGTGAACGGAGTGACCCCGGTTTAGCCCTGGTCACTGTATCCGTTCCGCGACGAGAGACTGGCTCCCGGAAGTGCGTTTGCCAGGTCAGCATGATCGCCGGCTCCACCCGGTCGGCCGGGGTCGCCGCCTCGCGGAGCCGACGACAGACAACCGCTCTCCTCTTCTGCCGGAACTACCCTTCATCCTCACAAACCGCTGTAGAGTCCGCTTCTTGTTTGGTCTCTTGTGCTGCTTCGGAAACCACGTGAAAAAGGGTCAAGAATCACAGGAGAAGGTGCGAGCACTCGCTTCCGGGCGAACAGGGAACTTTCACCAGGTAGCCCTAATCTAAGAATACCAAGGCGGAGACCAGTGTGCAAGGTTTTTGACTAATTTCGTCAAGATTCGCGGACAAGCGGAGGACCTTACTCGATTTCGCGCAGGAGTCTTTTGTCCATGGCTATTGGATCGACGCGCTCTCTCTCGCACTTTTTTTTCGGAAATGGGGAGAAAATCCCGTGAAACCCTTGAGCAGATCTCCTCATTTTTGATAGTATCCGTACGAAATCAGGGGAATGACCTGACGTCCCCTGAGAATCTCAACATCCATCCCGGGCACAATCAGCTTTCTCTCGTCAGGCGTAGGCGTTCCGCGATCGAGGTGGCTCTTGGGTAATGGAGCTCGTCGGAACGGTGCCGGTTGGGGAAAAGGCTTTCATGAGCGTGCCTCATAGAGGATATTAGAGGGAACACAACGAATCGATTCTTTCACGAGTCCGGAGGACCCCCTATGAAGCAGATGATTTTTGGGCGATGGGGCGACGAACAGATAGATCGCCGCATGAAAACCGAAGCCACCGCGGAACCAGAGCACGGAGCTTTTCTGCAGGCCGAAAAATTGCCGGAAAATCTTGCGGCTGTAATGTGCGGCAAGGGCGTTCTTGTCTTTGGAGAGGACTTCAACTACGCGGCAATGGTCCGTGAATATGTCAGCCAAATTCAAGCCAAGTACTGCTGCGGAAAATGTCTGACCGGCCTCAAAGGCACGAAGATGCTTTTAGTGACGCTGGACAAGATTGCCGCGGGGGAAGGGGAAGAGGCCGATCTGGCTCTTCTTGAGCGAGTCGCCGATGTGTTGGACACGTCCGCGAAATGCTCGGTATGCCAGAGTTCCGGTGAGTTGCTCAAGGATGGTCTGAAGTACTTCAAGGATGATTTCCTCCGTGCGGTGGAGTCAGGGATTCCCGAGAGCCCGTTCCGGTACGTCGCGAAGCTTTCCGCTCCTTGCATGGCCGCCTGCCCGTGTCACATCAACATCCCCGGGTACGTGGAGATGCTCCAGGAAGTCCGGTACGCGGAATCTTTGCAAATCATCAGAGAAAACATGCCGATTCCGGGGGTCACGGGGAGAGTCTGTCCCGCTCCCTGTGAGACGGCCTGTACGTTGGCCAACAGAGGCGTTGCCCCGATTCCCATTAGAGTTCTCAAGCGGGTGGCCGCGGACTACGAGATGGACCACAAATTGCAGCCTCCGTTGGACAAAGTCGAACTCACCGGGGATCCGGTTGCGGTGATCGGTGCAGGTCCGGCCGGCCTGGCTACCGCCTTCTACCTGAATCGCCTCGGACACAGAGTGACGATCTTCGAAGCGCTGACCGTTACGGGAGGAATGGTCGGGGTGGGGATCCCGCCCTATCGGCAACCGAGAGGTGTGCTGTCTCGGGAGATCGACATCATTCTGGGTCTTGGTGTCGAACTCGAAGAGGGAGTGCGGCTCGGGCAAGATCTAACCATCGAGGATCTTTTCGCACGGGGCTTTAAAGCGGTCTTCCTCGCGGTAGGCGCGCACAGCTCGATACCGATCGGAATCAAGGGTGAAGACGAAGGCTTCAAGGGCGTATTCAAGGGCGGCATCGACTTCCTGAGGGACATCAATCTGGGGAAAGACGTTACCGTCGGAGACAAAGTGATTATCGTGGGCGGCGGGAATACCGCCATTGATTGCGCGAGAACCTGTCTGCGGATGGGCGCCGCGGAAGTGAACATCGTCTATCGGAGGAGCGAGAAAGAGATGCCCGCGGATCATCACGAAGTGGAGGACTCGATCGAGGAGGGGATCAATTTCCATTTCCTCACCCAGCCCATTGAGGTCATCGCCCAGGAAGGAAGGATCACCGCGGTCAAGTGTATTCGCATGGAGCTGGGAGAGCCCGACCGGTCAGGACGGAGGCGTCCCGTCCCGGTGGAAGGATCGGAATTCGATATGGAAGCCGATACCCTCATTCCCGCGATCGGTCAAAAGGCGAGCCTTGATTTCGTATCTCCGGAAGAAGGAATAGAGATAACGCGGCGCGGAGCCATCAGTGTGGACGAAGTAACCATGATGACGTCGCGGCCCGGCGTTTTTGCCGCGGGCGACGCAGTCACCGGTCCATTGACAGTCGTGCACGGATGCGCGGGAGGGAAGCGGGCTGCTCAAGCCATGCACGAATATCTCACCGGTTCCAAGCCGGCAATGGATGAGCTGAATATGGAAGCAATCCTCCACGAGATAGAGAGGGATCGCAAGATTTTTGTTACTCCGAGGCCGGAGTCACGCGAGAAATCCGATACCCCCCTGCGCAAGCTCGACATGCGCGAACGAGTATCCACCTTCGAGGAAGTGGATGCTGGGTTTACCCAGTACACCTCGTTCGTCGAGTCAAGTCGGTGCCTACGATGCTATCACGTGGTGATGGCGGCTCTCCGGGACTGACAGAAATGGGGGACGTGAATTTCGCGAAGGTCGGCCTGTGAATAACGATATCTCTCTTTGGAGCAGATCGCTCATCAAACCAGCGGAGTGTAAGACATGCCCGTGCTGACTATAGACGACATCGAAGTTGCGGTTCCGGAAGGTGCAACGATACTGGAAGCTGCCACGGAAGCGGGGATATGGATTCCCACTCTGTGCTATTATCCCAAGATCAGCCCTTCGGACTCGTGCAGGCTGTGTGTTGTGGAGATTGAAGGGATCGACCGTCCCATGACCGCGTGCAACACCGTTGCTAAAGAAGGAATGCGGGTGAGCACGGATACGCCTCGCCTCAGGACCATGCGGTCGGAAGTCATGAAACTGATCCTGATGGATCACCCGCTGGATTGTCCCACCTGTCCGGCCGGCGGGGAGTGTGACATCCAAAACCTCACATTTAGACTGGGAATCTATGGGACTGATTTCCCCTTGGCCATACGCAACGCGCCAGTGGTACGGAACTGGCCGCTCATCGAGTACGATCAGAATCTCTGCATCACCTGCCTGCGGTGCGTGAAGGTCTGTCATGAGGTCATCGGTGCGAGCGCGCTGACCCTCAGGGGAGAGGGGTACGACGCGAGAATCGAACCGACGCACGGTCCCGTCCTTCGATGCGATTTCTGCGGCGAATGCGTGGAGGCCTGCCCTTCCGGCGCAATGTCCAATAAGGTCTCGAGGCGCTGGGCCCGTTCCTGGGAACTGCGAAAGGTCGACAGTATTTGTCCGCTTTGCTCTGCCGGGTGCCGTTTGCAATTGAATGTCAAGGGCGACGAGATCCTCCGGGTGACCACCGACATGGAAACGCATAATCGCGGAACCCTCTGCGTGGGCGGGCGATTTGGATTCGACCTGGTCCACAGTGAAGACCGATTGCGGACGCCGCTGATTCGGCAAGACGGGGAACTCGAGCCTGCGTCATGGGAAGAGGCGGTAGGGTTCGTGGCGGGAAGGCTCAGCGAGATAATTGAGGAATCCGGTCCCGAGAGCGTCGCCGGTCTCGCTTCTCCTCGGCTGACCAATGAAGACTGCTACGCGTTCCAGAAATTCTTCAGGTCGGTGATCGGCTCGAACAATGTGGACAGCGAGGCCCGATTCACCGTCCTGAGGGTTCAGAGAGCATTCGAGCTGACCTGCGGGATCAAGGGCACCACTCATACGCTCGATGAGCTACTTCAGACCGGCGCGATGTTTGTCGTCGGCATCGATCCTCTCGAAGAAACACCCGCGCTTGGTTGGAAGATCAAGGCAGCGGCTCGCCGCCACGACAGCAACGTGATCGTGGCCAATTCCCGTGGTACGAGCCTTGATCCCTTCGCCAAGATACGGCTCAGGATCCGTCCCTACTCAGAAAGTGACCTTATCCTGGGGATAATGAAACTGATCCTGAACATGGATCTCTGGGATGAAGACTTCGTGCGGGCTCAGACGACCCATTTCCTCCCCATGAAGAACCTGCTTGACAAGATATCTCTTGGCGGCATTCTGAAGAGGACCGGTGTCCCAGAGGAACTTCTGAGAGAAGCGGCCCGGATGATCGGCCAGGCCGATAGCGCCTGCATCATTTTCGGCGGCGACGTCATCCAGCAGGAAGACGGCCTTCAATGCGCCATGAACCTGGCCAACCTGGCGCTTCTCACAGGCAACATGGGAAAGCCGGGCGCGGGGATCTATCCCATATTCGAAAAGGGCAACATCCTGGGACTGTGTGACATGGGACTCTTGCCCGAATACCTGCCCGGCTACCAGGATGCGGCCAATGCAAGGGATCTCTTCGAACGGGTTTGGCGATCGGAACTCCCGTACACCAAGGGACTGACCGCGTCGGAGATGGTCCGAGCCCTCGAAGTTGGCGATGTGAGAGCCGTGTACTTGGCGGGAGCGGATCCGCTCACCGATTATCCGTACGCCGGTCGGTTGGCGTCAGCCCTCGAAAAGGCCGAACTGGTAGTCGTAAATGAGAACTTTCTCAGTCCGACGGCTGCGCTGGCCCACTGTGTATTTCCGGCTGCGTCCTTCGCGGAGAAGCAGGGGAGCATGACGAACATTGAACACCGTATCCAGAGGCTCAATCCGGCAGTATCCCCGCCCGGAGAAGCGAGACCCGACTGGAACATCATGGAAGAGATAGCCGGCGCCATGGGCAAACCGATGGGCTATTTCAGCGCGGAAGACATCTTCAGAGAGATGGCCCTCACCATACCCTTTTATAGAGGGCTCCGGTGGAGGGATCTGGGAGATGACGGAGTGATCGCCCACCCGTTCCCCGAGGCAGCGGACGCATTGCGGGGCGGCAGGCCTTACGCGTTTGCGCCGGTGAGGACTATCGAAGGTCCTACCGAACGAGATGCCCAAGAGTATCCTTTTGAGATGATGGCAGGCCGATCCATGTACCATTTTGGTTCGATGTCGACCCGGTCCGCGAATCTGCTCGGCTTGTGTCCTGACGGATTCGTGGAGATCAGCGCGCAGGACGCCCAAGCATTGGGACTCGAGGAAGGTGATCCGGTCGAAGTCGCGTCTCCCGCCGGTTCATTCGTGGCGTACGCCCGGTTCTCCGAGGTATTGAGCCCGGGGATGGTGTTCGTGCCCACGAATTTTCCGGGTATAGGGGTTTACAAGCTATTCCGGGAGAATACGACGGTATGTAACGTTAAACTGGCGCCCGCGGGAAAGGAGAGCCCGTGAGCACGCCGGCCGCGGCCGGGAATATCTCGGTTTGCCATCGGCTTCCGATTTCAGATAAAGTCTACTGTGATAGAAGGAGGTTCTAATGAGCGCCCTCGAAAAACCGAAAGCCACTCTGTTGGTTATCGACGACGAGCAGATCGTCCATGAGAGCGTGGGGAGAATTCTCAAGGAAGAAGGATACCGTGTGGACGGGGCGCTGAGGGTGTCGGAAGCGCTGGACCTGTTGAGCAAAGAGTCATATGATCTGGTCCTTACCGATCTCATGATGCCTGACGACAGCGGCATGAAGGCGGTTGAGGCCGTTGCAAGAGATCATCCCTTCTGTGGAGTCCTCATGTTCACCGGCTACGCCACGGTGGAATCTGCGGTGGAGTCCATGAAACTGGGTGCGCTGGACTATCTTCCCAAACCCTTCACTCCCGACGAACTCGTGGCCGCGGTGGAAAGATCCCTGCAACAGGTTCGCAAGGCGCGCCGCGATAAGGATATCGAAGAAACCTTTTCGGAAGCGGAACGGGCAATCAGCGCAAGTCTCGATCTTAAGGAGATTCTCCAGCTTATCAGCACAAGCATGGTCAAACTGGTGAGGATGAGAGGGAGCGCGCTGCTGCTCTACAACAAGAAAGCCCGGACACTCGATCTCGTCCAATCCAGAGGGCTGAGCAAGGACTACCTGGACAAAGGCGTCCTTGCTGTCTCCGATGCCCTCGACGAGTTCCTCGAAGCAGGAGAGCCCGACCTCATCGACGAGTCCGAGTTCAACGAACGGTTACAGTATCCGGAGGAAGCCAGGAAAGAAGGAATCGTGGCAATCCTCTCCATTCCCCTCAAAGTGAAAGATGCGGCGCTGGGAGTGGTGAGGCTCTATAGCGGAGACAGGAAAACTCTCGATGACGGTGAGCTGGATATTCTCAAGAAGTTCGCGGAACAGGCGGCTCGCGCGCTCGAAAACGCAATGTCGTACGAAAAGGTTCGCAGCGACGTCGAGGGACTCAAGAAGCATTTTCCCGGGGTACAGTAGGGCCCGGAAGGGACGGCTGGCTCTTCGGTCAACTGCAGCCGGCCTGACCGTTTGAACAGACCCCCACGGCACAGGGGCTGATTTAATTTCGGGGCATTCCGGCATCGGCTGAAGGCCCTGACTCTTGGGGAGAGGGAAAAGATGGACAAAAAGAAAGGGAAGGTTCTGGTCCTGGATGACGAGCAGGTCGTTCTTGAAAGCGTCTCCCGGGTACTCGGGGAAGAGAACTACGAGACGAAGACATGTCTGAAGGGCGAGGAGGCTATCGAAGCACTCAAGGAAGGCGGCTTCGATATCTTGATCACGGACATGAAGATGCCGGGGATGGATGGTCTGCAGGCCATGGAGGCTCTCGTCGAGGTCGATCCGGATCTCTCCATGATCGTTCTGACTGGATACGGAACTATCGACACGGCCGTCAAGTCCATGAAACTGGGCGTAGTGGATTATATCAAGAAGCCGTTTACCCCCGACGAATTGGTGGCTCTTCTCGACAAGGTCATGGAGGATAGGAAACAGCGTTTCGAAAGGCGTTACCGTGAAGACACCTTCGCAGAAGTTAAGACCGCCGTCGCTTCTACGCTCAATCTCAAAGAGGTTCTTGACCTCATCGTTCAGGGCGTTGTCAAGGTTATGAAGGTCAAAGGGAGCACCCTGAGTCTTCTCGATAGCAAACGAGAGAAGCTCCGGATCTTCGCGCATCACGGCCTGAGCAAGAACTACGTAGACAAAGGACCGCTGGATTCCTCCAAAAGCATGGGCGGAGAACTCATGGAGGGGAAGCACGTGTGGGTCGAGGACGTATCGACCGACTCAAGGGTTCAGTATCCTCGAGAGGCCATGCGTGAGGGAGTCGTGTCCATTTTGGGCGTTCCTCTTATCGTCCGGAACAAAGTTATCGGCGCCCTCCGGGTCTACACTGCCGAGCGTCGCGAGTTTTCCGATGAGGACACTAAATTTCTTTACGGTTTTGCCGAACAGGTTGCGATGGCGATTGAGAACGCACGCTCCTATGAAGATGTGAAGGACGAATACGAAGCCCTGCGAGACGACCTGTGGGATTATTTTGATAAGGACGGGATGCTCTAGCCCGTTGCCGGAAGCCGACATCGGTATCAACGTCGGTGGGGGTGATCATCTCCACCCGGGTAACGGAGTCCACCGTCACCCTTCGCGAGCACGTCGGGGTGACGGCGAATCTTGCCCTTTTTGATGCGCCTCGGAAACGGAACGAGCGCGGGGAGCTGGCTCGAATGGCGGAAAACCGATCCCCAATCGATCTCTTCGAAGCAACCTATGGTGAACAGCGCGGCACGTCCAATGGGCGAAACGGGCTGGACAAGCTCAAACCGAAACCTGTTACCGGATTCTTCCTTTCCTTCAAAAACAGGATTCTCGTCAGCACGCTGGTCGTGGCTGTAGGAGGCGTCATCCTCATCGGCGCGCTTTTGCAGATCGTTATCTTCCCACGCTTGAAGGGTGACCCCGCGGTCATTACCAATATCAAGATCATTCACCTGGTGGCCAGTATCGTCGTCGTCGGCATCATCTGGGCGTTCATTGAGATGATATCCAAGAAGATCACACTTCCCCTCCGGGAGCTGACCGAACGAGCCGATCAGATAAGCCGCGAAGCTGGAAAGGCTCTTCAGGCGAAAGGGGCTGTGCCCGAAAAAGACGAGGACAGTGAGATCCCCAGTGTGAGAGGGGACGAAATCGCACAGCTCAGGACTTCCTTCTACCGGATGCTGGCCTATTTACGTGCATCCGAGGCGCGGCTCAGAGACTCGGAAAGGAAATACCGTTTCCTCTTTGATAACGGGCCGTCTCCCATGTTCGTCTTCGACGCGGACGACATGCGAATCCTCGACGTCAATGAGGGCGCAGAGCGGGAATACCAATACTCGAGGGAAGAGTTCCTGGAAAAGACCTTCTGGGACTTGGCCTTTCCCAGCACCCAGTACGGGGACATGAAGCTCTTCAAAGTGCGTTGCAACGACACGGCATCTCCACTTCCCGTGTTTCAGCAAAAGCGCAAGGACGGATCGGTCTTCCTCATCAACCTGCATTGCAGGCTCACCGACTGGAAGGACCAGCCCGCTATCATTGCTGCGGCATGGGACGTCACAGAGAAACTGGAGAAGGAAGCCCAGTTGGCACAGACTGCCAAGATGGCAACCTTGGGAGAAATGGCCACCGGCGTGGCTCACGAGTTGAATCAGCCCTTGAATGTGATGAAAATCGCGTCCGACTATCTGATGAAATGCGTTACCAGGGGACTTCCGGTCTCGGAGGAGGATCTGAAGAGCACTGCGGAGGAGTTGAACGCCAACGTGGACCGGGCTTCTCACATCATCAAGCACCTCAGGACCTTCGGACGCAAGGCCGAAGCGAAGATGATTCCCATTACCGTAAACGAGGCGATACGAGGCGTCTTTACCCTGCTCAAAGTGCAGCTCGAGAAGAGTGGGATCAGGTGTGACGTCTCTTTGGACGACACGCTTCCCGAGATTCTCGGTGACAGGAACAGACTGGAACAGGTCTTCATGAATCTTGTGGTGAACGCCCGTGACGCAATGATCGGGTATGAGAAAGAGTCCGGAGAATCCTACCAAAAAATGCTCAGGATCGAGTCTTACCTCGAGGACGATCGCGTGGTGGTTACCTTCTGCGACACCGGTCCCGGCATTCCCGAGGAAGTAAGACCCCGAATATTCGAGCCCTTCTTTACCACGAAGAAGGTAGGAGAAGGAACCGGTATAGGACTCTCCATAAGTTATGGTATTGTAAAGGAGCATCAAGGTATGATCGATCTTGTGGATGTAGCGGGACGGGGTGCGTGCTTCAAGCTCACGTTCCCCGTCCTTTCGGCATAAGTGGAGACCGAATATGGCGAAAATACTGGTTGTTGACGATGAACAGAGCATTCGCAACATGATGCGAATGACCCTGCAGGCTGACGGCCATGATGTCGTTACCGCGGAAGACGGTCCGTCGGCTATCGAGGCGTACGAAAAGGAATCGCCCGAGGTCGTTCTTCTTGACGTGAGAATGCCCGGCATGGACGGAGTCGAAGTACTGCGTCGCATAAAGAAAATGGATAAGGATAGTGAGGTTGTCATTGTTACCGGCCATGGCGACATGGATATGGCGATTCAATGTCTGCGGCAGGACGCGTCGAACTTCCTTGCCAAGCCGGTAAGCGATGATCTGCTCACTCATGCGCTGAAGCGTTCCCTCGAGAGAAGGGCCCTTGCACGAAAGCTCAAAGAGTATACCGAGAAACTCGAAACCCTTGTCCGGGAAGCCAATGTCGAGCTTGAGAAATCGTACCGCTTCCGTGAGAATCTCATCGAGAATTCGCCCGATGCGATCGTCTCCGTGCGCAAGGGCGGCGAGATCGTGATCTTCAACACGGCGGCGGAAAAGCTCCTGGGCTACACGAAAGACGAAGTCCTCGGAAAAATGAACATCGTAAAGGTCTACCAGCCTGGCGTCGCCAAGCAAGTGATGAAGTGGCTCAGGTCCGATGAGGAAGGCGGCAAAGGCTCTCTTAAGAAACGGGAAGTCATCGTCGTCGACAAGGAGGGGAGAGGGATTCCGGTCTATCTCTCCGCGGCCATTCTGTACGAGCACGGACAGGAAGCCGGGTCAGTCGGAGTCTTTACGGACATTCGCGAAATCAAGGAGCTTGAGCGGCACCTTCTGCGGTCTGAAAAGCTCTCTTCGCTCGGCAAGCTCTCCGCGGGCATAGCGCACGAGATCAATCAGCCTCTGACGGGCGTGCTCACCTTCGCTTCTCTGCTCATGAGGAAGTTCAAGGACGACGAGCAGACCCGCAAGGACCTTGAAATCATCGTCAGGGAAACGACTCGGATCCGGGGGATCGTGCAGGGAGTTCTTGACTTCGCCCGAGAGACTCCTGTCCAGAAGAAGCCACAGCACCTTGAAGCGGTGATCGAACAAACACTGAAGATTATTGTGAACCAGCAGCGCTTCTTTGGAATCGAACTGGTCAAGGAATACGATACCGAGTTGCCCGAGGTTGTACTTGATCAGAGCCAGATGGAACAGGTCTTCATGAATATCGTCATGAATGCCATAGACGCAATGGACGGATCAGGAACGCTTACCATCAAGACCCGCGCGGAAAACGGCTGGGCCGTAGCCGAGTTCCAGGATTCAGGCTGTGGCATGCCCGAGAGCATGATTGACAAGATCTTCGATCCCTTCTTTACGACCAAGGATTCCACCGAAGGGACCGGCATGGGCCTGGGCTTGGCCGTGAGCTACGGCATCGTCCAAAACCACGGCGGAGAGGTCGAGGTATCGAGCGAAGAAGGTAAAGGCACTACCTTTACCATCCGGCTCCCGCTCCAGGAGTAGGCTTGACCTACCATTCCCGTGACGAACCGGTAAGTGCAGGCCCTCGAGGGGTGCCTCGGATTTTCGCTGGACATCTCCAGCGGAATGTCCTTTCAAAGAAGTGACATTTAGCCGCGTGACGATCAGCCTTGCAAATACGTCCTCGCCCCCTTTTTTAAAGGGGGTTTTTTGATCTCCAGAGCGTCTGACCCTTTATGGGTCCTGCTGCGAATGAAACAGCGTCATTTGAGGTACTGCGACTCCCTTTCGTAAGTCCCGTGACACATTCCGAGAACTCGGGGGCGGCACCGCCGGGCTGCCCAGACATCCTCCGACAATGGTCGGCGTTGCCAGGACCTGCATTGTGCCGGTAGCGAGACCGCAAAGACCGATGGATGGGCGGGAAGCCAGTGTGCGAAACGCCGTCCTATCAGGCGTATGCTTTGACAGACCGGTTTGCGATGATTACTAAACGAGTAGCGAGCACGAGGAGGTAAGCCCCATGACCGAACAGACTCATGGCGGTATTAGCGTGGCCGGAAATAGCG
Organism: uncultured Syntrophaceae bacterium; assembly: GCA_964497585.1. Taxonomy (GTDB): domain Bacteria; phylum Desulfobacterota; class Desulfomonilia; order Desulfomonilales; family Desulfomonilaceae; genus CAZCDS01. Next base: position 166,933 of record CAZCDS010000003.1, read on the forward strand.
GCGCAGAGGACGCTGTTCCAGTGGACTTCTGCGCTGTGTGCCCTTCCAAGGAGATCGTCAGCGGAGACGAACATGCGATCCTCGGCCACATGAGGGAGATAAAAGAGCAGGTGCGGCGGTTGACGGAACGGATGCATGAAATCCGGGCCCCCGAAGGAGCTGCAATGACCGGCGAGGATCACCGGGAGGACCGAAACGAGTGGAATGAACTGTTCGCCACTCTGGAGGATTTGCGGACCCAGTGGGGTGATTGGCAACGGAGACTCGACGAGGCCATAGAACGGAAACTCATTGCATTAGGACACCGCGAACCATGATGCCGTTTCGTTCCTGAAGAAATGTTCACTGTGGCCCTTTCCGAAAAAAGGATCCCTCTCCCGTCCGGTTCGCCATACGGGAATTGCAGCTTCTTCGCCTGGGACCGGGGTTGGGGAAAGGAAAATCTCACCTGTTCATACGCACGCAAGCCTCAAATATTGATGTCTACAGTCGTCTGAACCACTGTTCCAATGAGTTCTGAAGGCGCCGCCGTTTATCTTCGTTGGACAGGAAGGGCGCCCTGGAAAGCTCCAGTTGCATCCACGGTAGCTCCGCGGCGTGAGCACGGATGATATGCCCGCCTCGGAATGGATCGTTGATACTCACCTCGGTCTCGAATGCCCGTTCCAGACAGGAAGCGAACATGACCAACCACTCCTGGGGGCATGTTCCATCCGCGTTACTTAAGCACAGATGAGGGCGCTCCTCTCCCGGAACCTGAACGATGGGAGGCGCGTGTGCGGCCATGGTGTGGCAGTCCAAACCGAGTTTCATATCCCGCGCGCTTCTCCGTAATTGCTCATGATAGGGACGATAATATGTAGCGAGCAGTGCCTCGGTGACTTCTTCGTTGAGCGGCTCCCGGTAGATGGGAACGTTCCAGCACGTGTGGGTCTTCACGACACCGTCCCGGCTTCGGTCATCTTCCGATCTGTTGAGGTCCACGAAAGCCCGGGCAATGTCGGTGGTGACGAAGCAGGTGACAACCTGCTCCAGAGCGTATACCTCTGAAGCGCCTTCGTCTCCGTCCGCGGCGATCTCTTCAGGGCTGAGCAGGCTGAGGGGGACCACTTCAGGGGGTGTTACGAGGCCCGCGTGAGGGACCGACATCAGGACGGGGAGTCTCATTTCTCGGGGCCCCCTGCTGACCCGTCACGGCGGGGATCCGCAACGCCGATGAATTCCTTGCCCTCGTGTATGACAAGTTGAACGCACCCCATGTAGAACGAATAGGGATCCCTGCGGTCGACCTCGAACCCTCGTTCAAGCAGCACTGCAGGGATATCGTCTCTCATTCGAGACGCCTCAAGCGAGACCTTGCCGCGAATCGAACAGTGCAATCGCGGGCCGGCTACTGCGTCGTAGGGTGGTTGACGTCTCAAGCGGAGCAGCACCTGCAGGACCGACGACGCGATGCGTTCACTCCCAGGTGAGCCGAGAACGGCCCACGGGCGCTTTGCGCGAACAACTATGGTGGGGGCCACGCTTGCCCAGGGCACCGCATTGGGACGCAGGTGATAGGGGTGCGAGATGTCCTTGTATTCGAATGCGCTCATATAGTTGTTGTACAGGAAGCCGAGCTTGGGTGATGCCTCGAAGGAGCCGAAAACTCGCTCGATCGATTGGGTGAGAGCCACCGCGTTGCCGTGACGATCCATGACGGAAAGGTGTGTCGTGTCGCCTCCTCCCTTGATCCGAACTCGCCGCCGGATTTGACCCGCTGCAAGTTTGGAATACTTGGGACTCAGCATGAGTCTGTCTTCCGTTTGTGGGTAGAAGTTCGGATCGAAAGGGCGGTCCCGTCGGTCGAGATTTGCTCGTCGGATGACTTCCGCAAGGAGGAGCGCGCCCGACGGGGTATCGGCATTCCATTGCTTGTCAGGAAAGTGGCTAAGTATCTTGAGCATCTCGATGAGAGTTCGTCCCGCTCCCGGCGGAGGAAAGGTTATCACCCGGTACGTACCGAACCGCATGGCAATCGGTCGCCTTTCCATAGGCCACGGGATCTGTGCAAGATCGTCAAGGTGCAACAGACCGCCGTTGTCTTTCATATCCTCGAAGATCTCCTGTGCAATGGCGCCTGTATAGAAATCTTCGATCCCGCTCTCGGCAAGCCTTGCCAAGGTCTGACCAAGGACCGGTTGGCGAAGTACGGATCCTAGGGGGTGGGGGCGCTTTGAACTCGTGAGGAAAAATGATCCGGCAGATCCCTGCTTGAGCTTCCTGAGTTCCCGTCTGGCGATCATGTGGAAGAGTTCGCTGACTGCGAATCCCTCCTCCGCGAGTCGGCGGGCCGGGGCCAACAGGTCCGCGAGTGCCATCGTTCCGAACGTACTCCGAGCGTACTCAAGCACAGCCGGCGTGCTCGGTACTGTCGTCGCTCGATGGCCAGTGAGGCGTTCCTCCCGATCGAGACTGCCGGGAGTGGCCCGGTTCGGTGCACGCGAAGATCCGTCAAGCGCAAGGGTAACACGGGTCGCCGCGTTGTACACGAGCATCATGGTCTGACCACCGAGCCCGCTCGCTGTAGGCTCGCACACCCCGAGCGCGAATGCGGCTGCGACTGCCGAGTCTACGGCATTGCCTCCCTGAGAAAGAATCTCCACCCCCGCTTTCGTAGCACAGTGATGGGCGGTCGCGACCATGCCGTAGGGGGAAGCGGCTACCCGTTGAGGCCATGGGACCTTTCTTTTGATCTCTTCCAGGGCCTCCGAATCTGCGATCTGTTGCTTTTGCGGTGCCATGGTCTCCCTGTCTACCGAGAAATTGACAGTAGGTACTGGGCGAGCAGCAAGGTCCTTTTCATGAGACTGCTGCGACCCACTGATTCGTGTTGGGTGTACATGTCCTTGCACACCGGGCCCAGCCCGCAGACCACCGCGGTCGTTGCCGGAACGAGACCTGCCACAGAGGGCATGGCGGACGACTGAGAGCGGATCGAGATCTCCCATTCCTCCGCGACCTTGAGAATCTCCTGGGCCGGCCTCACGAGATGTTTCCTGGCAACCATGGCCGGTCTCTCACCCACTTTCTCCAGACGCCACCGGAATGCTCGACCCAACACTTCCTTCATCGCGCTCTCCGTTTCTTCTGCCGTCGTCTCATCCGGGTAGGTCATCAAGACAGTGGCAGTAGCCTGGTGGGGCACCCTCATGGGAATACGATGGGATCGGATGTCAACGGGCAATAGGGAAAGTCTTTTCTCTGCGGACGAGAGGCTTGACAGGGCATCCAGTCTACCAATGAGCCAGCTCAGAACATTGGTTTTCTTGGCGCCCTGGCCGAGACTCAGGGCTTGGCCTTCCGCGCTGAGCCAATAGGTCCGAAGCCCACGCCTGGAGGTAACAATATATCTGCCATCGAGGCTCGGACGGAGAACGAGTACGCGCGTTGCCCGGCCGGCCGCCTTCCGCATGATCTGTGCGCTGTACCGACAGTCTCGGCCCTCGTCCGTGTACAAGAGGACCCCCAGAGGCATTCGATGCAGTCGCCGTACCCTCCGCAGAGCTCGGAGTGCGTATTCCATCATGACCAGAGGGGCACGGGATGAACCGATCCCTTCCCCGAACAGCCTTTCAGGTTCCCTTCGAAATCCCTGGGTCGGCAGCTCGGTCCCAAGGGGGACATCGATATGCGCGATGAGGAGCACACCTTTCTCAAAGCCCTTCTTTGTCTCCCACGTCCAGGTAACTCGCTCGTCAGTGAATTGGTCCGCGGGATGCAGCCCAATATCCGCGAACATCTTGCGAAGATCTTCCTTCGCGGCGGCAAGGCCTACCGGATCGGCGGTTCTGCTTGACCGCGTCACCCACTCTCGTGTGCGCTCTTCCATCCTGTCCCGGTTTTCAACGAGGTAGTTGAAGATTTCGGTCTTCGGGTCGGCTCTCGTCCGTTCCAGGGGTGGCGCTGGAACCCCAAAGTAACGAGCAGTGGCAACTTCCACGAGTCGATTGACCAACGCGGCGAAGTCCATGCCCGCGGCCGCGGCTCCCTGGAGATAGGAACCATGCTCTCCAAGGCTTGGAAGGCTATTGATTTCAAGGACATAGATATTACCCTCATCGTCCAGCCGCATGTCCACTCGGGCGCAATCGCAGCATCCAAGCGCGGAAAATGCACGTAAGGCAATCTCTTGCGCCTTTTGCGTCAACTCATCATCGAGCGGGGCGGGACAAACTACCGTGATCTCTCTGCCCGATTGCCGGGTCTTGTCTTCCCACGTGTAGATGGCCGGGCCGCCCTCACCGAAGAGCAACTGGGCAGGCGGAAAGGCAACCGGGGGATCGTTCCCGAGGAGGCCGACATTGATTTCTCTGCCCTCAATGTACTGCTCAACAAGAACCGGCTGTTGAAACGCGTCAAAGATCGCGCTCGCGGCTTCTTTGAGCTCGTCCTCGTCATTGACGATCTTGATACCGAAGGAAACCGCCTCACTGCGGGGCTTGACGATGGCAGGGTAGCTGAGGGACGGGGGGGGCTCCACTCCAGGCCCATAGAGGACTACGAAATCCGGAGTGGGAACCTCATGCTGGCGGAATATCATCTTGGCGACGACCTTGTCGAGCGACAGGGAATGGGCTTCCGGGCCGGAGCCGACGTAGGGTATTCCCACCATTTCCAGGATACTCGGGACATGCGTGTACCGTGCCTGCCCCTGGATTCCGTAGGAGATGTTGAACACCATTCCCGGCCGTTCACCCTTGACGACACGGGGCATGAACTCCTCGAGGCGGTCAATGAGGTCCTTGTCTCCCTCAAAGGCTTTCACCTGATGACGGCCTTTCTTCAGGGCGTCCGAGATCCGTTTGATCGATTCTTTGCCATACTTCTCCCGGTTCGGTAGGCCGAACAGGTTGATTACCCGCTCACTTTCCCGGTTGTAGATAATGGCGACTTTCATGGCGGGAAGCTCCTTACCCTGCGGATCCCTGTCTTCTGGATTCCCTCCGGCGGGTCCCTGAAATTAGCATCCGAAGGTCAGCACACCTCAATTCGGGAGTTCACCATTCTTTGTTTCGATCGGCAACAAAAAAAGAGGCGACTGACCGGTTGAAGAAGCGATATTTCTTCAGTGAAGTCCGATGCCGGTGTGTGACTGCCCCTTTTCCTTTGCGAAAGTGACGGGCGCGGGGCTGGCCCTTTTTGCCGAAAGGCCCTCTTTGGTGAACTCACCCCGCAAAACGTTCAGCCTTCCCAACTCAAGGCCTCCGTGCCGACTGGAAGGAACTCTTGAAAAAGGGAGAAAAATCGCGTATAGCTTCCTGGCTTCACTGGAAAGCCAAGGCCGTTCCGCGGAACGGCCTTGGCTTTTGGTGCAGCGGAACGAGAGAGTCGCAATGGGCCGTCGGTGCGGTCATTTTCCTATGCGACCGGGCGGACAAAGGTGATGTCGATGGCATGGGAAGTCAAGGAAACCTTGACGGAGGAAGAACTCAAGAGCGGCTTGCGGGGGGTGACCCTTGACGGGATAGCCACGAAGTTGACGGTTACCCTGGCCAGCGGAGCGTTCCTTGTGGCCTATGCGTTGCAGTTGGGTGCTGACAATGCCACCATAGGTATTTTGGCGGCAATCCCCTTCTTGACGCACATACTTCAGATTCCGGCAGTGTACCTCGTCGAGCAACTGCGGGTGAGGCGACCCATTTCGGTGTATGCGGCGTTCATAAGTCGGACGTCGTTGCTTTTTGTGGCGCTTATCCCCTTTTTCATATCGGATGACTGGCGTATCTCCGCGGTGGTTTTCCTGCTCGTTGTCAAGGGCTCGTTCGGGGCCGTATCCCAATGCGCGTGGAGTTCTTGGATGCGCGACCTGGTGCCGCGAGCGCAACGCGGAACGATCTACGCGACACGCATGAGTCTCGCCACGGGATTGGGCATGAGCGCGGCGCTCGCTGCCGGGTTCTATATTGACTGGGTCAAGGTCGAATTTCCGGCATACCAGACGTACAGCTACTCGCTGCTTTTTTTTGTGGCATTCCTGGCAGGGATGTTTAACGTCCGGGTTATCGCCGGGATCCCGGAGCCCCGCATGGCACCCAACGGCACCAACTTCCTCCGGCTTATCAGAGAGCCCTTTAAAGACGAAAATTTTCGCAACCTTATGAAGTTTATTGTTTCCTGGAACTTTGCCGTCAATCTTGCAGCGCCCTTTTTCACGGTCTACATGCTGAAGGACATTGAGCTGGAGATGTCCGCGGTCGTGGCCCTTACCGTGCTCAGTCAACTGACGAACATTGCCGTGATTAGGATCTGGGGACGATTTATGGATCGATTCAGCAATAAGTCCGTGCTCAAGGTCTGCGGCCCTCTATTCATAATCTGCACGTTCCTCTGGATCTTTACTCTTCATCCGTCGCGGCACACACTGACCGTGCCCCTCCTCATAATCCTTCACGTGCTGATGGGAATCTCAACTGCAGGGACGGTCCTTGCCTCGAGCAACCTCGCGATACGCCTGGCACCCAGGGAGAAGGCATCCGCGTACCTCGCCACGAGCAGCATCGCGAACTCCCTGGCCTCCGGCCTGGCGCCGATAGTGGGCGGACTATTCTCGGATTTCTTCGCGGAACGGCATCTTTCGCTCACATTGAAATGGACAAGCCCCGTTTCCGACGTCAGCTTTCAGACGTTCAAGCTTCACCATTGGGATTTTTTCTTCTTTTTCGCGTTCCTTCTCGGGTGCTTCTCCATCTACTTGCTCAGCCATGTCAAGGAAAAGGGCGACGTCAAGCCGGGAGTCATCATGCAGGAGTTTATTTTTGAAATGGGAAGGGGCGTGAGGAGCCTCTCCAGCGCAGGGGGGCTGGTCCGTCTGAGCCAGTTCCCGCTGGCCTGGGCCAAGAACCGCCTCAACGGAAACAACCGGCCCGCGTAGAGTCATTGGTGGGCTGCCGTGGCCTGACCTTCGATGCCATACTTCTGCAACCCCCGAGGGACATACCATTCAGTCAAGTTGTAGTCGATCCCGATCGGGGCTGGTTTTATCCCGTGGAAACGGGCGTGAATCACGGGCAGGGCATCGTGGACCCAAAGAAAGGTGCACGGCTGGTCTTCAGAGAGTATTTCCTGGAATTTGTCGTAGTATTTCTTTCTCGCGCGATCGTCGAAGGTTGAGACGCCGAGTTCCAAAAGACGATCCACTTCAGGGTTCTGATAGTGCATCCAGTTGTAGTCGTGGGGACCGGTCTTTCGGGAATTCCATTTGTCGATTTGGTTCGGATCATAATCAAGTCCCCAGCCGATGAGACACGCCTCGAACTTGCGCCGATAGAGAAAATTGTGGAGCAACGCGGCCCACTCTAGAGTCCGAATCTCGACATCAATACCCAACCGCTTTAAATTGCTTTGTATCATCGTGGCCGCATTCAATCGCCGGTCATCGCCATGATTGGTGATGATGGTGAACGCGAAGGGCTTTCCGTCCTTGTCAAGAATTCTGTCCCCGTCGGTATCCTGCCACCCTGCCTGTTTGAGCAGCTCCATGGCCTTTTTCGGGTTATAAGGGAATTTCCGGACGTTGGGATTGTACCAGAAAGTGCGCGGATTGTACGGCGCATCCACAACCTTCCCCAGTCCCTGGAGCACCACCTTGACGATGGCTTCCCGGTCCATGCCCATGGTGAGAGCTTGCCTGACTCTCCTGTCCGTGAATTTCAGGTCCTGAAGGTTGTACGCCAGGTACGTGTAGCTGAAGCTCAGGTGCGGGTACTTGTTGAAATTCTTCCGAAACCATCGCGAGTTTGTTTGACGGGCGAACTGCATCGGTGTGAGTGCAATCATGTCGAGGTTGCCCGCCTTCAATTCCAGGAACGCGGTGGCCTTGTCGAGAACCACCCTGATAACAATCCTGCTGATGTACGGTCTGCCTCGAAAATAGTCGGGATTAGCCTCAAGGATAATCTTCTCACCCTGGACCCAGGCCTTGAAGCGATATGGTCCCGTTCCTATCGGCACTCTGAGGAGAGAACTGTTCGACAGCTCTGCTCCCTCAGGGAGGAGGTGCGCGGGGAGGATCCCTTCTGCCCACGAACCAAGGGCAGGCGCGTAGGGCTTGTCATACACAACTTCCACAGTATGGTCGTCAAGCACCCGGAATTGCTTCACCCGCAGAAAATCACCGGCATATGGGGTCGGAGTGCTGGGGTCTACGTAGACCTTGTAAGTCCGTTCCACATCCCTGGCAGTAAACGGTTTGCCGTCGTGCCATTTCACGCCCTTGCGAAGGAAGAAACGGATGGTTTTCCCGCCATCGGATAGTTCCCACCGCTCAGCCAGTTCGCCAACGATTCTGAGGTCTTTGTCGTACTTCACCAGGCCGCTGAAAATCAGCTCGGTTACGCGCCTGCTCGGCATATCGGGCGCCAGAACAGGCAGCAGCACCGACGCGTCCTGAATACTCCCGATGACGATCATGTCTCCGTATGCCGGCCGGAGTTTTCCTTTGGCCAATGATCGGAATTTCGAGACAATAGGCCCGGTCTGCTCCGGGCCGAGGTCGCACGCGGCAAGCAAGGGCGTGAAAGAGGCAAAAAGTACCATCAGGACCCTTTTCACATTCACCTCACCCGTAGCGTGCGCACTCGCGTGAACGAATTGGTGATTGTTTCACAGCAAAGTCGGCAGGAGGCTCGAAGCAGCACCCCCCAGAGCGCTCGCCCGGGCGCTCGTCGCTCCCCTTACCTTCCTCCGGTCGATGGGCAAACCTGTGAGTCGCCCGTTCCCCACGGCGAATCAAGGTCTGTACGTGCTGTCGATCGGCAGGACATCGTAGTTTGTCCGTGTCTCCCGTCGGGAAGCAAGCTCGTACTTCTTCAATCTCTCCAGCATTTCCGTCACACACGAGCCGTCGGGACAACGCTGCATGACCAAGGTTATTGCTTTGGACTGGTGGCGGACGGCTTTGCCGAGATTACCGTTTTGGAACTGCGCCTCTGCCAAGGTCTCCAGGACAAACCCGTCCTTGCCTTTGGTTATCTGGAAGGCCTGATCAGCCAGTTGGAGGGCTTGCTCGGGATTGCGGAACTCTCGGTTGGGACAGGTAAGCAGGATCCACGCCTTTTCCTGGATGCACTGCGGGTCGGTTTTCCCCTGCTTCCCGATCTTTTCCAGTTCGGCCAAGGCTTCTTTACACTTGCCCATGTCGGTAAGAATCAACGCGCTCAAGCGCAGGCCCGGCACATAATCGGGCTTGTTTTTCAAGGCTTTTTGCACAGCGGCGAGTGCTTTTTGGAAATCCCCTCTTCTCCTAAAAAGGTCTGCAAGCTGCGCCTGTGCCCACACGTACTCCGGTTTCAGTTGCACCGCCCGTGAGAAGTCGGTTGCCGCCTCGTCGTGCCTCTTCCGCAGTTTCTGGACGATTCCCCGCTGCCCGTGGGCAAGGTAATTGTGAGAATCGAGTCTGAGAGCCTCATTGACCTGTTCCAGCGCTCTGTCCGGCTTTCCCATCCGAAGATAGGCCCTCGAAAGAGCCACCCGCGCGAACGCGTTGTCAGGATTATCCTTGAGTGAGCGCTTAAAGAAGCCTACCGCCTTTTCCCATTCTCCCTTGGACATGGCTACCGTCCCGGCGGTGAGGCTCTTGTCTTCCCGGATCTTAAGAACGTCGGATCGCGTTACAAGTAGGACCGCTCCTACGACCGTTGCCGCCAGCACAAGGAATCCGAGGACGCTAAAAAATCGTGCTCCGCTTTTTCCGTTGGTCCCTAGTTGCACCGGGCCCTTTTCCGTGGTCTGAGTCATTCATTTTCTCCAACTGTGGCCGGTTCCGAAAATCTCCCCTCGCTCCCTTCTTCTAATGTCAGGTAAGTCCAGTTCCCCCCCTCCGCAAGAGGGGACGGGAGATTTCTCAAGCCGTCCTTCGGGAAAAGATACTGTCACGCATCTCAGTCAAGGGACCGATCCATAGCCGCGCTCAGGGCTTGCTCGACACGATCGATCCAGTCAAGATGCTCCGGTTTCATCAGACATGCCCTCAGGCATACGACCTCTTCCTGATCGAGCGTTGCCTCGCGGTCCCCGGTGAAGAGGAACGAGCAGGGAAGGCTTGCCACCGCCAGGTGAAGATTGGCGGCAGCAGCCTCCTGGAAGACCTTCCTTGCTAGCCGGGAACTTTCGTGCACACTCGATCCCCGGACCGTCCAGACCACAATGTCCAATTCCGGGACCAATCTACGGACAAAACGACTGTCCTGCCCAAGGAACTCGGAGAATTCCAGCGCGGCCTGTCGCGATTTGGCCAGATCGCGGCCGAATTCGCCCCCCTTGACCATGGGAAGCAAACGCTGGGTTGCCCACAGCGCGACTGCAGAAGCGCCTGGACTCGAACATTGAAGACTGATCTCCCCGAGGTGAAGCTCGTCCGACGTGAAATAGGTGTACGGTGAATCGTGCTTGTAGAACCTGCCGACAGCGGGGTCCTTGAACAGGACGCACCCACAGCCGTACGGTTGGAGCCCGTGCTTGTGAGGATCGATGACGATCGAATCGACCTGGGCCAGGGCCTCCAACGAAGCCTGTGTTCTCGGTTCAAGATTGTCCGCGAGGAGGAAATAGCCGCCGTACGCCGCGTCCGCATGAATCCTGAACCCATAGCGCTTCTGAAGCTCAAGGACTTCCGGCAGGCGGTCTACCGATCCGGTCGCGGTTGTTCCCGTAGTGACCACCACTGTTCCGATCTGCTCTCTCTTGAGAAGATCTTCGAGCGCGTTGGGATCCATGCGCGCCTCTCGGTCACACCGAACCGACACGAAAGGTATGTTGAGAACTGAGCAGATCCTTTCTTGGGTAAAATGCGCCTGCGCGGATGCCGCGATCTTTTTGTCCGGATGAAAACACCGCGAAATCCAGAGCGCTTCCAGGTTCGCCATGGTGCCTCCGCTGCAGATGTGCCCCAGATGAGTGTCCCAGCCAATCATCCGTGCGATGGCAGCCACTGCTTCCTTCTCCATGGCGGTACTGCACCGGCCCCCGTCCAGGGAGTGGTTGTTTGGATTGATCCAGAGCGACAACATGTACGTCAGTCGGGCCACCGGATGCGGCGGCTTGATCATATGACCGATGTACATGGGGTGATGGTAGGGGTAGTTATCCCGCATTCTGCGGGCAACCTCCATGAGCACTTCCCCGACCGCGGCCGCGTCAATCCCAGGATCGAATTCCGGCAGGTTGCCGAAGCCGCCTTCCAGCTCTTTCAGGGCCCGGTCGAGCAGGGTCAGGCTTCGGGTGTCAAGAGTCATCTGGTCACTCCCTGTGCCGTTTCAGCTTCCCGCGGAGAGGATATCGGAGCTGCGGCCGTCACGTTCTAACGAACCGGTTCATGATCCTCTTGATGGTCCCCTCGTGTGGCTCGAAAGGATTTCTGGGGATCTCCGGAAGGGGAAGAAGATGCGTATCCGCGAAAGGAGTGCCTGCCAGTTTTTCGTTGTATGCCATGACCATGAGGGTCTCGAGGTTCACCGCGTCGAGTACGTTATATGCGAGAAGCGTCTCCAGGGCCCGGGTGTTCCCTTGGCATCGATATTCGTCCCACAGGAGGACGGCGAAATAGCCGTCTACGCCGTCCAACCCCTCTCTCTTTAGGCCCAACTGTTTCTCGCACCCCTTCAGGCCGCCCTTGTACCCCAGACTGTGCAGGACGAAGCGCAGATCGATTTGTGCTCCGCCGACGTTGATGTCAAAGAACCGGTTGATATACGGAATGTCAAAGCTCTTGCCGTTGTACGTGACAAAGACCCTGTACCTGTGTACGTCCCATATGAAACTGTCAAGATTATATCCGTAGATGTAATGGGAAATCAGTTCCCCGTCGTACAAGGCTATCGTCGTAATATGGTCCGACGCCCCCACGGTTCCTGTCGTCTCAATATCCAGGTACGCCGCGAAACGGCGAAATTCCGGGAAGAGACGCCAGGCCTCGCTGGACGGCAGCGCCCTGGCGAAGTACACCGAATCGGCCTCTTCGAGTCGTCTGATCGATTCCTCCAGATAATACTCGACCCGGTTCAGGTTCTTGAGCCGGGAGTCTCCTGAGGCCGCACGCATCAAGTCGTACCACGAGAGTATACCGCTCTCCCAAAGCTTCCGCTCAGTCTTGAGACCTATTCCCGGCACGTGACAAAAGGTATTTTGCAGCATCGAATCTCCGGAGAGCCCAAGGGGCCCCACAATGGTATAGTCTCGGGTGTCTTTACTGTCAAGCGAGGGCCCCGGCGAGGTCTTCGAGCAGGCGAGTTGAGCGGTAAATGCGATTGTCGAGATTTTGATCGGTTTCGGCAGTTCAGGTTACCACACCACGGGCGATCATCGAGACCGGCGAAGGCGCATTTGAACGGGACAGTCTCAATGCCACGGCCGGATGACTGGTTGATCACCAGCCATGACGGCTCATTGCAGCGTCTGTTCTCGTTAACGCTTCTCGGATGTGCGACGGACTGGCCAAAGTCAGAGTCGCTGGGGTTGACTGAGCGGAGGGTAATTGCGAATCTTCTGGGAGGCAGAACAGGCTGGCGGAGAGAGAGGGATTCGAACCCTCGGAACACCTTGTGGGCATTCACGCGATTTCCAGTCGCGCCCCTTCAGCCGCTCGGGCATCTCTCCGGAAGCATAAAATCATGGTAAACCAGAGACCGGATAACGGTCAAGGAGAATCGCTGGTGTCAACGGCGTGCGACGAGAATCATCGTTGCGGATTCATAGCCGTTTCGGGACGGCCAAACGTGGGAAAGTCCACGCTGGTGAATCGGATCGTCGGGACGGAGCTGTGTATCGTCACGCACAAAGCTCAGACGACGAGGAACAGGATCACGGCGATTCACTCGATGCCCGAGGCCCAGATGATCCTCGTGGATACACCGGGGATTCACGAGCCGGGCACTCCTCTTAACAAGGCCATTGTCGACGCTGCCGTCAAGGCGCTGGAGGACAGCGACGCCGCGCTTATGCTGACGACCCCATCGCCGCGCATCCCAGACGACGACAGGCGTATCATGGAAGTGCTCAAATCTTCGGGGGTCCCGGCCATTCTCGGAATCAACAAAATCGACATGGTGGAGCCTTCCGCGTTGCTGCCTGTCATGGATGCCTTCTCTCGAGCGCACGACTTCGAGGAAATCATACCGCTCAGCGCACTCAACGGTGACGGAGTCGACGAGCTTACACAGGCTCTGATAAAACTCCTTCCACCGGGTCCGTCTCTTTTCCCGGAAGACGATGTAAGCGATCTTCCGCTGAGGTTCTTCGTGGCGGAGATTATCAGAGAGCAGGTGACAATACTCACCGGTCAGGAGATACCGTACAAGACAGCGGTAGTGGTCGAGGCGTTCAAGGAACTGGGTGATCGGGTGGTTATCCATGCTGACATCCATGCCGAGCGTGAAAGCCAGAAGAAAATACTCATTGGAAAAGGCGGGAAGTCGATCAAGAGGATCGGCACGGCAGCGCGCAAGAGGATCGAAGGGTTTCTCGACCGCCGGGTCCACCTGGAACTTTTCGTCAAAGTCTCACCTCATTGGACCAGGAACAAACGTCTTCTCGAGGAATTCGGATACCAGTCTAGGTGATGCGCTGCGCGTTCCAGTGCTCCAAATGACCAATGGTTCCGGAGAGTTATGCGCAGTTCCGAAAACAAAGTCCCTTTAGAGCTCGGATGGGCCGCGGAACAGGCCTGTCCAGCAATGCGATTCCATTCGGACGGGACTTTTGTCACTTGGTGTGTCGAGGGGCTCGCACATGAGGAGATTGGTACACGTCCGAAAGCACGCTGCCGATACCAGAGACTTCTTGGGGAGAGTCCCGGCGAGATCCGTTGTTCAGCAAGAGCCTGCTCAGATTACTTCTTTAGAACGGGCATCGCGTCACTGCACCCGGAAGAAGGAGTCATCGAATTCCGGCTTCCCCTCGTATTTGCGCATGAAGAAGCCGGGGGCGTTGTCGAGGTTGAGCAGGATCTCCGGGCTGATGTCGATGCCGGCCTTCTGGAGGGCGTCTATGATTGCCTCTGGTGACGGCGGGCACGACTTGACCGCGATCATCTCCCCAATATTCGGGTGGTTCTTGTTCGCGGCGTACAGACACTTGCCAATGAGGACGGTCTTCTTTCCCGGCGTGGGTTTCATGATCTTCCCGGTGAGCACTTCCACGTTGTCCCACGGCTCGCCCTTCCACGCAAACGCGATGGACATGAGGATGGCGCCGGTGAGTGCGGAACAGTACGTGCAAAGAGACAAATCGTACTTTGGATAGCTCAGCCCCCGAATTCCCATCTTGACCATGGAAAGCGGCAGGGTCCCTTCCTCGTTGTACAGGAAGGCGTACTGGTGCGGGGACGCGAGATCTTCGATCTTTTCTCCGACGACCTCTACGTCGGAAAGGTCAAGCGGACGTCCTCGGTGCCGCGCGGCATGGGCGAGGTAGGGCACCTCTGCCGGCTCGTACCCGAGCAGTTTCGCGCCGACCATGTCTGCCGAGAGCATATCCGCGGAGGCGACGAGCAGATCGCTCCGTCTCGCCTTGCCGTCGAAGGCCGGACCTCGCTCGATGGTGTAAATCCCGTCGAGGATGGTCAGCGATGGGGGAAGCGCGTCCACGAGTTTGGAGACCCAAAAATGCAGGTTTTTCTCTGGGTCCGCGCTGTGGCACTTCTTTCTGGAATTGATATCGAGAGTCCCTTTGATGTTCTTGATTCCAAGGCTTACCACGGTTTGTGCGTGGGTCTTGAGCACCGGAATGTTTACGACGAAATCGCTATGAAGAATGTCGGAGTTGAAGTTGATCCGAATCCCGTCACCGAGGTCGACCTTTTCAAAGGGGCGCTCAAAGACATTGACGGCCTTAACTCCGTATCGTTTGCCGAGGGTGTTGTACCCCAGAGTCTCGAAGGCATGGGCCGCTGTGGTAAAATCCTTCGGATCATAGACAACGGTCCCCTCGCCGATGGTAATGTCGTCAATTCCCCGTTCCTTGAGGAGGATCACCGCATCCTCGATGACCCTGGACGTGGTGATTACCCCCCACTTGGGAAGGGTTACAGCCGTGCTCCAAAATACGATATTGGGCTTGATGAAAACCTTTGCTCCCGCGGGGAGATGATCCAGTCCCTGTACCAGATCCACTACCTTGCGAACTGATGCTTGCGGCTCCTCGTAGCGTACCACCGCCACTCTTGATTCAGTCATGAATAAGGGCTCCTTTGTGGGTGAATAGGCCTCAATCCGGTCCAATGCGCACGGCAATGCGGTCCGCCAATTCCTGGAAGTGAGCTGGGAAACGACTCGTTCCCTTGGATCGCATGGATCTAATGAGTTTGAAAAGCGCGATCTGCGCGAGACGTAATTCAGTCGGTATTTCGAACTCTTTACAAAGATCGAGCAGTCGCATGATCTCCTGGGCGATAGTATCATCCTCGGGGTCCTTTTCAAGCTCGTGCACCATTTCGAGAACGCGGCTGCTGATTAGCTTCTCAGCGGAACGCATATCAGGGTTGATTCTCCAGAAGCGGGCCTCTTCCACGACCGACGCCAGCTCATCGGGGAAGAAGCCGCTCGCGAGTTTCTCCAGCTCCCTGAGAAATCTCGTGTTCACGACGAACCGCGCCGCAGCGAGAAAGGTGTCGGGCAGCGGCACGTCATCCTCGGTGATCCACATGGCGAAGTCCCTGTTCCTGTTGTAGAAGGTCTCGAACAGGATCGCCTGCTCCTTGTACGTCTTGTCCGTGACGCTGCCGATGATGCGAAAGCGCTGCTCAACGAAGAGGTCTCGTAAAGTGAAGTACTCTCCGGGAAAGTAGCTGTCCAACTTGCGCACCAGTTCGGTGGCTGAATGCCGAGAGCAGCATTCGATAAGGTCGCGCTTTAGCTCTTCGTAGTCTTGTACGTCGGAGGACTCTTTGACAGAGCACCGGAAATCCACCCCTCCAAGGTGGAGCACCGCCGCGACGAATTCATGTTGCTCACCCGTGATGGTGCTCTCGAGCGAGAGTCGGCGAATAAGCATCACCCGTTCGCCGGAGACCTCCCGGGCAGAGTCGTCAACGGTGATCTCGTAGCAGAAGAAAGTGCCCTCGATCGGATAGTCCTCGAAGACGGACGATATGGCAGCGTGCGCGGCCACTTTCGCGAGGTCTGCGATCTGAGGTCTGATCCGCTGGAGATAGAGACTTTCCCCTGAAGGGTAAGGACGTTTGTTGCTGCGGGCCGGTTCGAGTTCTGCGAGGAAGTCCTTTTCGAGCTCGGGATCGTACGGCGCGGCCAACTGTAGGACTCGTGCCGCGTACTTGAGAATTTGGAGGCTCTCTATCCCGGAGATGTCATCGAAGAACCAGCCGCAGCTCGTAAACATCAGCATCCTGTTGCGTTGCAGTTCCAGGAGGTTCAAGGCGAGGAGTCTCTCCTCGGGCGCCGGTTGGTGGACCGTATGGTCGGAAAGGAAACGGTCGACAGCCGCTTGACGGTCGAGGACGACTGAAATGTAGTCATTTCTCGCGGCCCAGGAATCCTTGAAAAGCCCCGTGCTCTCCCGGACGTAGATCGGATCGACTCGGTCTCTGAGCAGATCGAGCGCGCGACGCAGAGGAGCCCTCCATTTCTGGTTCCATCCCGGCTTGTTTTCGATGTGACAGCCGCAGTCCTCGGCCCAGCGTCCCACGCCGTGGGCACAGCTCCAGGAGGACTTTTCGACTATCTCCACTTCCGAGGAGGGGGGATTGTTGGCCAGGAACTCGGCAAAATTGGTCAAACGAACCGACGGATCCTCGAGGAGGCGTTTGAGCGCGTACGCGAGGGCCATCTCGCCGAATCGATGGTGATGGCCATACGATTCACCGTCCGTTGCTACGCTGAGGAGCCGGGGTTCGGTCCCGTCCCGGGAGAACGCGGCAAGAAGCCGGTCCTTGAAGTTTTCTCCGCTGTCCAGGAGCCGCTGAAAAGCTATGGCCAGGGAGATCGAGCCATCGTAGAAGAAGAGCGATATCGCACGTCCACCAGGAAGAACACAGAGATAAGGTCGGGTTATGTCGAAAGAGCCGGAACCGGTGTCCTGCCACTTTTCCGTCGGGGAAGACCGGAATTTGCGAGCCTGGCTTGGCGCGAGGATGGTGAAGCGGATTCCGTGCTGCACGAGCGTGCTGAGGCTTTCCAGATCCACCGCTGTTTCAGGGAGCCACATCCCTTCAGGATCACGGCCGAAACGACGGCGGAAATCCTCAATACCCCAAACCACCTGCGAGATCTTATCGCGCTCGGACGCAAGGGGCATGATAAGGTGATTGTATGCCTGGGCGATGGCATTGCCGTGGCCCGAATGGGTCTTTCGGCTGATCAGATCCGCTTGAAGGATCGCTTCATACGTGCGGGGGATATACGTCTCAAGCCAGACGAGCAACGTGGGCCCGAAGTCAAAACTTATGTGCTCGTAATTGTTGGTTATATGCGAGATGCGACCCTGTTCGTCAAGGATCCTGGCCTGAGTGTTGGGCGTGTAGCACTCCTCCGCGATCCGTTGGTTCCAATCGTGCCACGGATGCGCGGACTCCTGAATCTCTATTGCTTCCAGCCAGGGATTTTCCCGGGGCGGCTGATAGAAATGCCCGTGTATACAGATGAAGCGGAATTGAGTGGATGTCATGTTCCTGATCATAAATGAGTTTTGAGCCGAGCCGGGAGAGTCCCGGCCGCCCGAGCACAGGAATGGATGTGCCCTGGTCGCGTGTAGCGGACCCACCGGACAAGATTATCTTCGGAAGGGGGAGCCGTCAAGGTGAGTTGTTGATGACCAGAAAGCTTCTGAGTGAAAACGGAGATTGTCACGCGACTGACGGCCTATCCAGGCCCTGGTAGGGGAGGCATGGCATGAGGCGCAAAGAGCAAGGAATGGCACCGTGATCGACGTATCACTGACGGAATCGAAGGCAGATGTCCTGCCGGGCTAGCATGATTCCTCTACGTTACTCTCCTACAATTTCGTGCATGAACCGCCTCAAGCAGGGGCACGGCGATACTCCTGTAAGGCATTCCGAGCCGCCCGTGCAAAGCGTCTGATCTTGTCGAAGTTCCTGGTTCCATCGAGGTCTTCCAGACCCGTGTGCGCGTCTACGCCGTCGGGACGTACCGTCCGGATCGCATCAGCGACATTGTCCGGGTTGAGCCCGCCGGCGAGCATGATCGGGAGGGAGGATCGTCGCGCGATCTCCGCGCTGATTGCCCAGTCATGGGTTCGGCCCGTGGCGCCGGTTCTGCCGGTACGTGGATCGTAGGAATCGAGAATGATCGCGTCCCAGAAGGGGGGCTTAAATTGTGCAGCATTGCTGGCCGCGCCGGGGCCGGCCACCGTGACCAGACCGATGGTTTTGACGCCTGGGCTCATGGAGCGGAAGAGGCGAAGCTCATCTTCCGTAATGCCGCCGTGGAATTGCACCGCTCGGGCACGGAGGCATGCGACGAGGTGGGATGCCTCGGTCGCGCTCGTGAGGTAGGTTATGACGACAGGCAAAAGGTGGCCGGGAAGGCGCGCGATGATCGCCTGGGCTCTCTCCCTCGTGAGGTTATCATGGGGACCGTCAGGAAGGCCGAGGGTGAATCCGACTGAGTCCACTCCCACCTGCGCGCAAAAAAGGGCTTCATCGAGCGAAGAGACTCCCGCGACCTGGATTCTTGGAGGCCAATAAGGTTCGGTGGTCTCAGAAGTCGGGGGTCGTTGATTATTGGTGCTGTCGATCACAGAGGGTCGTTTGGGCTTACCGGACATGGGACCGGGATGCCGGGCCGGGCAGAGGACCGGTGCTCGGGAACCCTCCGGACGACAATGGGGTTTTCCGGTGACTTGTAGGCCTGACCCAGCGCAGCCCGGGCTTCGCTGACGAGGATTGTCGCGACGGGCGCAGACGCGGAGAACTCCGTGATACCGGCGCAGAGCCGCATGTCGTCGGCGAATTCGGCACGAACGGACGCTCCCAGGCGCTCGGCGATCTGAATGCTGAGGTCGGCTGTCGTTTCAGGAAGTAATAGCCAGAGCATGTCTTCGTGGTCCCGGGCAATGAGGTCGGAGGAGCGGATGCCTTTCTTCAGTAGCGCTCCGAGCTCTTGCACGGGAGGCGGAGGGTCTGATGAGAGCGAGGCCCCACGGATTGCCATCACGGAGAAAGGCCGTCGGTATCGCCAGGCTCTATCGAACTCGCGTTCGAGGAGGAGTTGAAAAAACGACTCGGTGACCACACCTTCGACTGCTGTCGTGAATGCTTCGCGGCCGCGTTTCTCGTGGTCCCAAGCATTCTTAATGCCGAGGCCGATTTTGTTCGCGAGGAGAGCGATGAGATCTGTGTTCATATCGCCGCAGTAACGGAGCGGATCATCGCTCCCCAGACAAAGGACGCCGAGTTCCTCCCCATCGGCGAAGAGGGGGGCGACCGCGGCGGAGGAAACGACGGGCGCGGCATCCGTGAAAAGAGACGCGGCGAGGTCCGCGGAGGGATCATCCAGGACAAAGGGGCCCGCGTCGAGGAGACCTCCGTTTTCCAGAAAACCCG
This sequence comes from uncultured Syntrophaceae bacterium, assembly GCA_964497585.1. Lineage (GTDB taxonomy): Bacteria > Desulfobacterota > Desulfomonilia > Desulfomonilales > Desulfomonilaceae > CAZCDS01. The sequence continues at coordinate 186,485 of CAZCDS010000003.1, forward strand.
ATGGGGCTATCGTGACCCCCCTGGGAGGGTCCCATTCAAGAATCGTCACAAGAGGACTGTCTTCCCTGAAGAGTATGCGTACCACGGTGAGGTCCAGATCGCGTTCGAGCGCTTGAACGACGGTCCCCGCCAGCGCCGATACGGTCCTAGCCGTGAGGAGAATTCGGTCGATGTTGTCGAGGTAGGATCGGATGTCCTCGGATCGTTGGTGCAGTTGAAAGAGCATGTCGAATGATCGAAGAAGTTCTGCGGTGCGAGGATGGAGTTGCGCGTCCTGCGCGTCTCCGGGAATCGGGGGCGGCAAATGGGGGGAAACCAAGAGCTCGCAGGCGTCCGGTGAATCGAGGTGGGGGGGTGCCGAGGCGGCGGCACGTACCAGCGGGTGGGCCTGAGTTTGGCGCTCCGGATCAGTGGATCGGTCCGGGGTGAGGTGTGGCGATCGGGTGGAGTTCATGGTGCCCCCTCGGAGCGGCCCTCTCGGGCAGATATCTACTTTAGGTACGGATAATATCATACTGAAATAAAAAGGACAAGTAGAACATAAGATCCTGCAACGTGGTTTCCCCGACCCGAGGGCTTCGGGGCAAGCCTGTGGTTGCGACGAGTAAAAAGATGAAGCAACCCCAATTCTCATGGGGACGGCAATTGCCTCGCAGCGCGAGTAATGATAGTCTGTGCAGAGCGACGTGTCGCTGTTGCGTGAATGGTTACCCGGTTTCCAAGAATTTTTGTTGCGATTTCGGTAATGACAGTGGTAAATAGTAAGGTTGCGAGAAATACGGAGAGGTCTCGTGATGGACATCACTAATCTCATCGGAAACACCCCCTTGGTGCGAATACGGTATCCCAACGGGTCAAACGGATTGCGAATCCTCGGAAAGCTGGAAGGAAACAACCCGGGCGGATCGGTCAAAGATCGTATAGCCCTCTACATGATTACGAAGGCCGAGGAGTCGGGAGAATTGACAAGGGACAAGACCATCCTCGAGCCCACGTCGGGCAACACCGGAATCGGGCTCTCAATGGTGGCCGCGGGCAAGGGATACCGGTGTATGCTCACCCTGCCCGAGTGCGTCAGTCTGGAGAGGAGAAATACGCTCAAGGCATACGGAGCCGATCTGGAGATCACTCCCCCGGCGGAGGGGACGGATGGAGCGATCAGACGCGCGCACCACATTTACGAGGAGAATCCAGATAAGTTCTATTTCCCTAATCAGTTCGAGAATCAGAACAACGTCGGCGCCCACTATGAAACCACCGGTCGAGAAATAGTTGAGCAGACCGGGGGCGATATCGACATGTTCGTCGCGGGAATGGGGACGACAGGGACCCTCATGGGTGTCTCTCGTCGGTTGAAGGAACACAACCCTCGCGTGCAAATTGTCGGCGTCGAGCCGGTCGAGGGACATGCCATTCAGGGCCTGAAAAATATGAACGAGGCCATAGTTCCGAGCATATTTGATAGAAGCCGCATAGACCGAATCGTGCAGGTGAACGACGAGCAGGCGTACGACACCGCTCGGTGGCTGACACTGACCCAGGGCATATTCGTGGGCATGAGTTCCGGTGCCGCGGTTTACGGGGCCATGCAGGCAGCGGCAGACATGAAGCATGGGACGGTTGTGGTGATTTTGCCCGATCGTGGGGACAGGTATCTCAGCACAACCCTGTTCAAATCCATTTGCGCCCAGTGCCCACCCTGATGTTTGGCAAGGAGGTCGGTACAACAGCGGGGGATGCGGGAACGGCCAGGGACCGGTTGGGAGGAGAGGCGGGGGGCATTGTGCAAGAGAGCGCATCCGTGGAGTGGTGCTCTGACAGCATACCGAAGCAACGAGGGGCGGAAGGAGTTATCTATCTAGAGTTGTCGCCGGGTGCTATCAGAAGAAATCGTAACAGTCTCCGGGCGGGGGTTTTCTCGAATCGTATCGAAAGACTTTCACAGCGTTCTGGTCCGGAAGGGAGAGTTTGATAGTATTCTTTGCGCCCGTCCTGAGAACGGGCGCGGCCCCGAGGAGTCGGAAACCGGTGAGCCCGCCACGTTCGTACAGTGGCTGGGCCTCGACCACGATCCCGTTCACTGTCCAGACAGGCCGTGGGATGAAAAAAGAGTATACCGGAAACGAACCTGATACGATGATATGGGGATTGATTGCTCCTCGATAACCCTTGCAGACTTTGATACTTGTAATTCTCCATTTGCCCTGGGAAGTATTTTCTGCCGCGAGAGCCAGCGACAGATGGAGAAAAATAAGGGCCGAAATCAACAGGAACAGGATTCGCGAGGAGCTGAGCATGTGCGGTCCTTGTGCAGCACGCGCTTGGAGGACGGGAAAAGGATTTATCTTGAGCTTTTCCCCGTCCCATGTGGTATTTTGAGAACCGAGGGTCCCGCACAGGGGCGCCGGTCGTCACAACGACGGCGTCGTTTACCCGTATATCTGAGATCCTTTGGAAAAACAAGTAAAGAAATCATAGGGGACGGCGTCCGTGTGGCGAAATGAGAGGCGCGGCGGAGATTTCCCCAAAGCGGAGGAGGAGTACTATGCCGATCAGGTTGGCGATTAACGGATTTGGGCGCATCGGCAGAACCGTAGCGCGGGCGGCACTGGAAAACCCGGAAGTGGAGGTCGTGGCGGTCAACGACCGAATGGACGCGAAGCTGATGGCGTTTCTTTTCAAACATGACTCAGTGCACGGCACCTATCCCGGAGAGGTCACATACACTGACGACGCACTGAGCGTCGACGGACGAGAGGTTCATGCTCTGCGCATAACTGATGATCTACTGAACCTTCCCTGGGCTGATCTGAGGGTGGATATCGTCCTGGAGTGCACAGGGATTTTCCGAGACCGTCAAAAGGCGGGCAGGCATATTGATGCGGGAGCGAAGAAGGTGGTGATTTCCGCGCCGGGGAAGAAGGTTGACGGCACCTTTGTGCTCGGTGTCAACCACGAGGCGTACGATCCACTGAATCACCATGTGGTTTCCAATGCATCCTGTACGACCAATTGTCTTGCGCCGGTAGCCAAAGTGCTCTTTGATGAGTTTGGGCTTGAAAGAGGCTTGATGACGACCATTCACTCGTACACTATGGACCAAAGTCTGTTGGATACGGTGCATAATGATTATCGCCGCGCGCGGGCGGCCGCGATGAATACGATTCCAACGACCACAGGCGCCGCAGTGGCAGTGGGACAGGTCATCCCAGAGCTGGCCGGAAAGCTCGACGGCATGGCTATACGGGTGCCAACGCCGAATGTCTCACTGGTCGATCTTGTCGCGTTGCTCAAGCAGGACACCACGGTGGAAGAGGTCAACGCAGCCATGAAGCGCGCCGCCGAGGGAAGGATGAAGGGCATACTGGCATATAGCGAGGAACCGCTGGTGAGCATCGATCATGTCAATAGCCGGTACTCCTCGGTTTTTGACGGCCTGTCCACCTTTTGCCTGGGCGGCAATATGGTGAAGGTCCTCTCCTGGTACGACAACGAGTCGGGATATTCCGCCAGAATGGTGGATCTGGCTGTGTTCATGGGCGAGAAGCTCATCTAGAGGGGTCTCGCAACTGTTTCCAGCCGCGCGCGGGAAGGCGCCGGTGTCGGGGGAAGACGTGGGAGTTAAGAGCATTAAAGATGTAGACGTGGCAGGAAAGCGGGTCTTCTGCAGGGTGGACTTCAACGTCCCGCTAGACGCATCAGGGAGCGTCAGGGATGACACGCGGATCGTGCGAGCGTTGCCTACCGTTAGGTACGCCAAGACGGAGGGGGCCAGAATGATCCTCGCGTCGCATCTGGGCAGGCCTAAGGGAGAGCGGAGACCCGAGATGAGCCTTCGGCCGGTAGCCTCTCGGGTCTCGGAATTGCTCGGTCAGGAGGTGCTGTTCGCCGAGGACTGCGTGGGATCCCCGGCAAAGGAGGTGGTGGAATCTCTCGAACCCGGGGGAGTCGCGTTGCTGGAGAACCTACGTTTCCACCCGGAAGAGACCAAAAACGATCCGGAGTTCGCGCGGGAACTCGCGGTTTTGGGCGAGGTGTACGTGAATGACGCGTTCGGGACCGCTCACCGGGCTCATGCTTCAACCGTCGGGGTTCCCGGAGTGCTGAGTGTGAAGGCCGCGGGCCTTTTGCTAAAGCAGGAGCTGGAAAGCCTTCACCGGGCCTTTACCGATCCCTCGAGGCCGGTGGTGGCGATCTTCGGTGGGGCCAAGGTCTCGGACAAGCTGGGTGTGCTCCAAAATCTGCTGGATCGGATGGATGCGGTTCTCATAGGCGGTGGAATGGCCAACACATTTCTTGCCGCGAACGGGTTGAACATGGGCGCGTCGAAGGTGGAAGAGGATATGGTGGAGACGGCCCGGAGTATTTTAGAGAACGCGAAAAGGCAGGGATGCAGGGTACTTCTGCCGGTTGACCTGGTGGCCGCAGATCGGATTGAGGATCCTGAGCGGATCTGGAACGTGGAGTCCGCGTCAGTGCCTGCGGACGGGTTAGCACTCGATATCGGCGCGGGCACGGTGGATCTGTTCTCGAAGGAGATCGAACAGGCTGGGACGATTGTGTGGAACGGACCTATGGGCGTATTCGAGGTAAATGCCTTTGCACTTGGGACCAAGCACATCGCCAGAGGCATCGCCAGGGTGAAGGCCTACTCCGTGGTAGGGGGCGGTGACACGGTTCGCGCGGTCCAGCAATTCGGCGTTGCTGACGACATCTCGTACATCTCGACGGGCGGGGGTGCTTTCATGGAATTCATGGAAGGAAAGACCTTGCCCGGAGTCGCAGCCCTGGATCAATAGGGCAACGACCGGAGGGCATTTTGGGTTACCGTTTTCGGGGGACTGAGTACGATGCGGAGAATAATGATTGCCGGTAATTGGAAGCTGCACAAGACGCCGAGCGAGGCTTCGGAGTTCGTTGGTGTTTTGGCGGGCGTGCTTGGTGACGGAGATGTCGGATGTGATGTGGTGGTGTGCCCTCCGTACATTTCGCTCAGTGCTGCGGTGGAGGCGGCAAAGGGTACGAGTATCCGAGTGGGCGCGCAGAATGTCTATTGGGAAGACGATGGTGCGTTCACCGGCGAGGTCTCGGGCCCCATGTTGAAGGACGCGGGATGTGACTTTGTGATCATCGGGCATTCGGAGCGTCGGCAGTTCTTCGGTGAGACAGAGGAAACGGTGAATTGGCGGATCGAGGCCGCTCGGCGACATGGGCTGGTACCAATCTTCTGCCTCGGCGAGTCCCTGGAGGAGCGTGAAGGGGGGAAGACATTCGAGGTTGTGCGGAGACAGCTCGTCGGAGGAATGGGCGAGGTACGACCCGAGGAGCCGGAGGGATTTGTCATTGCGTATGAGCCGGTCTGGGCAATCGGAACGGGAAAGACCGCGACGCCGGAACAGGCGCAGGAGGTCCACGGGTTCCTTCGAGAGGAATTAGGCGCGCTGCTGGGCAGGGATTTCGCGGAGGGGGTTCGGATTCTCTACGGAGGTAGCGTCAAGCCGGCCAATGCCGCAGGCCTGGTCGGCTGCAAGGACATCGACGGGGGCCTGGTCGGCGGAGCGTGCTTGAAGATTGAGGACTTTACTGGCATAATCAGAGCGGCCACGTAAGGAAGTGGAGGACGAGAGAAGAATGTTCACAACCCTGGTAATAATCGTTCACCTCATCGTATGCATTGCGCTGATTCTGATCATTCTGCTCCAGACGGGCAAGGGAGCGGACATCGGTGCGGTTTTCGGTGGAGGTTCCAGCCATACGGTCTTCGGTAGTACGGGAGCGGCGACGTTCCTGAGTAAGGTGACGATCGCGGCCGCTGTTACGTTTATGTTGACATCAATCGTGTTGTCGTACTTCTCAGGAAGAGGTGTGGCGGTTCAGAGGTCGATCATGGAACGGAGGGGGGCGCCGGTAGCGCCGGCGAGACCGGGGCCCCCGCTTCCGGGGCCTGTCGGTGAGAAGCCGGCAAGTCAGGGAGCTGTGCCGAAAGTGCCGGCTACTCCTGGGAAGGCTGCTAGCCCAACCAGCGCGCCGGTGGAGAAGCCCGCGGCTCCAAGCAAGGCGCCGGTGGAGAAACCCGCTGCTCCGCAAGAAACGAAATAGCAGCGGTAACTATCCGGAATCGATAGACGAAGGGGCCGGATGTTTCACGTGAAACATCCGGCCGACCCGTTCTGAGGCATCATGCAATCCTGTCGGTCATGCACGCGTCAGGAGCTTAACAAGAATCCGCGCTAACGGTCGGCCGCGACAAACCCTCCACTTATCCGGAAAACGTTACTGTGGGACCAACTCATTGTTTGCAAGAGCCTATTCGGTCAGGGCCCGACACGGTTCGAGCGAACCTGTGCCGGAAGGCGCTGCGCTTCCGGAGACATGGAACAGCCTGGATTCCGTCCGCTATTCAAAAGACCGACCCGGCCATGCTGTTGTGCACCATCATACGGACTGTTCCTGCGGCCACAACCCGATCCCGACCCGCGGAGACTACGATCTCAAGGTCAAGGCGCCCTTCACGTTCATACCAACAAACGAGCGTAGCCTCCAAGGAAAGAGCCTCGCCGACCAGAGCCGCAGAGCTATGCACAACCGCAAGTCGTGTGACTCTACACCCAGGAAAGTGAGTCCCCAGAGCGCGGTCTACGAGTCCGGTTATCCAAAAAGGGTGGAGGAGCGGCCGACTCCTGTCGATCCCCGGATCACCAACAGCGAACAGGGCAGCAGGGCTGTAGTCTCTCGCAAACCCGGCCATGGCCAGAGCATCGGTCGCGGAAAGAGGTCGCGTACGGATACGAAACAGACTCATCCCGGGATGCCAAAGCCGAACAGCCGGGAGCAAATCCTTGCCGTACTTCGAGTCCACCTCGAGAGACCTCCGGTCCGGCGGAACGTTTCCAACGACACGGCCACCGCTGAGCCTCGAGCGCTTTTCCTATCAGAAATCGCGTCATCGCTCAACCCTGACCTCTTGGGGCAAGCCCCGAGCAATCGGGAAAAAAGCAAGCTGGCTCAATTGCTTGACAAATCAGCGCTACGCCGATATATCATGGAAACTGGACGAAGTGGGTAACAAGGGGATGCGGATGGAAAACCGCGACATTAAGCTCATCGAGGCATGGAAGGAGAGAGATCCGGAACTCAAGAGGCTCTGGGAAGAGCACCACGAGTTCGAAGAACAACTTGAACGGTTCAACAAGAGGGTGTACCTCTCGACCGCGGAGGAGATAGAGCGCAAGAATCTCCAGAAGAAAAAGCTTAAGGGTCGGGATCGGATTGAGCGTATTCTCGTCAGAATCCGCAAAGAGCAGGCAGCTTCTCAATGATCGCACGGGCCGGCCACTACGAACCGATTGCCAGGGAGGCTTTTCACTACATGATTCCGCCGGCCTTGTGCGCGCTGGCCTTCTGGTGGTTCGAGTTTCCCGTGACGTCCCTTGTCTTCCTCCTCGCGACTGTGGGCGTTGCCGTGTTTTTTCGCAATCCCTCCCGTACTCCTCCCAGGACGAGCGAAGATCTGATCATCTCTCCCGCTGACGGCCGTGTGGTGGAAGTGGTGGAAGACGCCCGGTCGGACAATTTGCCCGATACTCCTTTGAAGCGTATGAGCATTTTCATGTCCGTCTTTAACGTGCACGTCAACCGGAGCCCAGTTTCCGGGACGGTACGGAGCAAGACCTACAGCTCCGGCGTATTCCACGACGCTCGCAAGAAGGCCGCTTCCTCGGAAAATGAACGGAACTCTCTGGTTATTGAGGGCGATCACGGCGTGATGGAGGTCGTCCAGGTGGCCGGCAAGGTGGCGCGGAGGGTCTCCTGCTGGGTCGCGGAAGGGGATCCTGTCCGGCAGGGCGACAGGTTCGGGCTCATTCACTTCGGCTCCCGTCTGGACGTCTATGTGCCCCAGCCTTTCTCCTTTGTCGTCCCCTTGGGTACGCGCGTTCGCGCGGGTGTCACCATCATTGCGGAAAAGACCAAGGAGTAAGGATAGATAGAGGGCCGCGGTATCGCTGTTCTGTTGCGATCCTTATCTTGACGGATTATAATACGTATTCCATGGCCTGCCGTGGCGGTGCTTTTTCATCCTGTGCGCGTTCGGGTGAATACAGTTCCGTCGCATCCTGGCACGCGTCTCGGACATGAAATCTTTCTCCTCCCTTGAAAAAAGGGGATGAGAGCAGATTTTCCTATAGCCGCCTCTCCCTCGGGGAAGGGGTTGGTAAGAGGTGAGGATCCTAGCCGCGGAAAGCGCTGAGGTGACAAGCCTCGGTGGGATGCAAAACCGGGTGAGACATTGTATTGGCCGATGATCGGTCGGAAGTCTCACTCCGCATTCCCGGCCTCCCGTTGTGCCTCGATCTATTGCGAATCGAGGCTCGCCCGGTCGGCGCCCGATTCGGTAGGGCAGGCGCCAGGCAGGTGGACCATCGATGGCTACGAACGGCTCGAACAAGAGGCAATTCTTCAAGAAGCGAAAGCGACCAAAGTCGGGCGAAGAGTTTGCCAAGCCGCCCCGGCGAAAAGGGATGCCGATCAGCAGGATGAAGAAGGGGATATTCATCGTTCCTTCCCTGCTGACGCTTACCAGCATCTTTCTCAGTTTCTACTCGATAATCCTGGCCATAAATGGCAAATTCACCGTGGCGGCTGCGCTCATTCTCGTTGCCGCTTTTTTTGACGGGGTAGACGGCAAGGTTGCGCGGTTGACCAAAACCACGACTCGCTTCGGGCTGGAACTGGATTCGCTGGCGGACGTGATTTCATTCGGTGTAGCCCCGGCCCTTTTGACATATCTGTGGGCGCTGGAGCCGTACGGTCGTATCGGGTGGGTGGGCTGCTTCGTATTTGTGGCCTGCGGGGCCCTGAGGTTGGCGCGGTTCAACGTTCAATCCGGCCAGATAGACCCGAAGCGCTTCAACGGCCTTCCGATCCCGGGCGCGGCGGCCATGGTGGCAACCACGGTCCTTTTCTTCCAGAAGCTGGGACTCGCGGGAGGCGACTACGCGACTCCGATACTCATTCTCACCTTTGTCCTGGCCTTTTTCATGGTGAGTGCTATCAAGTTCCACGCATTCAAGGATCTTGGGTTCGCCCGGGAGAAGCCCTTCAGCACGACCGTGGCATTTGTTTTGATTCTTGCTCTGATAGCAGCTTCTCCCTTTATTGTGCTATTTGTGATCTCCGCGGGTTATGTCATATCGGGTCCGATTCTGACCTTGATGCTGTATCTTCGCAACAGGAAACGGGCTGCGGAGTCTCCCGAAGAGCCTGAGGAAGCTGAATCGAAAGCCACGCCATGATTTGAGACACCTTATGACAGACCACATCAATACGTAGCCGTGTTCGGGGACCCCGCGCGGGTTTTGCAAAAACGTGCTACCCATAGAATATTCCTGCGAATTCGCAAAAAACCTGTTGCACGATTGCGCTTACTACTGCATAATATTGTACCCCCACCATCGCTGCGCTCTATTTCGCTAAGAAATGAGGCCGCCGGCACATTTTCGCCGACCGAATATAAGAAAAACTCGTCAGAAGGAGGAGGAGTTTGCGAATGGCTGATCAACAATACGAGGAGAAAGAAAGATTTGACGGGCAGAAGGTGAAGATCCTTATGCCAACTTACGCCGCAGGTACTGATCAAGACAGTTACCAATGGAGGAGGAACATCAACATGGTTAACCTCGGGGAAGAGGGCAACCCTGTCAGCAAATACCTGAAGACGTCGGAAAGATATTTCTACGCCGCGAATACCGAATGGTTCGGGAGCGAAAAGCGGAAGAACCCCGCCTGATCCCCACTGATTCGACAAAGCGCCATACACATAGTGAAGAAGTCCCTAACTAGTAAGGAAGGTAGCAAATGGCTGAACTGCCAAAGGTAAAGTACACAGGCAAAATCCGGGAAATCAAGTTCGGTAAGCCTGGATGCGAAGTGGTTGTGGGAGGCGAGACCGGATACAACTTCTACTCATTTGAAGGTAAGACCCCGAATATTCCCAAGCTCGCACTCCAGGTTCTGGACATCGAACCCGAAGAATGGGCCGACGAGGCTCTCGCTCCTTTTAAGGACGTCCTGGGAGACCCGGTGGCATGGGCCAAGAAATGCGTCGACGAATACAAGGCCGATATTGTGACCCTCTGGCTCTCCGGCACCGATCCCAACGGTCAAGACCTTCCCGCGGACAAGGCCGCCGAGGTGAGCAAGAAGGTGGCAGAGGCGATCAATGTCCCGCTAATCGTATGGGGAACCTCCAGCGATGACAAGAACACCGAGGTCTTCAAGGCGGTATGCGAGGCCTGCGAGGGGCTCAACTTGGTTATCGGTCCTGTCACCGAGAATAACTACAAACAGGTCGGTGCTGCCGCGATCGCCTACAAGCACGTGGTTGCTGCGAACTCGCCTATTGACATCAATCTTGCCAAGCAACTCAATATTCTGCTCGAGAATCTCGGCGTGCCGGAGGACAAGATACTGGTCGACCCGACTACCGGTGGAGTCGGCTACGGAATGGAGTATTGCTACTCCATCATGGAAAGGATCCGCCAGGCCGCGCTCACCCAGAACGACGACAAGCTCCAGTATCCCATCATCAACAACATAGCCGAGGAAGTTTGGAAGACGAAGGAAGCCAAGCTCTCCACGGAAGAGGACCCCAAACTCGGTGATGCGGGCGTGCGAGGCATCAATCTGGAGATCATTACTGCGGTGAGCTGCTTGCAGGGAGGATCGGACCTCCTCATCCTCAGACATCCCAAGACGCTCGAGCATGTGCGAAAATATCTCTCCGACATCATGATCGAAACCGATTTGGAGTCCATGGGCGTAGATATGTCGCTCGCCGCGGCGGAGGATAAGCCTGCACCAGCAGCCAAGCCCGCCCCGGCGAAGAAGCCCGCGCCGAAGAAAAAGCCTGCCCCCAAGAAGGCGAAACCAGCACCGAAGGAGGCTGAGAAACCGGCGCCTAAGGAGGCTAAGAAGCCGGCGCCCAAGGCTGAAGCTCCCAAAGAAGCTGAGGCGGAAGCCCCTCCGAAACCCGAGGCTCCCCCGAAGCCCGAGAAACCCGCCGCTGCACCTGTCGTCGCAGCAGACACGGCAAAGGAGGATAAGGATCTCATAATGGCAAATCTGACGACGGAAGACATTCAAAGCCTGAAAGAGCTGGCGGGCGTTTTCAAGACGGTCAAGAACATTGCCGCCGGCCTGGGTAAGATAGTATCGGGCGAAGCTCCCGCCGCCGCTCCCGCTGCCCCCGCGGCCGCACCCGCAGCGCCGGTTGTGGCGCCCCCGCCCAAGAAGAAGGAACTCGAGCCCGCGGATTGGACAAAGCACACCATCGATCCGGTTACCCTCGAAGGGCTCAAAATAGCGGACCGAGAGGGCTATTCAACCGCATTTCACCGTTCCCGCACCATGACCGCCTGTCCCATAGGAAAGGGCGGCACCTGCTGCAGGATCTGTAACATGGGTCCCTGCCGGGTAATCCCGCCGAAGGGCCGTGAAGAGACACCGGAAGAACGCAAGAAGAGGTGCGGTCTCTGCGGCGCCACCCCCGAAACCATTGCGGCCCGAAATTTCGCGAGGATGGTCGCAGCCGGCGCCGCGGCCCATAGCGATCACGGCCGCCATGTGGCACACACCTTCCTGCACGCGGCCAAAGGTGAGCTTCCCGACTACCAGATCAAAGACATTCCCAAACTCCTCGCGGTGGCCATGGACTTCGGCGTGGAGACCGAGGGGAGGGAGATCAAGGAAATTGCCGTTGAAGTCGGTGAGAAGGCCCTCGCAGAGTACGGCCAGCAGGACGGCGAGATCGCCTTCGTCAAACGCGCTCCGCTGAAGCGCCAGGAAATCTGGCGGAAAGAGGGCGTGGTTCCTCCGGGGATCGATCGCCCCGTTGTCGAAGTCATGCACATGACTCACATGGGCGTCAACCAGGAGATGGAGCATATCGTCCGGCTGGCGACCAAGTGCGCCCTGGCCGACGGATGGGGTGGCTCAATGATCGGAACCGACCTTTCGGATATCCTCTACGGAACACCTGTCCCCATTCTCGGCAAAGTGAACCTCGGGTGCATGAAAGAGGATACCGTCAATATCATTGTTCACGGGCATGAGCCCTCCCTCTCCATGGTCATCGTTCAGGCTGTTCAGGACCCCGAGATGATCGAGTATGCCAAAAGCAAGGGTGCGACTGGCGGGATCAGCCTCGGAGGGATCTGCTGCACCTCAAACGAGATCCTCATGAGGCATGGTATTCCCATTGCGGGCAACTATCTCCAGCAGGAGATGGCGATCATCACGGGCGCGCTCGATTCGATGGTTGTGGATGTCCAGTGCATCATGCAGGGTGTGGCCGAGCTGGCGAAGTGTTTCCACACCCAGATCGTGACCACGAGCCCGATCGCAAAAATGCAAGGGGCGTACAAGCATTATGATTTCGATGAGGCTAAGGCGCTTGAGACTGCCCGAGAAATAGTCCGCGACGCCTGTGACAACTACGTCAACCGAGACAAGAGCAAAATCTCGATCCCGACCGAACAGCAGGATATGGTCGTCGGCTTCAGCCACGAGACCATAAACTACATGCTTGGCGGGATGTTCCGGGCCAGCTACCGGCCCCTCAACGACAATATCATAAACGGCAAGATCCGCGGCCTGGCAGGTATCGTCGGCTGCGGCAACGCCCGCATCAAACACGACGAGCTGCACGTTGTCCTGGCTAAGGAACTCATCAAGAACGACGTGCTCGTACTCACCACCGGCTGTTCGGCCATTGCACTCGGGAAAGCGGGATTGCTCACGCCTGAAGCAGCACACAAATATGGTGGAGCGGGCCTGGCGGAGGTCTGTGAGACCGTCGGCATTCCGCCCGTGCTGCACATGGGCTCCTGCGTCGACAACAGCCGTATCCTCGTGGCTGCGACCGCGGTGGTCAGGGACGGCGGTCTCGGCGATGACATTAGCGACGTTCCCGCCGTGGGTGTGGCTCCCGAGTGGATGAGCGAAAAGGCCGTCTCAATCGGCCAGTATTTCGTAGCGTCGGGGGCATACGTCCTCTTCGGTGTGGGATTTCCCACGATCAACGAGGACGTCTGCACGAACTATCTCTTCAAGGATATCGAACACGTGTACGGCGGCAGGTGGGATTTCGTGGAGAAGGATCCCTATGAGATGGCCAAGAGATGCCTGGCCCACATCGACGCAAAGAGACAAGCACTCGGTATCGACAAGGCCAGAGAGCGCGTGCTCATGGATATGGCGATGCGCCGCGAACTGGGCGAGTAACCACTGATTCCGTGATGAACCGGGGGAGAGTTCGCCGCTCTCCTCCGTCTCAAGTTATCAAGTCTCCAGAGGAGGATATTCACTGTGTCCAAAATCATAGCAGCCAACGTCATAGCCGGTGCTCACAAGGTCTACGAGAAGGCCAGGAAGCAGTACGAGAAGGCTGTCAAGAAGCATGGGAAGAAGAAAGAAATCGCCTTCCCCAACACCGGCTACTACTTGCCGGTCATCTACGGAATCCTCGGCTATCCGGTCAAGACGCTTGGGGATGCCGGGGTTGTGCTGGACCAATCCGAGAAATTACTCCCGGCTCCCGTCCGCGAGAAAACCCACCTGCCCTACCTCGGGCCGGTACTAGACGCGGGCATGGCGAGTCTTTTCAATTACGAAATCATCGAGGCAATTCGCTACGTGGAAGACCCGGACTTCTATCTTCCCGCAGAAGACCCCACCGACGACAAGCTCTGGCTCGGCGCTGCCGACGATGTAATCCTGAGAAAGCGCGGGGTGGAGTTCGTCGACGGTACGGCTCCCGGGTTTGCAGCAGTCGTAGGATCCGCGCCCTCCAAAGAGGTCGCCGCGGAGATGGCACTCGAGTTGCAGAAGAAGAACCTGTACGTCTTCATGGCTGCGGATTATGCGGGGACCAGCTTCTCCCAACAGCTCGTGGACGCTGGGGTTCAGGTCGGTTGGCCCACGCGATTGGTTCCCTTCGGGCCGGACATCTCTTCCGCGATCTTCGCGCTTGGGTTCGCCACCCGTGCCGCGCTGAGCTTTGGTGGCGTGCAGCCGGGCGATTATCGCCAGGTCCTCATCTATAACAAGGACCGTGTCTTCGCGTTCGTTCTCGCCTTGGGCGATGTCACCGACGAATGGTACGCGGCCGCTGCAGGAGCTATCAACTACGGCTTCCCCACTATCGCGGATACCCCGATTCCGCAAATCCTGCCGACAGGCGTATGCACATACGAGCACGTCATCTCCAACATCCCGCACAACGAAATGGTCAACAAGGCGGTCGAGGTCAGGGGTCTCAAGGTGACGGTGACGGAGGTCCCCGTTCCCGTCGCGTACGGTCCCGCGTTCGAGGGTGAGCGGATCCGAGGGGAAGACATCTTCATGGAAGCTGGCGGTGGCAAGACCCAGGCCGTTGAGCTGACCGTCATGAAGGAGATGGACGAAGTCGAGGACGGCAAGGTCGAACTGATCGGACCGGACCTGAAGGACATTGAGGCGGGCACGAGACTGCCGTTGGGAATTCTCGTCGAGGTCGCCGGCCGAAAGATGCAGAGCGACTTCGAACCGATTCTCGAGCGCCAGATCCACCACCTCATCAACTACGCCCAAGGTTTGATGCACATAGGCCAGAGGGACATCGCCTGGGTGCGCATCGGCAAGGGCGCGATCGAGAAGGGCTTCACCCTGTCGCACATCGGATCGATCCTCCACGCCAAGTACCACCAGGACTTCGGATCGGTGCTCGACAAGGTGCAGGTGAAGATCTTCACGGAACAGGCGGACGTGGACAAGCTTCTCGCTCGGGCAAGAGACACCTACGCAGCGAGAGACGCTCGTGTCGAGGGCATGACCGACGAAGACGAGGAAATCTTCTACTCATGCACGCTCTGCCAGAGCTTCGCGCCGTCTCACGTCTGCGTCGTCACGCCCGAGAGGACCGGACTCTGCGGCGCGTACAACTGGCTGGACTGCAAGGCATCCTTTGAGATCAATCCCACCGGTCCGAACCAGCCCATCGAAAAGGGCAATGTGATAGATGAACTCCTCGGCCAGTGGGAGGGCGTCAACAGCTTCGTGCAGCAGGCTTCTCGAGGCAAGGTCGAGAAGTACAACGCCTACTCGATCATGATTGACCCCATGACTTCCTGCGGTTGTTTCGAGTGTATCGCGGCGGTTCTGCCTGTGGCCAATGGCGTCATGACCGTTGACCGGGATTACAAGGGAATGACACCCTGCGGCATGAAGTTCACCACGCTGGCGGGAAGCGCGGGCGGCGGTAATATCACACCCGGCTTCGTGGGCCACAGTAAACTCTACATCCTGTCTGCCAAATTCATCTCTGCGGAAGGTGGCATCCTGCGCCTCGTCTGGATGCCCAAGGGGCTTAAAGAGACTTTGGGCGATCGGATCAACAAGCGAGGCGATGAGCTGGGGATTTCGAACCTCGCCGACAGGATCGCGGACGAGACTGTGGGAACTACGGAGGATGAAATTCTTCCGTTCCTCCAGGAGAAGGAGCATCCAGCCCTAACCCTGGACCCGATCGTCGGCTGATCCGTAGCAAACGGGCAGAACAGGATACAATCGCGAGGGGGCGCACTATCTCGCACGCCCCCTTGCTCGTCGGTTGTTATTCTTTAAAGAACCAGTCAGTAGCTGCCTGGGGAGGTCTTAGTCTATGGCACTATCAGGAATTCAAATCTTCAAAATGATGCCCAAGAAGAACTGTGGGGAATGTGGAGTCCCCACATGTCTCGCGTTCGCTATGAACTTGGCCGCGGGTAAAGCCGAGTTGGAAGCATGTCCCTATGTCTCCGACGAGGCCAAGGAAGCCCTCGCATCCGCATCCGCGCCTCCTATCCGAACCGTGGAGATTGGCACGGGCGACAACGCCGTCAAGACCGGCGGAGAAACGGTTCTCTTCCGCCATGAAAAAACGTTCAACAATCCGACGGCCCTGGCTTGTCTTATCGCGTCGTCCGATGATGACGCCACGGTCGACGAGAAGCTCAAGGCGTTCAACGAACTCAAGTACGAACGGGTAGGACTTATACTTAAGCCCGACCTCCTCGCAGTTAAGGACGGTGGAGACCCGGCCCGCTTTGCCGCGGTCGCCAAGAAGGTCTCCGACGCAGGCGCTCCTCTCATTCTCATCAGTGAGAGCATCGACGCGTTCAAGGCAGCCCTCGCGGAAGTTGGCAAGAACAAGCCCCTGCTCTACGCAGCGACGCAAGCCAACGCAGACGAAGTCTCCGCGTTGGCCAAGGAGCATGACTGCTCACTCACCGTCAAGGCCGACAAAGTGGGCGATGTGGCTAAACTCAGCAAGAAGATGATGGATGCGGGACACAAGGACATCGTCCTTGATACCGGCGCACGGGACGTCCCAACTCTGCTGAGAGACAATATCATGATTCGGCGTTTGGCTCTGGAGTCCCTGTATCGGCCGCTGGGCTTCCCCACCATCGTCTTCCCCTGTGAGATGGCCGACAATCCGATGGACGAAGCTGTTGTCGCGGGAACGTTCATCTCCAAGTACGGCGGCATTGCCGTACTGAGCGACTTCCGGGGTGAGCTGCTCTTCCCACTCTTGCTGCAGCGGCTGAACATCTTCACCGATCCGCAGCGACCCATGACGACCGAGGAGGGAATCTACCCCGTCGGCAATCCGGGAGAAGACTCACCGGTCTTGATTACAAGCAACTTCTCGCTTACATACTTCATCGTCTCCGGGGAGATCGAATCGAGCCGTGTCCCGACATGGCTGCTCGTGCAGAATACCGACGGCCTATCAGTGCTCACCGCTTGGGCGGCCGGCAAGTTTGTTGCCGACCTGATCGGACCGTTCGTGAAGAAGTCGGGCATAGAGGAAAAAACCAAACAGAGGACAATCGTTATACCGGGAGCGGCCGCGGTCATCAGCGGCGACCTGGAAGAGGAGTTGCCTGATTGGACAGTGGCTATCGGACCAAGGGAGGGTGCGCACATTCCAGCATACCTCCGGCAGAACTATCTGTAGAAGGTGCTGAATTCGTTCCGGACTGGGGAGAGGACTCACTGCTGGGGATCGCCCGCGGTCCGGTCCGGTAGCTTGGGAAACAGCCCGGATGGCAAGGCATTTCGAGCGTTTCGTTATCGCGAAGCGGGTTGGAAGTGCCCGCTCTCCCGGAAGAGGGTACGACGACCACGTCCCTTGAGTGGTCGTCATGCAAGCAACCGTTTGGGTTCCATATCAAAGGGAATCGGTGTCAAACCGGCTTATCATCGCCTGCTGGAGCCGGGCCGTTTACAATGGGGTTCCTTGCAGGGACAGGAGTCAAACTAGTAGGAGGTATGTTCCATGATCAACGTGGTGGCTGAGAATATCAACATCATGTCGAAGTATACTGGCAATGCCATGCGAGAAAAGAACCCCGCGCCCATCCAGGAATGGGCGAAGAAGCTCACGGAAAAGGGCGCCGATCTCCTCGACCTCAATCTCGGTCCCGCTCGAAAGGGCGGTCCGGAGATGATGCAGTGGTTGGTCAAGACCGTACAGGAAGTCACAGACCTCCCTCTGTTTCTGGACACCACCAACAATGAGGCCATTGAGGCGGGTCTGCAGGTCTACGAGCCGAAGGACGGTCCGGCGGTCATCAATTCCATCATGGCGACCCCGGAACGTATGGCGCTCCAATTGCCCCTCGTCACCAAGTACGGCTGCGAAATGGTGGGGCTCATGTGGGGTCCCGACGGGATACCGCGGGATGAGAACGAACGGGCCATGCTGCTCGACAGCATGATGACCCAGGCCGCGGAGCATGGGATCGACCTGGAGAGCATATGGTTCGACCCCATCGTCGTGCCTGTCTCCTCCCAGCAACAGGAGCTGCAAGGATGTACGACCTTCATGCAGTGGCTGCCGGATCTTGCTCCCGGTGCGCAGTCTACGTGCGGTCTTTCCAATGTCTCCAACGGGTCGCCCGACGAATTGCGTGATATTCTGAACCAGGTCTACCTGAGCATTCTCAAGAGGTGCGGCATCACCTCGGCGATCCTCGACGGCTTTGATGAAGAGATCGTGAGGATCGCGCACGATGAGGAAATGGAACTCGAAGAGCTGGTGGGAAGGGTCGTTGACGGCGAGGAAGTCGACATCTCGGGGCTTGACAAGAAGGAAGCGGACTTCGTGAAGACCGCCAAACTGCTCCTCGGACACTCCCTCTACTCGCATTCCTGGCTCGAACTGTAAGAATCCGCGGCACGTCACGAAAAAGGGGGAGACGATGTCTCCCCCTTCTCTTTTCTGTGCCCAGGGCACTGCTTCCTGGCAACCTCCCCGTGGGTCATTGCGCCCTATTCCTGAATTGAGTGCTCCGGCGGTTCCATCTCTTCCGGCTCCTTTCGGAAATCCACCTGAAACGGGAGTTCGAGGATGCGGTCCATCGCTTCGTCGAGGGATTCGGACACCCGCAGTGCGAGGAGATGTCGCGGAGCGTCCCCGCCCGCAGCCTCGGAGACGGCTTCTGCCCAACTGAATTCCATGCGGAACGCAGCGGGGGCATCGGGTTTGCGCGCCCACGCCGCGAATTGATCATCCACTTCATTAAGGATTGTCCAGCGGCTGCCCGATGGTCCGCGCCTTCTGCGAGCCCTCCGGTCCTGGGCAACCTCTGGGGCGGCCGACGCCGGTGGCTCCGAGAGACGGCAGAAGACGAGCACCGAACTGAAGCTGCAAACACCGAAGAGCTTGCGCGCACACTCGACGAGGTGGAGACCGCAGAGCACCAACCCCAGAGCGAAGGCTACGTCCAACGCGTAAAAAAGAACGTGATAGGAAAAGAAATCCGAGTACATCATTGGGGTGGTGGAACGATCGAAGTTCACCAGTCGGGAAAATCCTATCGTCACGAGCACGACCATGGCGGGCAGGCAGAGATAAGCAGCGGGCTTCCCGAAGGACGGGAGAGCCGTGGGGAAACTTTCAATCAGCGTCGCCGGTATCCGAGGATCCTCTTCGTTTTGCAGCCGCGTCGGCGTACGGGTCGGCGATCCTCGTGGCGTGAGCAGACGGCATCCCTCCTCGATCATGGCGAACAGGATGCGGGGATCTCCATTCCCACGCACGGCGAACGTTTTGCTTGAACGGTCGTACGGGTGAGTCCTCAAAGGAATCAGACTCAGGGCTATCAGAATGTTCGCGCCGATCAGGCAGGCGAAGAGAGTGTAGAGCGGGGCGGGCGACGGCACAACCAGAAGGAACTGACGCGCGAACGCGCGGCTGAGAAGCCACGGTATCAGATCAATCAGATACACTATCACCGCTACAAATAGGCCCCAAAAAACAAGTCTCAGGATAGACCGCAGAAAATCTCTGAAGATGTCGTACGTCACGGGACTCATGAAGCCGGCCGCGGGCCACACGAATGCAACGGCACGGGCGATCCAAGGAACGCCGGCCCAATGGTGGGGCCGAGCGGTTCTCACCGCCTCTGCAACGAGATCGGAATGTTCGAATGTCGCCGCCGCCTCGTCGGTCGATCGCGATTGAGCCGTCTCGATAATCCCGGCGAAGATCCAGAGTAGCCCCACCAACGTTGCGCACATCGAACCGACCAAGCAGATGAAGAGCTTGAATATCAAGGGGAACGACACGAGAATCTTTTGAGAGACGTCATGGGGAAGTGAGATAGGGAAGTAGACGGAAAGCTCCACCCAAAGCTGCACAAGTCGGAGAACCCCTTCTCTGCCCACGAAAATCCCGGCTATCACGAAGGTGATTCCCACGAGCGCTTGCCCATTCCTGATCAGGGGGAGTTTGCGCAGGATTGACCGGGTAGTGTCAATTGAGTCGCGGGCAGCCATTCAATTCTCTCCTTACCATACAGTCCTACTGCTAGCCGCTTACCCGGACAAGGCATAGCCCTTCCGGGCCCGCACTGCATCGTGCTGATTCAGCGTTTACGGGAGTTCTTTCCCTGCGGATCGACGGCCTTAGCACATACGTGTAGGTCAGCAGAATGCTGCTGCGGAAGCAGCCGATCCTCAATAAAGGCAGGCGACCTGACTCACCGAAGCTATAGTATTTGCGTCGGATGAGGCCGGGGCCATTCGGCGTGGGGCCAGGCATGCAATTCCAAAGATCCGGGTGGTTGACGCAGTCCTCGGAATTCTGAGCTGAAGGCACTGACCTCCGCGGACGAGCTTTGTGCAAAAAGACCCTGCCAGGTGAACTCGTCCTGTTATTGTTGCGCACGGTCCCCGCATGTGGTAGGTTCATCCCGCTTTTCATAAGGGCGCGCCCTCCTCGGGCGGGCCGGTTCCCAAACCTGGAGCAGGCGCTCCTCAAAGGCGCGCTGCCACTGCAAAGGAGTTCACCGTGAAACCCAGTGTGACTGCGATCGCGGTTTGTACGGGGCTGGTACTGGAATTGCTCTTTGTTCCAGTCCTGGCCGCCGCGAAACAGCCCTTGATCGGCAATTGGATCATCGTTGCGACAAAAGAGCCCGGCAAGCCGTACAGGAAAGGATACAAGGGACGACCCTTTGTGGCCAAGGGGGCCAACGCGTTTACGCTTCTTATGGAATATCGGGAGGACGGAACCTTTCGCCGAGTCTCCCGAATCGGCAGCAAGGAGACGGTTCACGAGGGAACGTGGATCCTCTCGGGGCACGAACTCCGCCACAGGCGCAAGGGCGCGGGCGAGGATGAAGTCATGTACGTTCGGTTCGACAATCCCGACCAGTTCACTTCCATTGAAGTGTTTGAAAAGACCCGGGACCCGGGACTCTTCGCGCGCTTCCGGAGAATCCAGTAAAAAGATTGTCACGTTCATTTTCGGATGCCTTCGATTGTCTTCCGGATCTCTGTAATGTCCAGGGCACGTCCGATCCTACCCACCGAGCAGTACAGCTCCGGTGCCCGATGGTTTATGTACCTGCCTGCAGGAGCAGTATCCCCGCGGAAAACCCGAAGATGGCATTGCCCGCCCAGGCCGCGGCCACCGGGGGAATGTATCCGCCGTGTCCCAACGCAATGAACATCGTGTGGACGATCCAGTACCCAAAGGCTATAGCCACGGAAACCGCCATGCCGAGCGCCATTCCTCCCTTGGAGGGACGCACTCTCACTGCAAAGGGTACGCTCAACGCGGACATAATCAGACAAACCAGCGGATATGCAATCTTGTTGTGCCAGTCCACGAGGTACCGGGTTGGGCGGTAACCTTCCCGGACTATCTTCTTGATATAGCCCCCGAGTTCCACCAGATTCATCTCCTTGGCAAGCCTCTGGACTCTCCCAAAATCTTCAGGTCTTTCGTGAAAGGGTGCGGGGACCTGGGTTAGCGTATCCACCTTGAAACGGCCGTCAGGCGCTCTGCGTGTCCTGTTGACTCCGTAAAGGACCCAGCCCTGCTTTCTTGACCATTTCGCCTTGTCTGCAAATAACCGTTCCACGAACTCGTACTGATTGTTCCAACGAACGATGCTGATTTCCTGAAGCGAGTTATCCGACGGATCGCACTTCGTGATGTGCGTGATAAAATGAGGCGATCGCATCCAAATCTGATCCATCTTGAAAAAGGTGTTATCCGACTTCTTACAGATTTCCACATTCTGAACGTACTCGCTGTATCGGTTTGACCACGGTATGACCGTCTCGTTGGCCAGGAACATCAGTACGCTCGCGACGAGGCCCGTGAGCAAGACCGGTCGGGCGATGCCCAGCGCGTCGATCCCGTTGGCCTGCATCGCGATGATCTCGTAGTGTCGTGCCAGCAGGAACAGGCCCAACATGCCCCCCATGAGAATTGACAAGGGAACCGCGTAGAAGAGGTACCCCGGAATCTTCACCAGAAAGTACTTGATCATCAGCCAGGTCGTAGGGTTGCACTGGAAGTAGTATTTGATTTTGTCGGTTATCTCCACCAGGAGGAATACGAGGACGAACCCTGCCACACACACGGAGAAAACCTTCAGCACCTCCCTTGTGATGTACCTGTCGAGAATTGTCACCCGCTACCCGTTCCTCGCCTGCAAGATCCAGGAATTGTTGATCAAGTACCGAACTGTCCGCCTGATTCCCTCCTCAATGGAAATCCTCGGCCGGAAGCCCGCGGCCTTTGCCTTGGATATGTCCAGATGAACGAACGGACTGTCTCCGGCCCAGCCTCGCGGACCTCCCGTGAAGCGATAGGAAGTTTCCCCGACGCCCATCTCGTCGCATACGATGTCGGCGAGGAGCTTAACATTGAGATGCTCCTCGTGACCCAAATTGATTACGTTCTTGCTCTCGCGCAAATTCTCCAGAGCGCAGAAAATCCCCCGAATACCGTCCTCCACATGGAGGTAGGATTTGGTCTGGGTGCCGTCGCCGAGAATCTCCAGTTCGTCACTGTTCTTCCTCAGCTTCCGTATGAAATCGTAGACAACGCCGTGCGAATAACGTTCACCGATCCATGAGACGAATCGGAAGATGTAGCAGGTCATCCCGAAGTACTCGCAGTACGCCTCGATGAAAGCCTCCGCTGCGAGCTTCGACGCTCCGTAAACCGAAGTCTGAACAGAAGCGTACCCTTCAGGCGTGGGAAAGAGATCCGGTTCCCCGTACACCGTCGCGGAACTCGTGAAAACGATGCTGTCCGCGGAGACGGATCGCATGGCCTCGAGGACCCGGTGGGTGCCGAGTACATTCTGTTCCAGATCGACGATGGTGTCGGTCCTTCCACCCCGCACGTCTGCATTGGCTGCAAGATGAAAGACCGTCGAAACACCGTCCAAAGCCGCGGTGAGTCGCTGCGAGTCGAGTATGTCCCCTTGGACGACCTCGACGAGGCCCGTGTTTAGAGCCGATTCCAGATGCCTGTGAAACCCTGTGGAGAAGTTGTCGTACACCACGACGCGGTTGCCCCGGCGGGCGAGGTCATCCACGACATGGCTTCCGATGAAACCCGCGCCTCCTGTGACAAGAGCTTTCATGGTTCGACGATCCCCTCTTCAGGACCTTCCCCACGCTTGGCCTGATACGCCTGAGTCGGCACGTCGAATGCTTCATCGATGATGTACATGGGCCGTTCCCGGGCTTCCTCGTACACGCGAACAAGATACTCCCCGAGGACCCCCATACAGCCGACGACCAAGCCGGTGGCACCGACTACCAAAAGACAGAGCAGTTCCACCTGCCACCAGTCAGGAAAACCCCCGAAGCCTCGATAGAGCAGCCATCCCAGTGCCGCCGCTCCGTCCGCCAGGATCGCAGCGATTCCCGTAAAGAGCATCACTCGTAGCGGCGCCCTGGAAAAAGGGACCACCCCGTCGAGGGCAATGTTGACCATGGTCCCGAAGGGGATCCGCGACTTGCCGCCAAGACGGGGTTCCCTGTCAAAGGGGACGACAATGGTGCGAAAGCCCGCGGCAGCGGTGAGGCCCCTGAGAAACCCGTGACGTTCTCGAAAGCGGCAAATCTCCTTCACAACACGATGGTCCAAGAGGCGATAATCACCGGTATTGCGAGGTACTTTCACTTCAGCTATCTTCTCAAGCATCCAGTAGTAAAACTCTGCGCATTTCAGGTAGATGAAGCTTTCTCCCTTGCGGCTCGCTCGCTGGGCTATGACGACGTCGAATCCCTCTCGCCAACGGCTTACCATTTCTTCGATAAGCTCAGGCGGGTCCTGCAGATCAGCGTCAATGATCACTGAGGCATCTCCCCGTGCATGATCGAGCCCAGCCAATAAAGACAGAGGCTTTCCGATCCTCCGAGAAAAGGCGATCATCCGAATGGGACGCCCTTCGTCGCGAAGTTCCAGGATCGTTTCCCGTGTCCTGTCCGGGCTGGGATCCATCGCGAAGAGCACTTCCCACCGGCATCCGATCCTGCCGAAGACATCGCCCAGCCGCTCAATCAGGGGGCGTACGTTTTCCTCCTCCTTATAAATCGGGACTACGACAGTTATCAGGATCGAGTGGTCTCTCTCGGGCGTTTTCACGTCTGTTTCACCTTTGGCGTTCCTATTCGAGAATGGGCCGGGACATCTGTCGGGTCGAGCAGATGGCGCGGCAAAGCAAGTGCAGTGGCTTCCGGGACTATCCGAACGCATATCCGTACTGTCGCCGGGTGCAGCCCGGTCGCGCTTGGCACGGCGAACCACGGGGCGTGAGCCGAGGAGAGTACTCGTTTCGGAGACTTACGGCTAACAGAAGCAGCGGCACGGTGCAAGAAAAAATGAGGAGCTTCGTCATCTTGCGATTGACCTTTTCTTCACTTTTGAGGTGGTTTGACGTATACTATTATCACGCGTCGGTTCGCTCCCGACGGGAATTGACCTTACCGGCCGACTGCAATGCGAACCCGCGTCGGCCGCGGTGAGAGCAAGGACGTTGCTCGCCGAGACTCGATCGTGTGGATTAGGAGACATGACCACTGTTCAGCTAGAAGACATTGACGATGTGAAAAAGAAGGTGACTTTCGAAGTCCCGTTGGAGAGATTCCAGGACGTGATGGACGCCCAATACCGTGACTTAAGGAAAACGGTGCAGCTTAAAGGATTTCGTCGCGGAAAGGTCCCGATTAACATACTTCGATCCTACTTTAGAGACAAGGTGGAAGCGGACACAGCCCGAACGATCATCGAAGAGACCTTCCAACCTGGGCTTGCGGAGAACAACATAACACCGGTCTCGATCCTTAAGGTCGAGCCGGAGCCCGTTGAGCCGGACAAACCGTTCAAGTACGTTGCGGAAATTGAGGTTCCCCCGCCGGTCGAGCTGAAGGAGTACAAGGGACTCAAGCTTACGAAGTTTGTGCGGGAACTGACGGAAGCCGAGGTCGACGAACGCCTCAAGACCCTCAGAGAAAATTACTCCACGCTCAGTCCCATCCCCGAAGGAAGAGGGGTTCAGAAGGGAGACCAATTGGTGGTGGATGTGAGCGCGACCGTGGACGGGCAATCCGTGCGACAGCTCACCGTCACGGACTATAACATGGAGCTGGGCAGGGACTTCTTCGTTCCCGGATTTGACGACCGGATCACGGGGATGGTTCCGGGCAAGACGGAGAAGATCTCCATGGATCTCCCCGATGACTTTCCAGCCAAAGACCTGGCAGGGAAGACCGCAGATCTGGAGGTCACGATCAAAGAGGCGAAAGAGCGGGTTCTCCCCCAACTCGATGACGATTTTGCCAAAGACCTCGGAGACCACGAATCCCTGGAACAACTTAAAGAGAGTATCCGGGAGAATATCCGAGAACTGCATGAAAGCGAGACGCGGAGAGAAGTCGAGAACCAACTTGTTGACAAGCTTGTCGAAAATCATGAGGTGAAAGCCCCGGAGTCGATGATCGATCAGGAGATAGACCGGGCACTGAACCAGACGAGACAGCAGCTCGTCAGTTTCGGAGTCAACCCCCAGGACCTGCCCGCGCCCACCCAGGATCAGCGTGACCGGTTGCGACCCTCGGCGGAAAAAACGGTTAAGGCCGGCCTGATCCTGCGAGCCGTAGGCGAGAATGAGGGAATCGAGATTTCCGATGACGAACTCGAAGCGGCCATCGAAAAGAAGGCTGAGGAACTGGGTTATTCTCCCGATCACTTGAAAGATCAACTGCAAGAACACAATATGTTGGGAGAGATGCGATCAAGTCTTCTTCAAGAGAAAATCGTCGAATTTATCATGGAACATGCCGCTATAACTGAGAAAACCGCCCCCGCAGGGGACGAAGATCGACATGAGCAATCGGAGAAAGAGTGAACAGATGCTGGTACCTATCGTCGTTGAACAAACCAGTCGCGGAGAGCGATCATATGATATCTATTCGAGGCTCCTCAAGGAGAGGATCATTTTTCTCGGAACCTCGGTCGATGATACTGTGGCCAATCTGGTGATTGCCCAGCTCCTTTTCCTCGAAAGTGAAGACCCCGACAAGGACATCAATTTCTACATCAATTCTCCCGGCGGTCTCGTGACCTCCGGGCTTGCCATCTACGATACCATGGAGTACGTCAAGCCCGACATTCAGACGATTTGCATCGGGCAGGCGGCAAGTATGGGAGCCCTCCTGCTTGCCGCCGGGACCGGCGGCAAGCGGTACGCTCTGCCCCATTCGAGAATTCTCATCCATCAGCCCATGGGAGGATTTCAGGGGCAGGCCTCGGACATCGAGATCCACGCGAGAGAGATTCTGCGAATGAGGACCGAGCTGACCCGGATATTCGTCAAACATACGGGTCAGACGGAGGAAAAGATCGAGACCGATACCGAGCGGGATTTCTTCATGAGCGGTGAAGAAGCCACGGCCTATGGCATTGTGGACAAGGTAATCTCACACAGGGAACTCCCACTCCAGGAGAAGCCTTCGGGGCCTTCGCCTGTGCGGGATTAGAAGACGAATAAGGTTTGTGTAAACCTACCAGAGGTCCAAGGAGAAACCTATGGCAGGGAGAAAAGGTAATTTCTCTTCTCTTTACTGTTCCTTCTGTGGAAAAAGCCAGGATGAAGTGCGCAAGCTGATCGCCGGACCGACGGTCTATATCTGCGATGAGTGCGTGGAGCTGTGCAATGAGATAATCGCTGAAGAGTATGAGAAGGAGGAGATCGGGCAGGCACGGTCGAAAGTGCCCAAGCCTTCCGAGATCAAGGCTGCGCTTGATGAATACGTGATCGGTCAAGAAAAGGCCAAGAAGATCCTCTCCGTAGCAGTGCACAATCACTACAAGCGAATCGAGGCCAAACCGGACCTCGATGGCATTGAACTCCAGAAGAGCAATATTCTCCTCATCGGTCCCACCGGATGCGGTAAGACTCTTCTCGCTCAGACTCTGGCAAGAATCCTCAATGTTCCCTTTGCCATAGCTGACGCAACCACGCTCACTGAGGCCGGATACGTCGGAGAGGACGTCGAAAACATCATCCTGACGCTGCTCCAAAACGCAGACTATGACATTTCTCGCGCGTCCAGGGGAATCGTGTACATCGACGAGATCGACAAGATCTCTCGGAAGACGGAAAACCCAAGCATCACGAGAGACGTTTCCGGGGAGGGTGTGCAGCAGGCCCTCTTGAAGATCATCGAGGGAACCATGGCGAACGTTCCGCCCAAAGGCGGCCGTAAGCATCCCCAACAGGAATTTCTTCAGGTTGACACGACCAATATCCTGTTCATCTGCGGCGGAGCCTTCGTTGGGCTGGACAAGGTCGTTCAGCAGCGACTGAACATGAAATCCATGGGCTTCAACGCGCTTATCGGATACGGGGAAATCAGGGAAGACGATAACATCCTCGACAGCGTGCAGCCCGAGGACCTCATCCACTATGGGCTTATTCCCGAATTCGTAGGGCGTCTCCCTGTCAACGCCACTCTGCACGAACTGGACAAGGAAGCCCTGGTGAGGATCCTCCTTGAGCCGAAGAACGCCCTCGTCAAACAGTACAAGAAGCTCTTCGGATTTGAAAAGGTAAAACTGAGATTTACCGATGAGGCGCTTCGGGCGGTCGCGTCCCAGGCTCTGACACGCAAGACGGGTGCGAGGGGGTTGCGCTCGATTCTGGAAGTCGCGATGCTCGACATCATGTATCAGCTTCCCGAACTGGAGAACCTTCAGGAAGTAATTGTCAACGAAGAAGTAATCGAGAATAGTGGCCAGTGCATACTAGTATTGGAGAAAGAGGCCGAATCAGCTTCCTGATCGAAGGTGAGTCACCGCACATTGCAAGGCCCTTTTTCCCGCTCGGCACTCGGCGCCAAGAGTATGCGAGAATCCACAGCCCTATACCGGGTATGTGCCGAGTGGCTCGTGTGGACGTATCCCAAGGAATCTGAGCAATGTTTTTCGGCAAAAAGGAAGAGGCTCCTGAAGATACAAGGGTGCAATTGGCACTCCTCCCCCTGCGGGATGTCGTCGTATTTCCCCACATGATGGTGCCCCTGTTCGTGGGGCGGGATCGTTCCATCAAAGCCCTGGAATGGGCGCTCAAGACGGATCGAAAGATCTTCTTGGCTTCCCAGAAAGATGCGCAGCAGACCACTCCGGGCAGAGAGGATATCTTTCGCATTGGGACGATCGGTCGACTCGTCCAGATGCTCAAGCTTCCTGACAGTACCATCAAGGTCTTCGTTGAAGGTCTCCAGAGGGGCAAAATCACCGACTTTCCCGACTCCGAGCAGTTCTTTCGCGTCACCGTGGAACCGCTGGAAGATGAGGTTAATGAGAGTCGGGTTGAGATCACCGCGTTGGTCCGCGGGCTCAAGGAGGTCTTCGAAGTCTACGTCACCCGAAATAAGAAGATTCCCCAGGAATTCATTACGTCTCTTCGTGAGATGACTGACGCGAGCCGGATCGCGGATTCGCTTGCCGGGCAACTGAATCTCAAGATCGGCAAGAAGCAGGAACTCCTGGAGAGCACTCAGCCGAGCCGACGGATCGAGAAGCTCCTGGAATTCATGCAAAGCGAGATCGAGATCGCGGAAATTGACAAGAAGATCAGAGACCGCGTCAAGAAACAGATGGAGAAGAGCCAAAAGGAATACTACCTCAATGAACAGATGCGCGCCATCCAGAAGGAGATGGGCGAAAAGGACGACTTTAAGAACGAGATAGCCGAACTCGAGGAACAGCTCGAGAAGAAGAATCTTCCCGAACACGCAGATGCCAAGGTGAAAAAGGAGATTCGTAAGCTCAAGTTCATGTCGCCCATGTCCGCGGAAGCGACGGTGGTTCGCAACTACGTTGACTGGTTCCTCGTCTTGCCCTGGTCCGAACTCCGGGAGACCGACCTCACCATCGATGACGCCCAGCGCATCCTTGACGAGGATCACTACGGACTCAAGGAGGTCAAGGAGCGGATCATCGAGTACCTCGCGGTCCAAGAGCTCGTCACCAAGACAAAGGGACCCATCCTCTGTCTTGTCGGTCCGCCGGGAGTGGGGAAAACCTCCCTCGCCAAATCTGTCGCGCGCGCGACGGGCCGGGAATTCGTGAGAATTTCCCTGGGGGGCGTACGCGACGAAGCCGAGATCAGAGGCCATCGAAGGACCTATATCGGCGCGCTCCCCGGCAAGATCATCCAGAGCATGAAGAAGGTCGAAACCATCAACCCGGTCATGCTTTTGGACGAAGTGGACAAGATGAGCATGGACTTCAGAGGTGACCCCTCAGCCGCGCTCCTGGAAGTCCTGGATCCCGAACAGAATCACGCATTTAACGATCACTATCTCGACGTGGACTATGACCTCAGCCAGGTACTCTTCATCACCACCGCGAACACGCTGCACGGAATACCGGCTCCGCTACAGGACCGCATGGAAATCATCCGGCTTCCCGGATACACGGAAGTGGAAAAACTCCGTATTGCCGAGCAGTTTCTCCTCCCCAAACAGATGGAAGCAAACGGCCTGACCGATGACTTGGTCCGCGTAACGAGAAAAGCCATCATCCGAATGATCAGGCGCTACACCCGAGAGGCGGGAGTTCGGGAGCTTGAAAGGCAGATATCAAAGGTCTTCCGTAAAGTGGCCCGAAAGGTCGTGACTGGCGAATCTACAGAACAACTGGAAATCGACGGCAAACAGGTCCGGAAGTTTCTGGGCGTCCCGAAGTTCCGTCACGGGATGAAGGAAGAAGAGGACAAGATCGGCATAGCCACCGGACTGGCGTGGACGGAATTCGGAGGGGAGCTGCTTATCGTCGAAGTGGCCCTCATGCCTGGATCGGGCAAACTCATCGTAACCGGAAAGCTCGGTGAGGTCATGCAAGAATCGGCACAGGCCGCGATGAGCTACGTACGGTCTCGCGCGTGGGGTCTGGGACTCAAGGCCGATTTCTACGAAAAGACTGACCTGCATATCCATGTGCCCGAAGGGGCCACGCCGAAGGACGGACCCTCTGCGGGGATCACCATGACATCGGCAATAATCTCGGCCCTTACCAAGAAGCCCTTTCCCAGCGATCTCGCGATGACGGGCGAAATTACCCTCCGAGGCCGCGTCCTACCCATAGGAGGACTCAAAGAGAAACTCCTCGCGGCCAAAAGAGGCCTGGTGAAAAGGGTGATCATCCCAAAGGAAAACGAAAAGGACCTGAAAGAAGTGCCACGTCGAATCCGAAAGGGGTTGGAGATTCTGCCGGTAGCGCACATGGACGACGTGCTGGCCATCGTCTTCCACGGCATGGGGCACACGATTTTCAGGGAAGAGGACATCCCACTCGAATCCTCACTTCTTATGGAGCAATGAAAGGAGGTCCGGATTCTCAGTGGACGCGTCGTTCGGGGATAGCTCCGACAACGTGCGGAGCGAACGATCAGAAAACGACAAGGCCAAGCGGCTAACGAAGCCTCGCTCCATTGCCCTGAATTGACGAGGCGAAGTGCGATATGGACAGTTTTTTCAGCAAAAAGGGAACCTTCTTAATCGGCAGTGAACTCAGATAGTA
This sequence comes from uncultured Syntrophaceae bacterium, assembly GCA_964497585.1. Classification (GTDB taxonomy): domain Bacteria; phylum Desulfobacterota; class Desulfomonilia; order Desulfomonilales; family Desulfomonilaceae; genus CAZCDS01. The sequence goes on from CAZCDS010000003.1 coordinate 216,912, forward strand.
GTACTTCGGGAAGAGGTGACGCATGTTGAAGATGGACGGAGCCAGGGTCAGAATGACTCCTGAGAACATTCACGAGATGCTCAAGCAGGGCCTCACATTCAAGGAAATTGCAGCCCGATGTGAGGTCTTTGAAGACGCTATCGACGCATCTCTCGTCAGGTGGCTCAACGAAGGGCGCTGGCCTATCGAGGAGGAAGCGCGCCGGCACGTCCAGTGAAAGGAGCTGAGGCTCCGGTCGACCGGTAATACCGACATTGATCAGCCGACTCGATAAAGGGTACGGCTTCTCGAAGAAACCAATCTCATACAGTTTGAGATTGGTTTTTGTTTTTCGCCCACCATTGTATCGTACACTTCCCCGACTCAGTCCATATCCATGCGCGGCGGTTCCCCTCCCGGCTTTTGCCCTTGCCTTTTAATCGGCTCAATAGTAGACACTCACCATCTCCGGTCACGGCTCACTTCCCGCAATCTTGAGCCGGCGACTCAAGTATTGGGGGGAAAGGCTTGATGTCCGAATTATCAAATACGGCTTCGCTTATCGCAGTTGTCAAGAACAATGAGCGAGGCGCCTTATCTGGTCCCCCGCTTCACCAAAAGGCAAAGGGGGTAGAGGTGATCGTATCTGACAAGTAGACGGAGAAGTGAGCCGGAATCTCAACGTTTCGAAAACGCAATGGCGTGAGACAATCACCGACGCTGAGGGGGAGGAGGACTCGCCATGCAACGATTCAAGCTTCTTGCGGTCGGGCTGCTGTGCCTTGCAGCCACGGCTGGCCTGGCGGTCGAGAGGGCATGCGCGCGTGAGTCCTTCCGACTCAGCCCATCGGCTCTTTCCATGTTTGGCATGGAGGGAGGGTACGTGTGGATCTCGGGCAATGCCCTCATTCCGTCCGGCGGGAGGCCCGGGTCCGGAGAACTTGTGAACGTTTCAAAAGAACTTGGCGTGGATCAGGGGGAAGCCACGTCGGTCGTATTTCGGTCCGTCATCCTGAAGCGACACATGCTTAATATCGAGTACTTGAACTTCCTGCCGAATGGTGTGAAGAAGGTGGGGCGCACATTCGTTTTCCATAACAAGACCTACCGAAAGGGCACGAGAGTGGAGACCAAGCTCGAGCTGAACTGGTTGCGCCTCGAGTACGGCTACCGCTTTGGGACAGGCAAAGGCCGATCAGTGGCCCCGAGGATCGGACTCCATTACGTAGACCAGGGACTCACTTTGATCGGGCACACACGAGAGGCAGGCAAGATCTCGAACACCCGGCGACTGGACGGTACGTACCCAGTGATCGGTGTCGCGGCATACCAGAAACTGCCCGCGGGACTCACCTTCAGCATGGAAATGGAGGGAATCCACATGATAACCCGTGGATACCTCGCGCTGGCAGGCGTCAGCGGCACCTGGGAAGTCTATCCGGACGTGGTGCTTACCTTCGGCGGGTCCAATCGCCTGATACGCTACATCGAGACCAACCAACCGCTGAACAACCAATGGAGGTACGCGGTCTTCAGCATGACCGCAGGCGTCTCGGTCACCTTCTAGTGGACCGTTTCATTCGTTTATTGACAGGTACACAACCCCCGGACATCCGGCTGTGCCGCGTTCCCCGGGACCGGCTTGGCAGACGGTTCCTCTCGACGTAACCGAGAAGCCGAAAAAGCAATCCTTCCCCAAGAGATCAGCCATTTCTCTTGGCAACTAATACATTCGATCTCCTAGGCTCCTCGGATCTTGATTTGCTGCAACTGAGACCAGGTGCTCTCCGAGTACCAGATGTCCACAAACTCGGCGATCGAAGCCCGTTCTCGTCTCTCCCACTCCTCCGCGATGGGTTTGCGGAGGAGCATCTTGATACTCTCGAACGCCTTCGCGTCACGCGCGGCAAAGTCGAGCGCCGCGTTCCGCGCGTCAGCGGGCAGCTCTTCTTCCGAAGTCTTCTGATCGATGAGACCCATATCCAGGGCCTCCTCTGCGGGCAGCATGGCCCCTGTGGAGAGGATTCGTTCCGCGTTCCTCTGCCCGACGCACGCCTTGAGCATCGCGACAGCTCCCGCGAAAACCGATGAGCCGAAGCCTATCTCGTTGAGGGATATCTTCGCCTTCCCCGTTACCATCAGCCGGTAGTCGCACGCGGTCGCCAACATGCAGCCGCCCGCGACCGCATGTCCGTTCAGCGCGGCCACCACAGGCTTGGGATAGAGATAGACAATCGTGTAGAGCTGCGAGAAGCGCGTAAGGAACCGCGAAAAATCCTCGCGGGAGTAGCTCAGGAATTCCGGGATATCGAAGCCGAAAGAGAAAAACTTGCCCGTGCCAGTCAGCAGCACGACCCTTGTCGCAGGATCGGTCTTGATCTCCGCGAAGACGTCGGTCAACTGCTCAACCATCTGCTCGCTGATTGCATTGACCTTGCCCCGGTTCAACATGACCGTGGCTACCGCACCCTCTCTTGCAACCTTCAGCGTTTCCATGGGGATCACCTATTGCACGGATAATTTGCCGATTGATTACGGGGCCGAGCCGGGGATTCGCATACCTCGGCTCGACACAATGATGCGAAGCATCATTGCGTCGCCAGAGAGTTCTTTGCCGGGGTCTCTGGGTACTTTTTTGCAAGAAAGAGCTCCCAGAGGGCCGTTGTGCCTTCAAAGCCCTCCTTGGAAGCCTCACCCCTTCCCTCCGCGCTCTCGAGGCACCACGCGAACCTCCATCATGATCTGACCGTACCCGGCACAGTCCACTCCCATGTCAGGGCACCGGACATATCGCATAAAATGGAACTGATTCGGGTCAAGCCCTTCGCTGAGCCGCTCATTGATGAGCGCGACCGGGATGACGAGTTGGGCAAGCGCGTACACGCAGATCCGCTTCGGGCAGAGCTTGGAAATCAGATTCCCGTCCACGTCGAGCACAAAACGGTCTCCGGGCCGGTATCCGGAATTGCAATGCTTGGCCTCGACAACCTTGGCTTCAATGGTATACCGAGCCGCAGCCTGTGCGAGCCTTTCCAGGTGTCTCAGCCTCGGGTCGTCGTCGCGGAACTGATCCAGATCCTCCGCGTTGTACCCGACCCGATCTCCGAATTTCTCGAGGATTGTCTTGGCTGATGGGTCCATTCTTCACTCCTCTTGACCGACCGACCGCGTTACTGTGAATGGCGGGCTTGCTCGCATGTCCCTGTCACGATGGGTACAGACCCAGGACCGCTCGGCCTGGGGCCGCGCACGCATTCCCAAGGATTCGATCAGGTAAGGCTGTGCTCGGAATCACACACTCAACGCATCGCCCTCCGCGGAGAACCTTTTTGCAGGGAAGCCCTTCCCGATGAACTCTCATGTCTCTTTTGGGCGTCAAGCCGAAAGGTGTCAAGGATTTTTGCGCCTCGCACAAAAGACGCGCGGCCCGAGGGTACGTCAGACCGTAAGAAAACCGAACATCTATCGGAACCCCTATGGTATCGTCGTGAAGGGCGACGGCTGGGAAACGAGGCCCCAGGAAAGACGAGGTCGGGCCCGTACCCGAGAAGGCACATTCATCTCCTCGAAGAGCGATTCTCTTTCGGAACAGACCGCTGACATCCCGACCTGCGAAGCGGCGGGGGGAAGGAGTGATTCCGTGAACAAGAGCGGCCGCCGGCCGGACCTAGCCTCAAGAGCCACCGGCTTGTTCGTCATCCTGCTACTCCTCGTCCCGACCCTTGTCATTGCTGACGGGATGGCTTTTGTTTACACCCCCACGTCATCCCTGGAACCGCTGGCAGTCAACGAGCAACGGGCGATCATAGCGCACAAGGACGGCATCCAGCGGATGTTCATCACCATCAACCTCGGAGATCGTTGGTCCGCGGACGAGGCCTCCCGTTCCGCGGTTTGGATCTTCCCCGTTCCCGGCAAGCCGGATCGGGCCGACGTGGAGGTGACGGACTTTAGCCCTGAACTCACGGGCGATGATGTTGAACGGGCTTTCAGAAATGCAACGGACGCGGCACTGCTCATTCCCATGGCGTCTCAACCCCACTTTGTCGCCGTTGTTCTTCCAGTGCTATTCGGCGCCCACGGCACGCGTTTCCTGGGGAGAATGCCTGAAGGAGCCCCCGGGGTGACCACTCACAAGACGGTGAATCGGTGGGGAATCCACGCGGAGTTGATCACCGCGGATTCGGTGGAGCGACTCGCCGACTACTTGCACGCCAAGAACGTGAAGGTGGCGCCCGGTCGCCTGAGTCCCTTCGCTCCCTATCTTTCGGATGAATATGCCCTGGTCGTGGCATGGATAAGCTCATACAAAGAGCTGATAAAGAAGTTCCCGCAGTTGACAGGGAAGCAAGGAATGAGAAGGCCCGCCCTGTATGTCGAGTTCCCGACCGACAAGCCCTTCTATCCCATGCGACCCACGAGCGGATACGGAAAGAAATCCATCAAGGTCTCTCTGTATCTTGTGGGCTGGGTGTCGCCGGACAGGTCCGACTGGACGGCAGCCGAGAAAAAGGCCATGTCCCCGAGGGTCACGTACTGCGCGGGCAAAAGCCAAAAACTGAACAAGGGCTACCGTTCGTTTCTTTCGGTACGGGACAAGGATGCCGAACGAACCGCCGAAAAAAGAGTGACCGGTGGGCGGCGAAGGGTCATGGAGAGATTCCTTGCGGTGCTTCCCAAAGACGAAGTGCGCTTCACGCGAGTCCGGATCAGGAGGCCTGCAGAGAACTTCACCCGGGACTTCCGGTTCTCTCGCAACTCGCGTGTGTACATTATGCACAGCATCACCTCTTCACCTTGGGCGTTGGCATCGGTAGTGATCGTCCTGCTGGCGGTGCTCTCTTTTGTCAGCGGAGGCATCAGCGGCAAGCTCGTCTTCGGGAAATGGAAGCCCTGGAGCCGCATGGGCCTCTGGAATTGCCTTACCATCGCGGCCCTTGTCGCTGCCACGTGGTGGTCCAGGAGAGATCCCGATCCCGATAGCCCCAAGGCCACCGTCTCCGCCCGTTGGGAGGCATTCGTCTTTGGTTTTTTGGTCTGCTTACCTCTACTCGTGTTGTTCTGCCGTCCCATCGCCGTTCCAGGCCTGTATAACACGATTCTTTGGCTGCTGGCGTGGATCTTCAGCGCCGCACTATTACTCATAGCGGCATGGATTGTTTCAAATCCTGGGTCAACCCCGTCGACGGGAAAAGACACGAATGCCGATGCCAAGAAGGCTCTCGTTCCCACAGGCATACCGGAGTCTTTTGTTCGCGTTGTCTTGATGTGCTTGCCAGCTCTGGCAATCGGGACGACTTTCTTCCTCGTTTTTTGGTTTCTTAAGCCCGCGGCCCGCTCGGTGCCCTACCTCCCGATGATCCTCGCCTTTTACCTGGGACAGTTTGTTCTGTACTGCACCCTGATTGCCGCTGGGCTGTTCTTGGTACCATGGATTGTTCGGAAAGGGCGATCAGCTTGGCGTCCGAAGAGGGAAGCCAATCGAGGGAGTGAGACCGAGCCCTTTTCCAGTCAGAAACCGGAGGCATTGATCCTGGGCGCGCTGACGTTCGTAGTCGTGGCTTTGGTTGTCTTGTCTATTCCGAATCTGCCGGAACACGGCGGCCTTGTGCGGATTGCGTACCTTGGTGTGATAACCGTTGAACTGTTCCTCGCGACGTGGGTTGTGTGGAAAGGAGCGTCAAACTCGATTTCAACGGAGGATCGGTTTTCTCCAGCTTGGCCCTTATGGATTGCCGTCCTGCTGATGCTTTTGCCGTTGATGGGGCTCCTCATATATGTTGCAGCCCTCCAGTTGGGTGGTGGTCCAACGGTCTTTCTCGCAGGCGTGATCATGCTTGTGGCCTTACGCCACAGAATGCGCATCGCAAGCCTCATCAAAGAGATGACCTACAAGACAGCCGTTTCGACTGTCTTCGTGGTTCTGGGAGTATTGTCCTACTTCTTTTTGATCGCGCGAGCAGCGTCAGCCCTTGTACCCGTCCTCCCAATGATACCGCGGGTAGCCGGGCGGGACGTCTTTGCCATCTTCGCGCTTCTTTCGGCGACATGGCTTCTGAAGGGAGAACTGCAGAAGCGGCCCACCAAAGCATTGCGCTTCGGCGTTCTCTTCTCGGTCGTCTTTACACTTTTGAACGTCGCGGCCTTTTTTGGCGTGAAGGCCTTGCTTGCTTCCCTCTGAATACGGGACCTACTGCAGCAGGTCGGAAATTCCGGTACAGGATGATCCGGGACGTGATTACAGCCTGGTTGTCACCGTGGCGAAACGCGGATCGGGGTCCGGGGCAGGCCCTTGCGTCCAGCACACGACAAGAATCCTGAATTCGGCTTACGCTGGAATGACGGTCCAGCCCTCGCAGCGACAAGTGGTAAGAAGTGACCTGTCATGTAATATCAAGCTGTTATATCCACCGGAGGCCGCTTGGGGTGAACTTCTTGTTCTTTTGGAGCCCAGACGCTGTAGCGTCTGGGCCACCCGAACCCGGACGGTCGTGGTACCCTCGACCGCGACAAACGGGTTTTGCAACAGTTTCTGCGGCCTGGGAACGAGGATGACCTGCCTGTGGGACAGCAGGACACTGTGGCGGCCGTCGCCATCCCTTGACGTCATCGCGGGGCCTACTGGCCTGAAACCATGGAGTTTCTGGGGAAGGGTCCGGGGAGGGGCTTTTTGGAAAAAGGCCCTCCCCGATGAATTATTTCCGTCAGCGAGCCCGCATTTTTAAGACTCGGGGTGTGAGTGCATGCTTACTGGCAAGGTACCGATGGAAGAGTGACTGCATTTTTCTCACGAGCGAGCGGTTGTTATGCAACACCTCAGGGAAACAGATTGCGTGGTACGTGATATTCAGCGACGTGTACTCACCGCGTTCCAGATCGAGGTACCGCACTTCATTGCAGTAATTGGGGTCGTAAACCTTGAGCAAATTCCGTTCGGGTAGCCACTGGTAGGCCAAAACCGCGTGGAGAACCGCTCCGCGAGGGCCCTTGTTCATCAGGAGAACCAGATGCGGTTCCCCCAAGAGCAGCCGAGCATGGAGTCGCCGATAGGCGACGGACTCAGCCCCGCGATTTCTGTTGCAGTAGTTTGCCTGAAGCGTAACGAGATGCTTGCTGTAAAACCGCTGCAATTCCTTTGCGATACGCCGCTGAGCCCTCTTGTCCAACACTTCCCTGAGGGTAGGGCCTCCCTGATTCGTCAGATAGTACCAGCGTGAGAAGGCAGCCATGGCGAAACACCAGCCAGGCGCGTTTGAAATGGAAAAGGAGTCTTTGGAAACGCTGAAGTATGCCTGAAGGTTTCCAACTCCACCGGCAAAAACCAACCCGCTCACAGCAAGCGCGACCACCGCGATTCTAGCGGGGCGCGCACACAAAGATATCTTCATATCCAGACCCCGAAATAATAGAACCAAGTTTGCCTAGTGTATCAAAAAACGCGTTAGATGACAAGATATTCTGACCCATGTATGAACCATGATATGAGAAGTCCCCTGCACGTGGCCACACGCCTGGCAATGCATACGCATTGAAAGGGATCTGGGAGGTGCGAGTATAAACTTCAAGAGACTCTACCAGCGCTGGCAGTCACGAAAATTTGGAGTATCAGCCGGCGGGAGATAAGGCGCGAAATACGTGAGCAAAGGTTCGTCTTGGAGACGCCTTGAAGAGAGAATAACGATGGGGCACGACGCGTTGGCCTGTGAGAGCTCTTGCGTCGCCGGAACTCCGCACTCTTTCAATGGGGAGGAAGTCTCCTGGCCAAGAGAGCCTAGCGCATCTCATCAAATCGATTCCAGGCCTCGGTCACCAGGGCAAGGGTCTCCTGACTCTCTTGCTCCCACAGTTCACAGATCTCTTCCACGGTTAACCGTGCGTCAATAGCCGCCCTGACCTTGCCGACCCTCAAGGCCTTTTGACGGAACCGATCGAGGCGGCCGGCGACCATATCCTTGTCTGTTTGTACAGGTTTTTTTTCTCGGTATCGCCTTGGTTGGCAGGAAGTCTTTCCGCTGCTATGGCTACCGTGTCTACGTGGAGGCGAGGCCTGCGGTCGAGATCGGCCTTGGTGATGCTCCCGGCCGCGATCAGCTTCTTGAAGAGGCTTTGAAGGCCCCGAGCTGAAAGCCGATACTTTGCCATGAATTCCGCATCCGTCATGCCGGCCCTGACATCCTGGAGAACATCCTGGGCAACGACGATTCTCTTGTGCCTCGTTGCTTCTTTTTTCTCGGAATCGACCTTTTCAGAGGTTCCCGCCGTTTCTCTTGGCTGTGCTGCGTGTTCAGCGGGCTCGGCCCGGGAGGCATCCACGTCCGAGACGACGACCCCGCAGTTCGGGCACCGCTCGGGCTCCTTGGGCTGTGCCGTGCCGCACACGGGGCACTTCCACGGATGATGAAGTCCGGTCTCCGAAGCCTTTGGAGATCGTCCCATCGCCGCGTGTTCGAGAACTTCCTGTACCTCGACCGTCGAATCGACCGACCCCATTCGCTGATCAAGTTCAGATTGTTCGATCAATCCCACTCTTAAAAGCTGATCGAAGAGATCCTGGAGCCCCCATGCGGATAACCGGTGTTTCTCCATGAGGCCCGAATCGGTCATCCCGGCTCGCAAATCCTTAACGATTTCTTCCGCTTTTATGGTTCTCTTGGTTGCCATGCCACATGTCCTCTCCTCGCCCCTTGGCTCGGCTGCTTCCGATCTCAGCGCCGGGAGCCGCGCGGAGGAGGAATCCGGTCTTGAGAGAAAAGAATGGGCCGACAGGCCAAACAACTATGGAATTTCGATAACTCTACCATAAGTAGTGGAAAAAGCTAAGTAATATGAACTGACCATAGGCAGGCGCTGTGAAATTTCCGAAGGAGGGTTGCATGTGAATCCGCGGGGCGGTAAAGTCCTTGGCCGGGCATTGCCGTCGAGAGGAGTCCTCATGAATCTGATACTGCGTTCGGCAATAGCAAAGTTCGGATCAGCCGCTAAGGCAAAATTGGCGAATATAGCAGCGAAAGGTCAACCGGAAGACCAACTTCGCGCGCCTCTAGAGGAGTTGGTTGTGGATCTCGCGGAGCTTTGTGGGTTTGCCCGAAACGCAATGACGGTCGTCGGCGAATCGACAGTATCCGACCTGAGGACTCGGCCGGATTACGCTGTCACCGCCGAAAACGCGCTGGTTGGGTTCATCGAGGTAAAGGCACCTGGGAAAGGCGCTGACCCGAGACGATTCAGAGATCATCACGATAGGAATCAGTGGGAGAAGCTCCAATCGCTTCCTAATCTTCTCTACACTGATGGCAATGAGTTCGGTCTTTGTCGCAACGGCGAACTGATCGTTCCGGTCGTGCGTGTTAAAGGTGATGTGGAGCAATCCGGTAGGAAGCTTGACGCGCCACCCAGCTTGTTGAGCCTCTTCGAGGATTTCTTTCGTTGGGAACCCGTAGCTCCGCGCGAGCCCAAGCAGCTAGCAGAAATCAGCGCTCGGCTCTGCCGACTCTTGCGTGATGAGGTGACCGAGCAGCTAGGGCTGAAGAGCCCGGCCCTCACAGCCCTCGCGAGCGACTGGAGAAAACTTCTCTTCCCTGATGCTTCCGATGCCCAATTCGCCGATGGGTACGCCCAGACAGTCACCTTCGGTATGCTCATGGCACGGGCCCGAGAGATTGAGCTTAGCCCTGGACTTGACCAGGTCGCCCGGCAAATCGGTCAAACGAATTCACTGATCGGATCGGCCTTGCGCCTGCTTACGGACGACGTGGAGAACCAAGCCACCTTGAAGACTTCGCTGGGTACCTTGGTGCGAGTGCTTGATGTGGTTGACTGGCCAACGATTAGTAAAGGTAATCCAGACGCGTGGCTCTATTTCTACGAAAGTTTTCTGGAAGTCTACGACAACGAGCTTCGCAAACAGACAGGGTCATATTACACACCCCCCGAAGTCGTCAGCGCAATGGTTCGGCTTGTCGATGAGGCGCTGAGAAGTCCGATGCGCTTTGGACTTGGGACTGGCCTCGCTTCGCCGGCGGTCACGATCGCAGATCCGGCAGTCGGCACTGGCACGTTCCTCCTCGGCATATTGAGCATGATTGCCAAATCGGTTGACACTGACGAAGGACCCGGCGCGGTGCCTGCGGCGATCAATGATGCAATGAATCGTCTCATCGGGTTCGAAATCCAACTGGGTCCGTTCGCTGTGGCACAGTTGCGTCTTCTTGCCGAAGTCGCCGAACTGACCAGAGCCGTGCCGACGAAACCTTTACGCATGTTCGTCACGGATACACTCGGAAATCCTTACATTGAGCAGGAATGGTTCCCTGCGATTCTTGGTCCGATTGCCGAATCGCGGCAGTCGGCGAATGAGATTAAGCGACAAGAACCTATCACGGTTGTCATCGGGAATCCGCCGTACAGGGAGAAGGCGAAGGGGCATGGCGGCTGGATCGAGGAGGGCAGCCCGAATTCACCGGAGCCCCCGCCGCTGACCGTGTGGATGCCGCCCCCTCATTGGGGCATCAGTGCTCACGTGAAACACCTGCGGAACCTGTATATCTACTTTTGGCGTTGGGCCACCTGGAAGGTGTTTGACCACAGCTCGGGCACGAGAACGGGCATCGTATGCTTTATTTCGGTGGCAGGTTTCCTCAATGGGCCGGGCTTCGAGAAGATGCGCGACTACCTGCGTCGGACTGCAGACGAGATTTGGGTGATCGACTGCTCACCGGAGGGACACCAGCCGGAAGTGAACACAAGGGTCTTTGAGGCTGTGCAGCAGCCCGTGTGTATTGTCCTTGCTTCACGCGCGCGGCATACTGATGCTGAGGTTCCCGCGAAGGTGCGATTCCGGGCGCTCCCTCCGGGGCACCGGCAGGTAAAATTCGATACACTCGGGCAGTTGACGCTGGACTCTGAGGATTGGCACGTGTGTCCATCAGAATGGCGAGCCCCCTTCCTGCCGGAGTCAGCGGGATCGTGGCCTACATATCCCGCATTAGAGGATCTCTTCCTTTACAACGGCTCTGGTGTCATGCCCGGTCGTACATGGGTCATTGCCCCTGACGCGGAATCGTTGCGGCAACGTTGGAAGGTACTCATCGATGCGCCGAGCGATCAGAAAGAGGCCCTGTTTCACCCCCACCTTGTCAAGGGGCAACCAGGAGATAGACACAGCAAGCGGGTTGTACCGGGGGGGTTGCCAGGCCACGAGGCGCGTAGCATTGCGGTCGCTGACGACAATGCGGTCTGTATCCCGCCCATACGGTATGGCTTCCGTTCGTTTGATCGGCAGTGGATCATACCTGACAAGCGGCTCATCAATCGGCCTAATCCGGAGCTGTGGGACGTCTACTCGGAGCGCCAAGTGCATCTGACCGCTGTCACGCGCACATCACCATCAGCCGGTCCCGCAGTCACCTTCACCGCGCTGATTCCTGATCTCGACCATTTCAAAGGATCGTTTGGTGGCCGCGTCTTCCCGCTCTGGCGTGACTCCGATGCTAGAGTATCTAACGTTCCGACCAATCTGCTTACATATCTCGGAGAACGGTACGGGCGTCCCGTGACTGCCGAGGATCTGATGTCTTATATTGCTGGAGTGGCGGCGAACCCGGCCTTTACCGCCCGTTTCCAATCCGATTTGGTCCAGCCGGGCCTAAGAATTCCACTGACGGCAGCCCCCCCGCTTTTCACAAATGCTGTTGAACTCGGACGCCGTGTGATCTGGCTTCACACATTCGGCGAGAGATTTGTTGATCCCAGTGATGGGAGGCCAACCGGGCCGCCTCGGATGCCGCGGGGAGACGCGCCTCGGATTCCTATCGAGGGAGCCATTCCGGAAAATCCCCACGAGATGCCGGACACCATTGACTACGACTCGACCAAGCGCAAACTCCTGATTGGAGGCGGATTCGTGGAGAACGTGGCCCCCGAAGTGTGGGCGTACGAGGTTTCGGGCAAGCCGGTTCTACGTCACTGGTTCAGCTATCGCAAAGCAAACCGCGAACGACCGATCATTGGGACTCGGCGACCTCCGTCCAAGCTGGGCGACATCCAGCCGGATCACTGGCTGTCTGAATACACAACGGAACTCATTAACGTGCTCAACGTGCTTGGGCTGCTTGTCGAACTCGAACCGTCGCAGGCTGACCTCCTTGAGCAGATTTGTTCATCGGACATCATTGCTGCAGACGAACTTGGCACGGCGCGTGCACACGGCAAACCAACTGCTACGGCACGCAAGACCGTCCCCACGGACTCGTCAAAGCAGTTGCACATACTTTTCTGAGGGAATCGCGGTTCAGAAGCCACCGGGAGGAGAGTTGTCGCGCCACAGGGTCTCACTACTCGCCGTCAGCCAAGCATCTCCGTTAAATGCCCCCCGGCTTCCCCGGGGCTCATTTGGCTCCGCAAGTCGTCACGACGAAAGGTGGAGGGATACAGGGAGAGTTGGCGGTTAGGCCTGGGGCAGTGCACCCCACGGTGCAGGCCGTCAAGCGGCTATTGGACGACTATCAGGATCGTGGTCTCCCATAACTACCTGTATTCTTGTGACAAGTAATACACATGGCCACCAGATTACTCAAGGTGTCCGGTCCACCAGCGGTCCTGTGATGGGCTTCCCAGCCAGGTCCGAGCTTACGAGGGCATCTTGTGCCAGGTGAATGGTGGTTGCAGACCTTCATGGTGCATTCGCATTGACCACCAGCTCTTTCAAGAAGTTTCTTTCTGGTTTCATCATTGATTGACATTTGCTATAATCTCCTTAGTCGAAAGGTTTAGTTGGGTCTCCCTGTATCCCAACACAGAGCCCCTGGCGCTGCAACGTCAGGGGTTTTCTTGTGTACCCATCCCTCATCGAGATAAACCATAGGCCTAACGAAGATGCCTGTCAAGACAAAAAAGCAGCAGTTTCGAGATAGGCTATTGGGTTTGTTATTGACATGCTGCTGGCTGCAGGATATCATGCCTGCAGAAAGGAGAAAACCATGAGTGAGCAAACGACTCAAAGGACCAGAAAAAAGGAAGGCCGTAGTCCAGGTTATCCGGCGATTAGCTTGGGAAGTGCCCTTGAACGTGCCAAGACTATTATGGAAAAGGAACAGCGGCATTATGCCGCCCTACCCACGATCTTTGGCCACTGGGGATATGGTTCCAAGAGTAGCATGGGAATATTGCTGTTGGCCGCTTTGAAAAAATATGGTCTCGTTGAATATAAAGGGTCGGGTGATTCTCGGCAAGCAAGAATTACTGACTTTGCGTGGCGCATTTTGGTTGATGATCGGCCAGAATCGCCTGAGCGCGAAGAGTTGATTCGGGAGGCTGCCCTCAACCCCTCTATCCATCAGAAATTATGGCGACATTACGATGGACTGCTTCCCTCAGACGAAAATCTCCGACACCAGCTACTGACAGAAGAGGGTTTCACGACTGGGGCAGTAGACGACTTCATTCGTCAATTTAGAGCAACTATTGAGTTTGCAGGATTGAAGGAATCTGATAGTCTATCTGGGCATGAACAAGATAAATCTGCGATTCGAGAAGAGAACGTCATGGCCCAGACTACCCAAACCACTACAGGCGGTGCCCAGACAGGCGTTCACCTAGGCGGTGGCCCCCCCGCCGTTGATAGACTCAATGTCCCAGCGGGACAAGCCCAAATGGGTAATATTGCGTTTCCACTCTCGCCAACAAAATGGGTCCATATCCAATTACCGTATGGACTGACGAAAAAGGAATGGTCTCAAATTCTTAAGAAACTGGACGTGTTCAAAGACGGGTTTATGGACCCCGCGGAGTTGGAAGAGGATGATAACTAAAAGTCTAATAAAGAAGTTGTATTTGATATTCTTGCAAAAGCAATACATGAGTTCTAGGGCTGGAAAACCTGGTGGCGGGAGTGGATTCGAAAAAAGACTATTTAGGGCGTAGTTATCTGCGATGCCCTATTTCGGATCTTTGACCTTTTCGATCACCTAACGACCTCCCGAAGCTGCGCGCAGTCGAGGGTGGTTGAGGATTGGGAAAAGAGGATATTCTTAGCCGTTCTCCACCAAGGTCCCCTCCGACCTCCTGAAGGAGTGCTACGCGCCGCAATAGTGGCTGAGTACGGTGAGCAAAAGCCCTGCGGTACGCGTACGCGGCCCCCCCCCTCAAGCGTTCCAGATTTCAAATTAGGACATTACCCACCAGACTTCGGAGATCGGCGAACTCACTTGCTAACGCTCCTCACAAGAAATTGACGCTGATGACCCCGCGCAAAACAACCTTGCGCGTATGCAGGTTGTAATTGAGGGCCAGAGTCGGTTCGGAGGCAGGAATTCGGTGAACCGCAGAAGAACGGCGGGCGGGCCGTGAGTATCCTCGTGACGTTTCGTGTCGGGAATAACGAGTACGTGCATCCGTTCAGCAAAGCGTCCCCGGTGGGGTCGCTGTGGGCGTCAGTTTTCCCCGCCGGCCCGGACCGCCCGGTTGTGAGCCCACCTTTCGAGCTTCTTGATCTGCTCCTGCATCGTGTAGGAGAGCGGCACGATACTTTCAAGGGCAATGTGCAGATCGCTCTGGTTAACGGGCCGGTCCTCGGTGAAAGCTCGAAAGACCGCTGCCAGAACGCCCTGTTCGATCTCGGCGCCATTGTAGCCCTGGGTAATCTTGATGAGCGGGCCGAAATCGAACTGATTCGTGGGAACGTTTCTGCTGGTGAGATGGATCCGAATGATCTCGTCCCTGTCTCGGTCACTGGGCAGCTCGACGTAGAACAGTTCGTCAAAACGGCCTTTGCGGAGAAGCTCCGGGGGCAGCAGCTCGATGGAGTTCGCGGTGGCTCCTACGAAGACCTCCGAAGTTTTCTCCTGCATCCACGTGAGAAAACCGGCGAGGATTCGTGAAGCCGAGCCCCCAAGGCTCTTCTGACCGGCGTTGGCGATACCCGCCTCGATTTCGTCGATCCAGAGCACACAGGGAGAGGAAGCTTCCGCAGTCTTTATGACCTTGCGGAAGCACTCTTCAGGGGTCCCTTCCAGGCCGTCATAGAGCCGGCCCATATCCAGCCGCAAGAGGGGAACCTTCCAGAAATCCGCGATGGCCTTCACACAGAGGCTCTTGCCGCACCCTGATATTCCCATGAGCAGCACACCTTTGGGCAGAGCCAGACCGTAATCCCTCGCCCGCTTGGAGAAGATGTCCTTGCGCAACTCAAGCCACCGCTTGAGATTCGTAAATCCTCCCAGGTCGTCATACCCCGTGCCCTGACGGAAAAGCTCCAGCAACCCGCTTTTCTTGACGATTTGCCTTTTCTCTTCAAAGAGTGCGTCTACTTCACCGGCTCCGATGCCCGACTTGCCGGCAAGGGTCTTGCGAAACGTCTGGATTGCCTGCTGGCTGGTAAGCCCGGCCCCACCCTTGAGGAACTGGTCTCGAATTTCGTCGGTCAGGGCATGTTGCAGTTGTTCCCCGTACTTCTCCTTTGAGATTACCGTGTGCAGAATCCGTTCGATCTCTTCGGGCTTGGGAAGCGGGACGTCAACCAGAACCACCTCGTTGGCCAGCTCCGCGGGTATGTCCAGCACGGGGGAGATGAGAAAGATGGTCTTGTAAGAATATTCGATTCGCTTCACTGCGTCCTTGAGCTTGCGAATGACCGGTGGATTCTCCGGGACAAAGACGTGGACGTCGTTGAGAATGAGGAAGGCGGTCTCTTGGATTCCCATAAACCAGTCAATGGATTCCATAATGGACGGGTTGGGCAAGACAGCCTCATCCGCCAGCGTCACGCCGGTTGTGCACGCCCAAACGTACGTCCGCACCGGTGGTTTGAACGCGGACCCGAGGGCCCGGATCTCCATTTCGACCCTTCTGTCCTCGTCAGTGACGAGAAACACGAGCGACGTCCGGGCCACAACCAGTTCCTTGAGGATCTGCCGAAGTCCTTTGGAATCCTGTTCAGGCATGTCACCACACTCCTTGCGATTATCTTAATTCCTAGCACCTCGAAAGATCAAGTGTCAAGTAACCTGCGGTGATCTCAGGTGAAAATGCTGCCAAGTTCCTCGTGGCAGCCTGCTGCCGAATCAGGTGGCGATCACTCAATACCGAGCCGGAGGAAAAGCGACCGACTCGGAAAAAAGTGAGAAACCATTTATCCCCCGGGCGGTCTAATTTTTTTGTGCGTTTCGTGGTTCAACACGTTACGGTCATGAAGTGGCCGTGGGAAGCAGCGCATCGCATATCTTCAACGATCAGCGACAGGGAGGAAGGGAAAGCTTCTCTGGACCTACAGGATAGCTCAAAGGGAGAGCATCTCACTTGAAATGAGAGTGTTGCCGGTTCGAATCCGGCTCCAGACACACCCCGGTCCCAAACCTATTTCCCTTCCTCCCCCATCCGATCTCTTCGACTCGATCTCTCTTTGCACCTGAACAGACTGCATGGCATAATCCGAAGACGTGTCCGAAGTCCCAGGGGAACGCGCGATCGTCGCGTGCCCTAGAATAAGGAGTCCGTTAAAGCGCTGACAAACAGCTCTGTGGCGCCCTGCGCATCCTGTGACACCCAACTGAGCGAAATACTCTTTCGGGGGGATCCATGGAAAATCTGATCCGCTTTGTTGAAGCCTGTGAGACCGGCACAGGTCGCTCGACTTTCTACAATTCCGCCACTCAGCAGACGGATTCGATCGAGAGCCTCCACAAGGAGGCCCTTAATGCCGATCGCGAGCTGTATTGTCTCATGGAAGCCCTCTCCGGTTCCAATGACTTCAACAAGCTCCTCATCGTCAGGAACCTCCTGTTCCACACCGGGTACGTCATCGGCCGGCAGGGCAGCAGAAAATACGTACGGTACGGCAAGTCCGAGGAATTCGCGGTCAAGTACGGGGACGATCCGCGCGAGCGCGATTGGATCGATCTGGAGAACCGTGTTGTCCTCGAGAGGGTGTGGAACACCGTACCGGTGCCCAGGCTCCTCCGGGAGTGGGCTGAGTGGCGCAAGCTGCGGCTGAACAACGCGCGGTCCAAGAGATTGATCCTGGAATACCTGCTCGGCAGGGGGAACCTTTCCTCGTGGGCGCTGAGGTACAGGCCCAAACTTCGGCGGGTGCTCTCGCATGTCTGGGGGGATGCGCGAACGCGCCGAATCAGAAGCGCGATCCATACCATCCTCCGCAACGAGACGGAGGCGGCAAACCAAAAGGAGCTTGAGCGGTGGATGCTTCGGTATGTCCGGAGAGACGAAGAGATCCGGCGACGCGTCTGTGAGGCTGTATGCTTCATCTTCGGGGATCTGAAGGTACCTTTCACCGATCCGCTGTTCGTTCAGTACGTTCAGGCGCTCGAGGACCCCGAGAAACTGATCGGCTTGCCCTACGACATAGCTATCGGCCTGAGAAACCGACGGCACAAGGATTTTCCCAGGAAGCGCCTCCTGGAAAGTGCGGAGACGCAGCAACGGATGTCCGCGAGACAAAAGGTGAGATTGCAGCGCGCCGGTCAAAGAGAGGATGTGCGCGTCGACATGGACCTCGCTGCGCTTCCGCTCGTGGACATTCTGAGATTCGGCTATGAGATGGGCTTTGACTCGGACGTCCGCAGGGCCGTCAAGGAGCGAATCCGCTCAGACGCGGAAAAATGCCCTTTCCGGCCCGGACGGATCGCAGTGGTAGTTGATACGTCGAGATCGATGTTCGGAAAGGAGGATAGAAAACTCCATCCGATTGCCGCGGCGCTCTCGGTTGCGCTTCTCCTGCGCGAGGTATCGGGTCGCTGTGACATTTTCTATACGGGAGGCGGATCGACCGAGTTCCCGATTCCCTCCGGTGACACGGATCTTGCCACCGCGGTACTGGAGGCTTACAAAACGGACCCGGAGATCGTATTCCTCCTCACCGACGGGTACGAGAACGTGAGTGCCGGGACCCTGGACGAATTGCTGGGAGCTCTGCATACTCTCGGGATCAAGACCCCGCTCGTACAGCTCAGTCCGGTTCTGGCTTCAGAAGTGGGCAAGGCGGGAGGAATACGCAAGGTATCGGACTCGATATTTGCGGGCGCGGTAAAGGGACCGGAGAGCATCGGCACGATGTACGAAAAATTCGTGCTGCTCTGGGCACACGAACAGGGTGCCCTGGACACGCTGAAGAAATTCCTCCTGGAGAAGCTCGCGCTCCCGCAGATCCCTCAGTCCGTTCTCCGGCAGCTTGAGCACGCGGAAGCATTACCGATCAAGGCCTTTGCGTGGCCTCCCACGGCCGGGTAACTTCGCCCGTGGAGGTCCGTTGAACCCGGGCTCCTCAGGCAAGAATCACGTTACGACGAATGCCGACCCACATGGGGGGTAGAATGGCAAAAAGAATCAGGTTGACACTTGGCGATATCCTCGAAGGAAAGGTGGCAGCTCGACCACAGGCCGCGGGCGTCATGGAGGTGGTGCCGCTGCTGCCCCAGGACGAGAGCCATCACAATCGGATCTTCGCCGTACCGAATCGCAGCATGTTCCTTTCTGGCAATCCTGCGTACGGAACGGTCATCGTGGAGAACAAGGACTCGGACAGACCGATGATCGTCCCTTCCAATGCCGCTTGGCTTACCAAACACCGGGCCCAGGATCACGCGCTCTGCAAGGCGGGCTTGCTCAACGCGAAAGACGTTGGAGTATACGAGAATGCGGCCTGTGTGCAGGCGTCCCAGGGCGGACAGATACCTCCCGATCTGTACCGGTTCCAAATCCTGCCTGCCACCTTGCGGAGAATGGATCGGGAGCTGGCATCGGAGAGGAACTACTCCAAGCTGTGGACCAACATTCAGTCGCTGAACAGGTCTCTCGGTCTCAAGGACGGTGGCGGTCACTTGGAGATCCTCTTCAAGAAATTCGAAAAGGAGTTGTCCCAGTTCGTGGCCGAGTTCGAGAACATCCCCGGTCAAATCGGCGCGCTCGTGATCATGAATGGGAGGCTGGTCGGTGTGGAGATCGCTCCCTCGCCCGAATACTGGGAGTCGGTCTGGGAGCCTCTGATCAGATTCTGTTACGGACCGGAGGCCCTGCTCACGGCCATGAGGCTCGGAGAAGAAGGAGTAAACAATGCCTTACTGGCCAGGCCTCGATTGAAGACTGCGGGCGTCAAGTCTCTGGACGACCTCGGACAATCCCTCGTCGGGCTCCGAGCTGAAGAAAAGTCCCGAGCCGAGCACGTGGTTCGTCAGAGCCTCGACGTCTCTTTGGAGTTCAAGTTGGATCAGAAGGTCAGGACGGCCGATCCGGCAGGAATGCCCGTGCTCTATCGCTTGGCGTCCACGTACGAGGATTTCATCGGTCAGGTGGTGATCGACGAGGACTACGTCGTATATGCGAGCCTGGTCAACAGAGAAACCGTGCCACGGCGCCCCCTCCGCCGTGCGTTTCGATTCCTGGGTCGCGAATGATACGATTTCGGTGGCGATCTATCGAGGCCAGCGGGGCTGGCTGTTCCGTACGCTGAAGGTCCGGTCGCGTCACCCGGTCTCTTTTGCGCTCTCCTCAATAGATGGGTGCCTGCCCACGAATGAATGGACCTTCTGCCATGTCCAATCCTTTTCCTGGTGGGTGAGGATGCCTTGCTCGTTCAAGGCAGCGGCGATTTCCGTGTACAGAATCCTTTTGGGCTCTCCAGTCTTACTGAAAGCTTCATATCTTTGCTGGTAGATTTCCTTGATCTTCACCTCAAGTTCGTCTTCCGGAAGCTGTTTTTTCTTCATGCTTTTTGTCCTCCTCTCACCAAATCCGGATTGGCCGTACCTTCCCCGGCCAACTGAATGCCCGAAGAATTATTCGACTGTACTCTCCCCGTCGCACAAGTGCAATGAGGGCCATTTCGCATGTCCAAACAAGTACCGACTGCCCCAGGGAGGCGCCTCAGCGCCTTTGGCGACTGACGGAATTGAACGCGGCCATCCCAGACTCGATTACCGGATTCTCCCTCGCAAACTCGTATCGCGTCCGCATCTCATTCCAGGCGGTTTGGATCATGTTCCCTCACGTATGCCAGAAGCTCCTTTCCGCCGGGTGAATGGATGGCAATCTGGTCGTAATCGAGTCTCACGTTGTTCAGGTACTGAAGGATAAGCGCATCACCAGTCTTCATGCCGCCCGGTAGGATTCCGCAGAAGAAGAATCCGAGCTGCTCCAGTTGTTCGGTCCACCGAAAGGTCAATGGATCGGTGAGGTCGAGCCAAAGGTCTATCACCTCAATTTTCTGATAGCAGAGCTGTCTCCGCGCGGACTCCACGTCCTGGACGATACTTTTACCGAACTGGTCGAGGTCGATCTCCGCGTAGCCTTGGGGTACCCGCGCGTGGACACGCAGGACTGAATCCGACTCAGGCAACTCGGTTTCACCCGGCCGAGGGGGATCCATAACGGGGACGACGCCGAGCTGTTTATACAGGTTGCCGATCATCTCCCTGTGGTGCTCCGGTGGGTATATCCTCACGTGGGACGGCCGGTGGAGGTACATGAAGAGGGTGAGAACCGTCATCCGTTGCGTTTGTTCATCTGAACCTCTGAGTTGGACCGACAGAGGGAGGCGTCCGAGGAGCGGAGCAACATCCACCATACCCACCCGATGAGCTACCTGTTGCGACATGGTGTGTGCGGTGACAGCCTCGCCGAAAACGCCAATCACTCCCTGCGAGCGGGCCTTCTCCACGAGGAATTCCGACATGGCCCTGAAGCTTCCGTACGATCTGAATTTGGGTTTGACCGCTCCCTGTCCCAGCAGCGCTATGCGTCTGTTTTTACCCATAAAGCTGGACGCGCAATGTCCCATAATCTCCCCATCGACGGTGACTGCCACAGCGGAAGTCATTTGCCCGCTTTCGTTCAGTTCTCTAATCCTGTCGGGAAGGTATAGCTGCTCATAAGGATATGTGTACCCGTACGCCTGGTAGATGCACTTGGCGACTTCCAACGCCTCTGAAGATTTCATAAGCCGCACTTCGTACTCGATCTTTTCAGGTTGTGGCGGTCCAGGCTCGAGTTTGGGCTCAAAGGGCCAAATCTCACAGGCCCGATAGAAGTCGGCAAGGCTCTTGTCCTTCTGGTATTTGATCAGGACCGTCTCTTTTCCTTCCAGGCCCAGATTGTTGAAGCGAACCTCATCCCAGTAGTCGCCGAGCTCGGGCGCCAGCGGCATGGAACCCGAAGTCTTGTCGTCGGAGCCTCGACCGGGAGCCGCTCGTAGCCGGGCCGGGTCGAGCGGCAGCCCCCGGTCACGGATGGCCACGCGCAGGCCTTCAGGCGCACGTTCACAGATAATATCGCAGGTTGTTTGCTCTCCCGGTTCGAAGGAATAATCGAAGATATTCAAGAGCGCTTCTGACACTCCCTGTTCGATGCGTTCCCTCTCGCCATGATCGAAGCCGATTTTCGCAGCTACTTCCCCGACATATGTTCCCGCGATCCGCGCGTACGACGGATCGTTGGGTATGGTGAGCCGGGAATATTCACAACCGATTTCCATGGTTTCTCCCTTTCTTTCCTTCAAGGAGGCCTCGTACGGTTATACCGCTTCGCAATCGGCGAGAGAAGCTCATAGTTCACTCTGTGGCTGTCGCCAATGGAATGCTCAGCATGATCGGTCTGAGTCGGCCGGGGAAAGGCAACGCGCCTTGTTGCCGGCCGGGACGAAAAAAGAGTGAGGAAACCGTGAGAATCTTGAAGGTTCACCGCGCAAAGCCTACAATGGAGTGCGGTACACGCCGTACCGCGAACTCCGGGATCCGTGAAAACCTCTTAAAGCGGGCGATTCCTTGTCCACTTCAACCCACAAAGGAGGGATGGCATGGCAGCAAAGAAGATCCTGATGCTCGTAGGGGATTTCGTTGAAGACTACGAAGTCATGGTGCCCTTTCAGGCTCTGCTTATGGTCGGGCATACAGTCCACGCGGTCTGTCCCGATAAGAAGGCAGGCGACACGGTGGCTACCGCGGTCCACGACTTCGAAGGAAACCAGACCTACTCGGAGAAACGCGGGCACAACTTCACGCTCAACGCGGACTTCAATCAAGTAAAGGCCAACGAATATGACGCGCTGGTCATTCCGGGAGGGAGAGCGCCGGAGTACATCCGCCTCAACCCGGCAGTCCTGGACACGGTCCGTCACTTCAGCGAGGCAGGCAAACCCATAGCCGCGATCTGCCACGGAGCCCAGGTGCTCGCAGCAGCGGGAGTGGTACAAGGGAAATCATGTACCGCGTACCCGGCCGTCGGCCCGGATGTCACCAGCGCGGGCGGCACGTACGTGGAGGTCCCCATTGACGATGTGCACGTGGACGGCAACCTGGTCACCGCTCCGGCATGGCCCGCGCATCCGGCCTGGCTGGCCAAATTCCTCGAGGTGCTCGGCACGAAGATAGAGCCATAGATGATCACCACCACCCAACTATTTGATTACCAGGTGGAGTCGACCGGGGAGGCTTTCTGAGACGGAGGCCCACCCCGGCGAACTCTCCACAGGTTGAGAAGCAGGGCCATGGCCTTCGACCTTGAACGGGCACGAAATGACACACCGGGTTGTGAGAAGGTTCTCCACTTCAATAACGCGGGCGCGGCGCTCATGCCCCGGCCGGTTGTCGACGCGGTCGTAGGGCACATCAAGCTGGAATCGGAGATCGGAGGGTACGAGGCGGCTGAAGCCGCTCATTCCGCTGTTGCGCGCGTGTACGACGCCGCGGCTGAGCTGGTGAATTGCACCCGAGAAGAGATTGCCATCATAGAGAACGCCACCCGCGCCTGGGACATGGCCTTTTATTCACTCCCTTTTGAAGCGGGGGACCGGATTCTCACGAGCAAGGCGGAATACGCAAGCAACTACATCGCGTACCTCCAGGTCGCTCGGCGAAGCGGCGCCCACGTCGAAGTGATCCCCAATGACGATCACGGTCGGATATCGCTGAGCGCGCTGGCTGACGCAATCGACGAGCGGGCCAAGCTTATTTCACTCACGCACGTGCCGACCAACGGGGGGCTCATCAATCCTGCCGCGGAAGTGGGAAGGATCGCGAGAGACGCGGGTGTTCTCTACCTGCTTGACGCGTGTCAGTCCGTGGGTCAGATGCCGGTAAACGTTAAAGAAATAGGCTGCCACATGCTCGCGGGTACGGGCCGGAAGTTCCTGCGAGGCCCCCGGGGAACGGGATTTCTCTTCGTGGACCGGGGGCTCATTGAAGAACTCGAGCCGCCTTTGCTGGACCTTCATGCCGCCGAGTGGAAGTCGGCGAACCGGTATGAGGTCCGCACCGACGCCCGGCGATTCGAAAATTGGGAGACGAACTACGCTGGCAAGATCGGCCTCGGAGTGGCCATTCAATACGCGCTGGATTGGGGAATTGAGACGGTGTGGCAGAGGATCTCGGAACTTGCCGAGCGACTTCGAGTCGGTCTTCGAGGAATCTCCCGGGTTACGCTCCATGACCTCGGCCTCGAAAAATGCGGCATCGTCGGATTCTCCGTGGAAGGCCACAACCCGGAAAACCTCTGTGCGCGCCTCCGGGCGGAGCGGATCAACGTCTCTTTCTCGCCGGGGAATTACACGCTCCTGGATATGGAAGAGCGAGGATTGCAGTCCGGATTGGTTCGCGCCTCAGTCCACTACTATAACAGCGAAGAGGAGATCCAGAAGTTCTGCCGGGTCCTGTCAACGGTTGCAGTGTAGTGGATTCTTGCGTCGACGGCTCTTTGCGTTGCGGTGTTTCGGCATCCTTGACGCGAACCTTTCCGCGCGTGAGAGTGCGGAATGATGTCAACTCTACCCCGAGAATCGACCTCTCTTCGGTGTCGGGAGTCCGCCGCGAGATAGGGCGCAGCAACATGAGAATCAGAGCGAAACTTCGATCCCAATCCTCCGATATCACACCTTAAAACAAAGCCCTCTTTTTTGCTCGATTATCGGCGAGAGGCGGACCTAGGCCCCCGCTATTATTAGATTTCTTGACTTTTCCTTGCAAATCAGCTATGTTAGCCAAACCGATTTTGACAATTTATGTTTACCATTTCGATCCATTTCAGGGACGGGTGAGTGGTTGCAATGAAATCTTCTAAAATTGCGGGGAGTTATCCGGCAATAGTCCCGATTCTCCCTCTGAGGGATATGGTTGTTTTTCCGAACGTCTTGATTCCTCTGTTCTTGAAGGGATCTCGAGTCGTCAAACTCGCCGAGTCCGTGGTAGGCGGCGATAACCTGGTAGGTTTGTTCTACCAAAAGTCGCGCAATCGTCTGAACATTCTCGGCGAAGACATCGCTACCGTGGGTACGCTGGCACGAATCCAGCAGGTAGTGCGTCTGGAAGGCGGCGGCGTCAAAGCGATAGCGGACGGCCTGTGCCGGGTTCGGATGGTTCGGCAGGTTCAGGCGGAGCCCTACTTGATGGGTGAAGTGGAACATATCGAGGAGTGTTGCGAACCACAGGACCTGATGCCCGCGCTCGTGGAAAGCACCGCGGCTCTGTTCAAACTCTCACTGAACATGGGGCGCCCCATGGGGGAGCACGCCCGGACAATGATTGAGAGGGCGGATGACCCTGGGCAACTCGCAGATATTATTGCGGTTTACCTTCCGCTCAAGGCATCGGTCAAGCAGAACCTCCTTGAGTCGGAGGACCCCGTCGAGCGCCTCAAAAGGGTCTCTCGCTACCTCAACTCCGACGTGGAAAGCCTCTGCCCTCGACCACAGCCGACGGGCGAGCCGCAGCCCATAGCAGCCGGGGCCAGACGTTACAAAGAGGGTCAACTGCGCCAGCAGATGCGGTCCATGCAAAAGGACATGAACGCCCAGGACGATCCCCACCTGGCTGAGATCCAGGAATTCCACCAGAAAATCCGAGAGTCCGGGATGTCTGACGACGCGGTGGAGGTCGCCACCCGGGAACTCCAACGACTGGAGCGGATTCCTCCGCATTCACCTGAATATACGGTATCCAGGACGTACCTCGAGGTCATTACGAGCCTTCCCTGGAACACGTACTCCGAGGACAATCTCGACATCAACCGAGCCGAGCGAGTCCTGAACGAGGACCACTACGACCTTGCAAAGGTCAAGGATCGAATTCTGGAATTCCTTGCGGTCCACAAGCTCAAGCCAACGAACAAAGGCCCGATTCTCTGTTTGGTGGGACCTCCAGGCGTCGGGAAGACGTCGCTGGGGAGATCGATTGCCCGGGCGCTCGGAAGGGATTTTATCCGGATTTCTCTGGGCGGTGTGCGTGACGAAGCGGAAATCCGCGGGCACCGCAGAACCTATATCGGCGCCATGCCGGGACGGATCGTGCAGGAGATCCGGCGGGCAGGCCACAGGAATCCCGTGTTCATGCTGGACGAGGTGGACAAACTCGGTCAGGACTTCCGGGGAGATCCCGCGAGCGCTCTGCTGGAGGTCCTCGATCCGGAACAAAACAATTCTTTTTCCGATCACTATCTTGATGTCCCCTTCGATCTGTCCAGCGTTATGTTCATCTCGACTGCGAACCAGCTCGATCCGATCCCTCCGGCCCTCAAGGACCGCATGGAAGTGATCCGTATTCCCGGTTACACGGACGAGGAAAAGGAGAAGATCGCCGAACTCTTCCTCGTACCGAAGGCCCTGGAAGAGAACGGAATCAGCGAATATCCGATTGGATTCAGCTCGGAGGCTCTGCGCTTCATTATTCGATCGTTTACCCGTGAGGCGGGCGTACGGAACCTTGAACGGGAAATCGGAGCGATTTACCGCAAAATTGCCCGAGAGATAACTCAATGCCAGGAGCCGCGCGAGGAGATCCTCCCCGAGACTGCTGAGGAACTGCTTGGACCGCCGAAGTACTTCTTTGACCTCGCGGAAGAGGAAGATCAGGTGGGAATCGCGACGGGCCTGGCATGGACCGAAACCGGTGGTGACATCATTTTCATCGAGGTCTCGGGCTTCAAGGGAGGCAAGGACCTGACGCTCACCGGATCTCTGGGCGATGTCATGCAGGAGTCCGCGAAAGCCGCGTTGAGCTACCTGAAGAACACGTGCCATATCTACGGAATCGACGAGACCAGTCTCTCCCAAACCGATCTCCACATCCATGTGCCACACGGCGCAATCCCCAAGGACGGACCTTCTGCCGGAGTGACCATTGCAGTGGCGCTCACCTCGTTCTTCTCGGGCATCCCTGTCCGGAGGGACATCGCAATGACCGGCGAAGTGACGCTCAGGGGGAGAGTGCTTCCTGTGGGTGGCGTCAAGGAAAAACTGCTCGCTGCGCGACGAGCGGGAGTGCGTGAGGTGATCCTTCCCGAGAAGAACCGATCCAGTCTGCGGGACCTCCCCGATTACGTCCAGGAAGAGATGGTACTGCATTTCGTGCGCGAGGTGGGGGAAGCTATCGGGATCGCGCTGACCGGCGACTGCAGCAGCGAGTGCGCGGAAGTGCGGGCCGAACAACCCGCGCTTCCACTGCCCGGAGACGAGCGGTCCGAATATGTTGTCAAAGCCAGGGGAACCTCTGCCGAGTAGTCGTCTTATGAAGGACTCTTGCGTGGGCACGGCATGTCGTGCCCTCTACGCGTCTCAACCATGGAGACGGCCATGATCCCCATGCGCGCTCGAAAGGGCCGGTTGCTTCCCCTCATCCCATCAGGCTTTCTTCCCGCCGATCGCCTCTCTTGCGAGCCTATCAACGATTTCGTTTTCGCGATGGCCGCTATGGCCATAAACCCATTCCCACTGCACCGAATGCTTTGATACTGCGGCATCCAGTCGCTTCCAGAGGTCCACGTTCTTGACCTTGCCGTTTCTGGAGGTCCGCCACCCTTTCTTTTTCCAGGCATGGATCCACTTAGTGATACCGTCTTTCACGTACTGGGAATCGGTCGTGATGGTGACGGAGCACGGTCGCTTGAGCGTTTCGAGCGCGGCGATTGCGGCCATGAGTTCCATACGATTGTTGGTTGTCCAGCGCTCACTACCACTGATCTCCTTTTCCACGTCCCTGAACTTCAGGAGCGCGGCCCAGCCGCCCGGACCCGGATTGCCCTGACATGCGCCGTCGGTGAAAATCACGACCGTGTCCATGGAGTTCTCTTTGCGAGTCTTTCGCTTCATCCCGAAAGTACCTGAATGTGGACCTTTCTCCTTCTTGGTCCATCGAACTCGCAGAAGAAGATTCCCTGCCAGGTCCCCAGCACCGGAGCCGCTCGGGAGACAAGCATGTGAACCGAGCTTCCGACGATCGATGCTTTGATGTGAGCGTCCGAATTACCTTCGATATGCTTGTACGGACCCTGATGGGGAACCAGTTGCGTGAGCTTTGTAGAGATGTCCTGCACGACGGATGGATCGGCCGCCTCATTGATTGTCACCCCCGCGGTCGTATGGGGAACGTACACGATGAGCGCGCCTTCCTTTACGCCGCTCTTGGTAAGGACGTCCCGGATCCTGGAGGTGATGTCAACGAACTCGATCCTCGAACCGGTCTTCACTTCAATGGTTTGCATTCACACCCCCTTGATATTCCGTCACTGAAGAGCCCGGGCCCGCGATCCGCGCTTACTCGGGAACTTCCTCGGAGACATCGCTCCCTTCGAAGAGAGCTTCCGTGAAATCACGGGCACTGAAATCCTGCAAATCTTCCATCTGCTCACCGACACCCACGTACCGAACGGGAATCTTCAGCTCATTGGAAATTCCAACCAGCACGCCGCCCTTTGCCGTGCCGTCGAGCTTGGTAAGCGCGATCCCGCTGACCGGTATCGCCTCGCTGAACGTCTTGGCCTGGAGGATCGCATTCTGCCCGGTGGACGCGTCGATGACGAGGAGAATCTCGTGGGGAGCAGGCGGATATTTCTTCTGGATGGTCCTCCTCATTTTCTTCAACTGCTCCATGAGGGGAACGCGAGTGTGGAGCCTTCCCGCGGTGTCCATAAGCAAGAGGTCAACCCCGTCTCTCAGTGCCCGGTCTACCGCTTCGTAGGCAATTGACGAGGGATCCGCCTTCTCCTTGCCTTTGACCACGGGGCAGCCCACGCGCTCAGCCCAGATTTCCATCTGCTCCACGGCCGCGGCCCGGAACGTGTCGCCCGCTCCCATGAGTACTTTTCCGCCGGCCTGCCGGTGGCGTGCTGCCATCTTGGCTATGGTCGTGGTTTTGCCCGATCCGTTAACACCGACCACCATGACGACGAAGGGCTCCGGCCCGAAACCTACGCGCAGCGGGGATTCCACCTCGTCGAGTATTTCCCGGATCATCGCTCTCAGGTGTTCGAGGACGAGATCGGGCCTGTCAACCTCTGCGCGCTTGATTCTACCGGTCACTCCCTCAAGGAGATCGTACGCGGTTTTCACCCCGATGTCGGCTTTGACGAGTATCTCCTCCAACCTTGCCTTCGTCTCCTCGTCAAACTCTCTCTTTCCCAAAACCAGACGATCAAGGTCCTTGATGAAGCCCGACCTGGTTTTCTTCAAACCGCGCCTCAGCCGGAAGATCCCCCGCCTCTCGTCCTGAACGTCGCCCGGGGGCGGACTTTGGTCCTCGGCAGCCTCCTGCGAGGGAAGTCCCTCAGACACTTCATGCTCCGAACGCTCTTCTTGCTGCGGCGTTTTCTCTTTGCCCAGTATCCTCCGGAAAAACCCCTTTTTCTCACTGCTCATGGCCGATCACTTCCTCCAAGGAGCGGGCCGTTCGCCGGGAACAGACTCCGCCTTGCATGAATTCTCGGCAAGAATTAGCCGGTGGGGAGTCGTCGACCCTATGTTTCTTTTTCCACAGCGCATTTTCTTGTCACGTGAAACGCGTATCCATCGCTTCAGGAGAGTCTCGGGACACGCGATCTCCAGGTCACGATGAACCGAATCATCTTCGGGAAGTCTACCAAGGTATCGGATCGGCGGTCAACGGAAATTAGCTAAAGTTCATTCTAGAAAATAGCTTGAACTATTCGATTAAATTGTAGTATATTGTCCTCAGTACGCGCAAGGAGACCCCCGTGAACTGGATATCTCGAAAAAAGAGTATGACGATCTCCGCAGAACTGCACCGCAGCATTGAGAGAACCTGCACTCCCATCATGGAAGACCCGGGGGAAGTGGTCGCCGTTCGGCCCGCCGGGAGTGATTCCGAGTGCCGGGTGCTTGCGGGCAGACGCCGCTCAAGCAACCTTCCGTCGCCAAGGAGGCTGGACGGAAGCAAGCCCGTGAAGTTCGCTGCGGGCTTCTGAGATGAGGACCTGAATACGGGGTGTCCGACGCCCCAGGCCGGGATCTACGTGAAGGCGGTTTTTCGTGGTGAGGAACCTTATCCGGTCGATCTTTCCCGTGCTGTTGATCCTCCTGCCGATGACATCCCATGCCGAGGCGAGCCGCTCCTTTGTTGAAGCCGAGCACGCATTTTACCGCCTGTGCAAAGATCCCCATAGCACACGGGACAAGTGGCTCGACGTAATAGGAACGTTTCTCAAGCTCCATCGGGGTGACCGGCCACGGGCAACCGCGGAGAGGAGCCTCCTCTATGCCGGGAGGGCTTATCTGGAACTCTACCGCCGCACCGGGAACAGGGAAGAGCTGGACCGTGCTATAGCGTGCTTCCAAGATTTCGACGTGCTCAACCGTGCTCAGGGAAGTGTCCGCGACAACGTGCTCGAGACTGAGACCGCTTTGCCGATCAGGAAAAGACTCGATCGCCTCGCGCTTCTTCATCGAGCCGGTGCCTCGGCTCTCAAGGGTTCCACCGGAATTCAAGAAACAAGCGCTGAAGCAAGAGTAACTCAGGGGCCGTGGAACGTGCCGGCTGCGCAGTCCGCCGCAACGGCTCGCAACCCGTCTAGCGCTTCGCCTCGGGGGAACTATCCCGGCCGCGTTGCGCTCCTGTACCGAGGAAACCCGTTCTGTCCCCCCGATGCCCGCACATTCATAGGAATTCCCCTCCCGCTCGGCAGCGAATCGGAGCCTCCTGAGCCAAAGCAGACACGCCGACAACGCGTGATACCGCACGCGTCTCCGCGCAAAGGATTTGTCATCGTCATCGATCCCGGACACGGAGGAAAGGACCCGGGAGCCGTGTCGCGAGACGGCCGACTCAAGGAAAAGGACGTTGTCCTGAATATCTCCCGGAGGCTCCGAGAGATGCTGTTGAGGAGGAATCCCGCGATCACAGTCGTGCTCACGCGCACCGACGATCGGTTTCTATCCCTTGGGCAGCGTGCGGCAGTGGCCAATTCGCTCAACGCGGATCTCTTCATTTCCGTTCACTGCAATTCCAGCACCGAATTCCGTAGCCGTGGAATTGAGACGTACTACCTGAGCCCCGCCTGCTCTCGCAAGGCATTGGCAACGGCCGCACGGGAGAACGGCATACCGCTTTCGAAAATGAGCGACCTCCAGGCTACCCTGCTGGATCTTTCCCTTGCCTCGAAGCGCACTGGTTCGGCCAGGTTGGCCCAGGCAATCCAGACCGCGCTCGTGCGAAAAGTGGGCCGCGCAATTCCCCCGTCCGCTGATCGAGGTATCCGGAGGGGGCCCTTCAATGTTCTGCTCGGCGCGCAGATGCCTGCGGTTCTTGTGGAGGTCGCGTTTATGAGCAGCAGAGCGGACAGCCGACTCTTGAGAAGCCCGACGTACCTCATGAGGCTGGCGGCCGGCATGGCCGACGGCGCGGGGCTGTTCATCCGGGGCACCCAGAAGAGAGCCTGGACGACTCGGCGTAATCGATAACCGATTCAAGCAGCCCCCGCGCCGAGCGATTATGCGGAAGAGCCAACTGGGGAGGGCCTTCCAATGGAGGAACTCGCTGCTCCTCTTCCGAAAGACAGTCGTACGATTGGCGTACGTGGATGCCTCGAACTCATGGGGATCCTAACAGGCTGCATGGGCACGGCAATGTGGGCTCCTATGGGCGTCCACCCCGATATTCCTGCGGCCTCGCGGAACATCGGGCGTTCCACTGCACAGCAGATTCATGCGATGCCGTGCGGGAGAGGATGTTAATCTCGACAACCGGTATACTATGTCGGGAACAAAATGGGGGGCCCACCATTGGCAGTGAAATCGGGAGCAGCAAAGCAACAGGCACCCAATCGTACTCGGGGGATTTTTGGAGGGAACCGTTCTGTCCTCTTCCTAGTCGCCGCAGGTCTCCTGCTCCTGGGAGTCCACCTGGCCCTGACAATGATTTCCGGTGATTTTGCCTACGGCCTTCCGCTTTTGGAAAAGCCGGTTTTGCTTCTCGTCGGATTCCTCCTCGTCGGATCCTTCGTCTTTGTCGGAGCAGTATTCAGTGTGCGGTCCGCCGCGGAATCCGGGGGACTCCTCTTCTGGGTCATTGGGGTAGGGCTCGCTCTGCGGATCGTCATGCTTTTTTCAGCCCCCATCCTCGAGGACGACTATTTCCGCTATCTGTTGGACGGGGCCATGACCGCGAACGGCTATAACCCGTACCGATTCGTGCCGGAGGAAATCCGTCCCGATTCAAAGGACATACCGCCGGAATTGACGTCACTGGCATCCGAGGGAGAAGCGGTAATAACACGAGTGAATCATCCGAACCTCAGGACGATTTATCCGCCGGTCGCTCAGGCGGTCTTCGCGCTGGCCCACATGCTCAAACCGTGGAGTCTTTCCTCATTGCGCGCCCTTTTCCTGATGTTTGACTGCGCGACCTTTCTCCTGCTCCTGACAGCGCTGCGATCGCTCGGATTGTCTCCACTCTGGGTGCTTGTATATTGGTGGAACCCGCTCATCGTGAAAGAGTTCGTCAATTCTGCGCACATGGATGTGATCATTCTTCCCCTTGCGGTCGGGTCGGTGATGCTCGCGGTTCGGGGAAGGTCGTTTGCCGCGACGGCTCTACTCGCAGTGGCGACGGGAGCCAAGCTGTGGCCTCTCGTACTCCTGCCCGTGGTTCTCCGGAGCGAGCTGAGACGACCCGCTCGCGTCCTGCTCTGCTTGATCCTTTTCGGTTTCATATGCTCAGCCTTGTTCTTGCCGGTATTCATTGCCGGCCTTGATTCGGATTCGGGCTTCGTCGCGTACAGCCGATACTGGGAAATGAACGACGCGCTCTACATGCTTCTCCTCTGGGCTGTCGAGTTCCTCCTCAGTATCTCCCACGGCGCTCTCGTGTCGGCTCCCGTTGTCACTCGGGTTCTTGTCATGTGCATCCTCATCGCTTGGACTGTCCGGGTTCTTTGGGTTCCTGCACCGCAACCAGGGGGGGTATGGGAACAGGCCCTGGCGGTCGTCGCAGCACTCTTCATGCTGAGCCCGACGCAGTTTCCCTGGTACTACGGTTGGGTAATTCCGTTTCTCGTCATTGCACCGCGAGGTTCCCTTATTCTGTTGAGCGCGCTCCTGTCCCTCTATTATCTCCGGTTCTATTTTGACGCGAGGGATCGGGTTGGTATATTCGATTATGGCATCGTCTGGTTGGAATACGCGCCGGTTTGGGCACTGCTCGTCCATGAATGGATACGGGGCCGACAGGCTACCTGCCCTTGTAGAACACAGGCGCCGGCCGCCACGCGTCCTCGATTCCTTGTGTTTTTGTTGGAACGAGGGCCGGATCGGGAACAACGGCTTTGATACCCTCTGAGCTGAGCCTTGCGAAAGTCGAATTGGAACATGATCGCCGATAACCGCTGAACGGTTAGGACGCGAAAGTGCCGTGAATCAAAAGGATGAGTCCATGTGCGGCCGTTTTATACTCGTCTCCCCGGGAAGAATTGTGGCGGAGCACTTTCAGCTCCCAAGCGAACCCACTCTCGAGCCGCGATACAATATCGCTCCATCCCAAGACGTAGCAACGATTCGCCAGGGAGAGGAATCAGAAACCCGGGAGCTTCACATGCTCAGGTGGGGACTCATTCCTTTCTGGGCCAAGGAGAGTTCCATCGGTTACCGGATGATTAACGCCAAATCTGAGACGGTCGCGGAAAAACCCGCTTTCCGGAATGCATTCAAACAGAGGCGATGCCTTATCCCGGCCGATGGCTTTTACGAATGGGGTGGAAAAAAGGGAAGAGAATGCCCTATCTCTTCAGAATGATCGACGAAAGCCTGTTCGCCTTTGCCGGTCTCTGGGAGAGTTGGACCGGACCCGAAAAGACCGTGATCGAGTCCTGCACCATACTGACCACGGGACCCAACGATTTGGTAAGTCCCGTTCATGACAGGATGCCCGTGATACTCGCTCCCCATCAGTACGACGCCTGGCTTGACACATCACGCGAGGCAAAGGACCCCTTGCTTGAAATGCTCAATCCCTTTCCTCCGGACAAAATGACCTCATACCCGGTCGGTATGCACGTCAATAAGCCTGCGAACGACGATCCCGAGTGCATTAAGCCGATTTGAACGATTTTGCGGAAGAGTTCATAGGGGAGGCCCTTTTTGGGAAAAGGGTCTCCCCGCATTTATACCGAGTGTCAAGAATTCTGTCTTATTGGTGGTAACGTATGTTCCAAGAATTGCCCTACTTGATCCTGCAAACTAGCGAAGCAAAGCGGAGCAGTTTTCCGAAAATATGGAGTTTTTTGCGGGAGCTGCTAATAATATACAAGGTGCGGAGGGCGGTTTCTTGCCGAAAAAAGAGCCCTCCGCAATCCTTCCACAAGAAATCTGCCATTTCTTTTGGCAACTGCTAAACTCGTTGCGAGTTCGCCTAGGACGTCTTTGGGCGCAGCCAGAAGGGTCCGGTTTTCCCAATTTCTTTCACGGTCCTGAGCATCTCCCGTGCGTATTCTCTGCTGCGGCTGACCCAATTCGGTTGCCGCCGCTGGGTGAAGTACGGGCCCGAGAAGAGTTTCACCAGATCCGCGAAAGGGATAATCCCCTCCTCCGTGTCCGGCGCGAACTGAGCCCAGTTACGAACGTGCTCTTCCGACCGGAAGAGATTCATGGTGCTTCAAGCGTATGGGATGTCTTCGAACCATTTCCAATAGGGCACTGATACATACCCCGTGATGCCGGCCGGTTCCGCGTTCAGAACCACTCCGTCGCGCATTTCCACAACGATCGGGAGCCCGCAATCCAAACAGGGGCAATCGACGCGGACCGTCTTACCGGGAAAGAGCCAGCTAACTGCCAGCGACTCGAAACCTCACTGCCCGAACCATTTCTGCTCGCCGTCGACGCTGATCCTGTACTGCGTGGGCAGGTTGTTAAACGGCGCGAAGGACACGATCAGGCTTGTGTTGGGGAAAAGCCACCCCGGAATGCCCGCGGAGAAGAGGTCGTGCACAGCTTTGCGCCCCTCTTCCGCGGAGAGGTTCAACTCCTCGGCGATCTCCGTGTAGTGCGGCGCCTGACCGGTTTCCACCATGGTGTCCATGATGATTTTGAAGGTTTTGTCCAACATGGCAGGATCACTCATGATTATTCCCTCCCTCATTGCTGTTCTCGTGGATGAGGCTCCCGTGAAAAATGATATTGCAGAAAAGGTTCTGCCGGCAAGACGGGCCTCGATTACTCCTTCGCAAGCGATCGGGTATCACGGCTGCAGTCCGTATTTGCGCAAAGATGGCGGCACGTACCACTTTTCAAAGTTATAGTCGATCCCCATGGGCGCGGGTTCTATTGCATAAAAACGGCGATGGATCGTGTTGAGGCTCTCGATGACCCACAGGAATGTGACTGGTTGCTCTTCTGCGAGGATTTCCTGGAATTCGTCATAGTACTTCTTTCGCTTCTGTCTGTCGTAGGTTGAAACCCCTAGTTCCAGGAGCCGATCCACTCTTTTGTTTTTGAACCCCACATGGTTGAATTGTCTCGGCCCCGTCTTCTCCGAATTCCACTGGTCGGTAGCGTCGGGATCTTTCTCATTGATCCAGCCGACCATGAACGCTTCAAAATTCCGCTTGTCGAGGAAATCCTTGAGAAACGCGGCCCATTCGATGATACGGATCTTCGCCCGGATGCCGACTTTCCTGAGATTCTGTTGAATGAGCACTGCGGCGTTCTTTCGCGCCTCATTGCCCTGATTGGTGATGATGGTGAACGCGAAGCGCTTGCCGTCCTTGTCGAGGATGCCGTCGTGGTCGGTATCCTTCCAGCCGGCTTCTGCAAGCATCTTCACGGCCTTCTTTGGATCGTAGGGCCATTTCTTTACATTGGGATTGTACCAGAAGGAGTCGGGCTTGTACGGGGCATACGCGACCTGCGCGAGACCGAAGAACACTCCTTTGACGATGCCCTCCCTATCGATAGCCGTCGTGATGGCCTGTCTCACCTTCTTGTCCTTGAATCTCGGGTCCTGAAGGTTGTACCCGAGGTACACATAGCCGAAGTCAGTGAATCGGTACCTATTGAAGTTCTCCCGAAACCACTTTGTCTTTGTCTGGCGTTCGTACTGAACAGGGGTGAGATTCATTCGGTCGATTTTTCCGGCCTTGAGTTCCAGGAACATCGTTGCCTGGTCCGGCACGATCCTGAACACGACTCGAGAGATATAGGGCCGTCCCGCGAAGTAATCGGGGTTTGCTTCGAGCACGATCTTTTCGCCGGTCTTCCACTCCTTGAATCGGTACGGTCCAGTTCCGATCGGTTTTCTTCTCAGGGGGCTCTCCGCGACCGGGGTCCCTTCCATGAGGTGACGGGGCAGCACCTTGCCGTAGACCCAACTGTTCAAAGCCGGGGCATAGGGTCGATCGTAGATCAATTCCACCGTGTGACTGTCCAACACCCTCAGTTCCTTGATCTTCATGAAAGCCGAAGCAAAGGGCGTCGGCGTCTTGGGATCGACGTACGCCCGGTAGGTGTACTCCATGTCCCTGGCCGTAAAGGGGGTTCCATCGTGCCACCTGACATCCTTTCGAAGATGGAATCGGATTCCCAGTTGGTTATCGACTATCTCCCATTTCTCGGCCAGGTCCCCCACAAGGTTGATATCCTTGTCATACTTGAGCAGACCGCTGAAAATCAGATCAGTGACCTGCGTGCTCGGCACGTCCGTCGCGAGAATGGGGAGTAGCACTGACGCGTCGCCGGGTTCCCCTCTTATCAACATTCCTCCGTACGCGGGGGTGAGCTTTGGCGCATGTGAAAGGACGCGGCCGCGGTCTGCTGAGGAGTTGGTACCCGAATCCTGGGGGTTCGACCCGCAGCCCCACAGCGCGCACACAAGAACAAGGACTGGAATGGAACAAAACGATTTCACCACAGTCTGTTTCCTGTCTTTGGGATCGGAAGGGGTGGAGATATGCTCGAGCTCATCGGACAAAATACCACAAAGCGACGGCCGCGAATACCGTCACCCCCAAGGGAGCCGTGAGAGAAAGAAGGAGGGCCCGGCCAAAGATCCGGTAGAGATCGGCCTTTAACCTATCGTGGATGACCGGCCGTAGTAAGAGCGCATTGGGAGGAACAGCAAGAACGAGATAAAGTGCCGTAGCAGCGACCAGGAGCAATGCGAGAAACGAATCCTTTCCGATCCCCTTTGGATAGGCATAGGCCCCGACTGATAGGAACGCAGCGAAGATCGAGACGGTCATGATGAGAGTCTCCGCGGCAATAACCAGGAGAGTACTTTTCACGGGCGGAGCATCCTTGAGAGGCATCGCGAACCTCAGGAGCACGAACTTGAGAACTCCACCGACGAGTGTTCCCAGTACCGTCAGGCTGACGGCAAAAAGGGCAAGGAATAAGGGAAGCAGTTCGATCATGGCCGGGGAAGAGTCCGAAATCAGGGCCGTGGGGCGCACCCGCCGCATCGAGGTTTATAGCAACATTCATGCCTGAAAAGGCACAACGAAGAATAAAAATCGTGGTGG
>CAZCDS010000004.1:0-212246 GCA_964497585.1 uncultured Syntrophaceae bacterium
GAAGCGTCCTGGCCTCGTTCGCTTAGGACTCAGTCTCATCGCGCAGCACTATAGAGTCCATTGTCCTGTAAGTTTCGGGAGTCTGCCATGAACTCGAGGGTGGTCTGGAAGCGAAGTCTCCTTGGGTACAGTCTTCTTTCTTTCCTTCTCATCTTTGGTCTAGTCTCCTCAGGGGCGGGTCAAGGACTCCCGCGGACTCCTGACGCTCAGTCTTTGCTGACGAGAGGAAATGGACTCGATATCGCTCCTTCCAACCCTCTTGCCATGCCCGGTTCGATCGGAGCACCATCAAAAAGCTCCGATTCGATATTTGTAAGTTCCAGACTTCTTGAGGGAATTCTCTCCCAAATTCCGGATCTGGAAATCGGATATCTGTACAACTTTGGCAAGAACGTCAGGACTGGGCGTCTCAGCTTGGACTACATCCTACCAATGGGTTTGGGAAAAGACAGCGCTGTTTTTGGAGAGGCGCATGGAGAATTCACGAATTTCTGGAAGACTTTTCAGCGACTCTTTCAAAGCGGTAATACCACAAGCAGCCAGAGTAGTTTCAGTGAGAGAATTGACCTTTCGTTCGGAGGTGGGTATCGTAGATTGTTCAACAATAGCCTCTTGCTGGGAGCCAACGGCTTCTATGACACATCTAAACTGGGAGGACAGTGGTACGGCTCTGGTGGGTTCGGCTTTGAAATGGGTTCGCTCCTTGCCGGCAACGACATGCTGGACCTCAATTTCAACTACTATGGAAATCTCTTCCAGGGCTACAACAGCATCGTCAATGCCTTCAGGAACGGCACGGGGAATTTCAACCTCGAAGCGGGCTACTCCCATGAACTCTATGAGGGAGGACCTGACCTGCGCCTGAAGGTGACAGGGTACCAGTTTGATATCGGAACCAGAGTCTACGGATGGAACGCGGGGGCGGAACTTACTACCAGGAACGGGTTGTTCAGTGTTCGGGCTGATACGGGAACAGACAGGATAAATGGAACATACCATAGGGTCGGCGGTTTCGTTAACGTTGGTCTGCAATTGGAGAGACTCCTGAGTGGTGAGAGTCCTTTCGTCATGCCTGAACCGATCTTCAGGAGTCCTCGTAACCTGCGAAGGTGGCTGACGCGGAAGGTCAGAAGAGACTGGAACCAAGCGACCGCAATCGTTACGGCGCGGCACGTGCCGGGTCTTAGTCCGGGCAAGGTACTATTCCATATATCATTGCACAACGTTATGTGCGACACCTCTCCTCCATTCCAATGCTATCCCCTGGACCCAGAGCAATTAACCGGCTCAGGCACACTGACAATGGAACGCAACGCGGCAGGGTACCGCTTCTGGTCAGTCTCTTTCGTTGGAGACACTGCATCACTTCCCAGCTCCGTGCTGGTTACCGTTACAACAAGCGACGGGAGTCTACAAAACAACTATTGGATGCAGACCAATAACAGCACTGTAACGATCAGTGTTTCGCGGGATACTGGTGCCAGAATCGGCGTAGGGGGTGACTACGTGTCCGGCAGTAATCGACCCGCCGTATTCGCAGGCAATTATCCTGCTCCGGGGGTTTCAGGCACACTCAAGTTAGAAGCACCGGGAGTTGAAACGGCCATCATAACAATCCTCTATCCTTGAAGCGGTCCTTGAGTCTCCGCAGAACATTACCGGATTCCATCAAGTGTGCCATCTTTGCTATAGCCCCAACCCACCGGCTCGGGCAGGTAGTGGAACGGTGGCACCGTGCATTTCAAGGCTTATGCGCTCCGGCCTTGTCTGCACTTCAGCGCCCTACAAGCCTACTTTGTCGATATAGAGTGTGTGCCTTCGGGAGTGAGTTACGTCTGTTCTGCTCTTACATCGTGCCACGACATTTCAGTGTTATGTCCGGGCAGACATGAGGGGGCGCGGGTTCAGGTGTAGGGTGCTCGTATGTCTTGTGCACCTCTCGCCCTTTCGCTCCTCGCGGTCGGGGTGACTGGCGCTCCAGGACTGTTTTCCAGGGGCCGGCGTGCTTCGGGGGTGAAGATGGGAACCCATCGCGGTCTGGGCTGTGCTCGGTTAAAAGCCTACGCATCCGTTGGAAGAGGCGAAGAGACCGTTCTTTATTAAGAGTACTTTCTCAACTTTCGCACTTGGCCTCAAAGCCGGGTTTGATAAGGGCTAAGGCCTCCTTCATGGTGGCATGGATAATTTTGTGGACTAGTTGCTCCGATTTTGCGTAGTTTTCGCGTACCTTGTCGCATACCAAGGAGAGTATGAGCACCAGTGCTTCGCTGAGCGAAATGTCGCGCGTTTCGTCTGCAGCGGCCACAAAACAGGGCCCCTATGGTCCTGTCATCGACTGCAAACCTTTGTTCCACTGCCAAGAAAAGGTAGCGGATCATGACGATGGTGGAATGGGCCAGGATGGAGTCGAAATCTCGGACCTGTATCTCTGAGTCGAGCTTGAGATAGTGTTTCGCCATCTTGAAGAAGACCTCGATGTCCCAGCGCTTCCCATAGATCCGGACCACCTCTTTATCGGGCACCGACAGATCCGTACACAGCAGAGCCAACCATTTGGTCCCGCCGCCACGATTGCACCCCGAATACGAGCTTGGCCTCCCTGCCTTCCCCGATTCCCACTGCCGCTGAGCCTTTGATCTTAGCGCGGCCGCGTCGTTTACTGATCTTGCGGTAGATCTTGGACAGCGGCAGTAACCGGCCTTCAAACTCGTAAAAGATCTTGGGAGTATTCTTGACCACGCAGATGACATGGATATGCTCCATCAACGAGCGGACGAGCGCGGGGAGGCCAAACCATGAGTCCATGAGAAGATACTCGGCGAAGATGAAAAGGCCGAGAGCCCGTCTTACCATCGGGACTATCAAATCGGTCGATTTACCCAACGCCTCCTGCCGTCTACGCGCGCCACAGGTCCGTCGGTCCATCACCTTCCTGACTCCCTGCATCCGATTCCTCTTCGTGACCGAACATAGCACAGCATGATCCACAGGAACGAAACTCGCTCCGTCGGACCAGCCGAGAGTCAGTATCCTGAAGCCCTTTCGGTAGGTCCTGGAACAGTGATCGTATACTCTCGACAGAAGCTCCACCTGCCGAGACCGGCTCCGATCATAAAGCGTGGTATCCAGGATCAAGACCTTTTCCCTCTTTGAGTCCGTCAGAGGTTCCAACAAGCCCTTGATGACCATTTGGGACAGCAGTCCTATAAGCTTACGCCAGTTGTGACGTGGCGCCGAGAGAAATCGATAGACCACGTCCTTGCCCAGGCCGGACTCCGGGCTCTCATGAACGCCTGTGAAAACGTTCCTGTTGATGAAGGCCAACCCAAAGATCGTCCTTATTACCAGAAGAGGACTGGGGCCCCGCATCTTTCTTATCCCGGCTCTATTCAGAAGCGTGCCCATCTTGAACCGAACCATGAACTTGTCGATTCGACCTCCAAGATCTTGATCCTCTCCTTCAAATGGAGTACTTCTCATAGCGGGGCGTCCTCCTGTGCCTTCTCTTGTTGCACATACTTAGATAGCACAGTAGATGCCCCTTCGCGAGGCTATTCGATTGCTTTCGGTAGCTTTTCGCCATATCTCTCAACTGCGAAAGTTGAGTAAGTACCGTGGACTCCGAAACCATGCAATGTAGTCAGGCCAGGGCTCGAAATTGCGATGTTCCCTCCCGCGGGTAGAGAGGTGATATAGGCCAGCGTCCGAACGTGCAAATTTGAGCGCCGGGGCGTGTGTTATTGGGCCGTCGAGAGCATGTCTCGGCATGGGCCGGAGTGGCTCGTGCGAGGTTCGCCAGTGTGAGGTCTTCGCACTCGTACCAGTCGGGTCGAGCCTCAAGCAGTTCCCTGATGCGCTTCACTTCCCGTTCGGTGTCCTTGACGGTCCATCCTTCATCGACGAGCGCTTCAACAAGCAGCGGCCAGACAGAAGGGGGAGACGCGTGGATTGCGGAGAGATGCTGGGCGCGGTCAAGAAGAAACGTTGTATCATTACAACACTTCTCTGTCGCCCGGAACACCACGGCTGCTTCTCGATACCGGCTAATGTTCCCCTTGTTTTTGTTCAGGACCTGCGCGTAATCCCTCAGCCCCCGTTCTTCCCTCGCACTTTCTCTCCGAGGGGCTCGGCCTGCAGTGCATGAATCCCGATTTCGAGTGGCGACAGTTCGCCCTGCTGATTTGAATGGAGAAAATGCTCCGCTGTGCGGCTATACCATGGAGGCAGCCCACGGAAGGCTCGAAGAGGGTCTGTGGAAACGGGGCTAGCTTCCGGAGATTTCCTCAGAATAGGAAAACCAGGAACAGCCGTTCAAAATCAGGGATATTCCTGCTGGCGCTAAAGAGAACCTCGCTTTCAATGGAATGACATGCCAAGGAGACCTTATATCAAGCGGAATCAGGTCTATGCTCCTTCCGTAAGGGTTCACCGCGATAGCTCCAACCCCTTGACATCGCGAGACACGCCTCGGTCGGAACACGGGCCTGTGATTATGATAGGTTACGGTCTTCCCGGTGAACGGTTGCAGGTGACGAGCAGGCTCCGTTAAGAGCCGGTGACCAGGCCCGACGTCTTTTGATTCCAACCTATGTAACGTGGGAGAATTCGATGCCGCAAACGAAAAGAGGACATCATTTCCTCCATTCTTCGGTTCTTGGGAAATCTGAGAAAGCGAGGAACTGATGTCCACGAGCATACTTCTCGGTTAGGCATGGCTCAAGAGCATGTCGGTTCCTACCACGATAAGGAGGGCGGCGAAGACGATCTTCAGCTTTCTTACCGGCAATCTGTCGGAGACACTTGCTCCCAGCGGCGCTGTCAGTATGCCGGCACATGCGATTCCCGCCAGTCCGGGCAAGTACATGTACCCGAGTGACGAGGCCGGAAGGTGTGAAGCCTGTAGGCCATGAAAGATGTATCCGAGGGTGCCGGCCACGGCGATGGGAAGCGCCATGGCAGTCGCTGTGCCGATTGAGTAATGCATTGGAACGTTACACCACACCAGGAAGGGCAGGGACAGGGCTCCTCCCCCGATTCCCAGCATGCCGGAAACCGCTCCAATTGCGCTCCCCGCGGCGAACAAGCCAGCGCGGCCGGGAAGATGACGCGTGGGTCTGGGTTTGGAATCGAGAATCATGTCGACCGCGGCACAGTAAAGGAAGATTCCGAATAGCCCTTTCAGGACGTTTGTGGGCATCCTGGAGGCCACGAAGGAACCAAGCAAGGCTCCCACGAAGAGTCCACCTGCGATGCGGTGAAAGACTCTCCAGTCGACCGTCCCGTGGCGGTGGTGCGCCAGGGTTCCAGATCCGCCAGTAAAAATGATGCAGGCCATGGACGTGCCAAGAGCCAAATGCATGACCACTTCATGGGAAACTCCCTGCCAAGTTAGACAATAGACCATTATAGGAACGATCACCAAACCGCCGCCGATACCCAGCAACCCCGCCATGAACCCAGCAATGGCCCCTGCCGCTGCATAGGTCAGAAGAACAGTCAGCATCGGAAATGACTCCCTTGTCCCCGTAATCCTCGGTGTTCTGGAGCACTTGCCCGCCGTTCAGTCGTCTCACGAAGCCGGTGTTGGCGCGAACTTGCCTTGAGTACCGGCCCGATGAACTCAATCTACACAGTTGTGTTCGACTTGCGGGACTTCTCCTAATGCTGGAACATCCGGAATTATTCCTTGATCCCACGAATACCGCTCGGTCTTGCCCATTAACCAGCTTTCGGATCCGTCTCGATCCCCTAATCCGCGTCGCTGTGTTTCCGAAAATGGTCCGGCGGCCCTACTTCCCACCTTTATCCCAGATCAGCGGATCTTTTCCCAGAATTTGAACGTAACCCTCCCTCTGCTCCCCTGTCAACCGCAATCTTGAGGACGTGCCTTCCCCCAAACGCGGTCCGGTAGTGATGGGTCTATGGAAAAGCCGACGCAACACGAAGAAGCCACCTCCCGGCATGATACGGGACTCTCGCTCCAACCTTAATCAGATGCTTGATGAGCCCTTCTATTGACCTTTTCACCTTCTCGTCACTGAGATAGAACTGCCAGAGGATGTGGAGGGGGTTGTCGGCCAAGACGCCCCTCAGCAACCCGGCTGGCTCGGGGCCCAGTGCTCACGAACGGGCAGGTTTGAACTCTCGAGAGTTGACAGGGGTCGGCAGATTCCCGGCGGTGCTCACCCCATCGACCGACGGGAACTTTGATCACTTCCGGGCAAGCCTGACTTCCGTGTTTCCATTGTCAAAGGTCATTCCGTCGATGGCCCGCAGAAGCTCCTGGTGGCTTACGGGGCCGTACCGCTCATTCATTGCCTTTCCTCTGTGCCAGTGCCCCATGATGCTCTCAGCAATACCAGCGTCAACACCGGAACGCCTTGCATTGGCTCTCCAGGTATGAAGCTCGTGTGAGCTGCCCCCCAAAAAGTGGTCCAGGTTCTGAGTTAGTGTGTGGCCGTATCTGGACCTCAAGGGAGGTCATTACAATGAAGCCTACTTATGCGAACCGCGCGTTGTGAGACAGTCTCTATGGGCCTGTCGTAAAGAGACCTCGGAAATCAAATGAAATCATATCACCACGAACGCAGGCCCATATGAGACCACTCACACGTACTCCTTGGCCACAAA
The DNA here is from genome assembly GCA_964497585.1 of uncultured Syntrophaceae bacterium. Taxonomy (GTDB): domain Bacteria; phylum Desulfobacterota; class Desulfomonilia; order Desulfomonilales; family Desulfomonilaceae; genus CAZCDS01. The sequence continues at coordinate 6,631 of CAZCDS010000004.1, forward strand.
TGTGGCGTCATGCTGAGGGATGAGGATGTCAGCCAAACCCCGGATCTTGACGGTGCTGTCAAAGGCCGCCATGGGGTCTGTGTGAGTCCCAGGCGTCTGAACCAACTGCGAGGACCCCGGTTCGACGGTGAATGTGGCGAACGTACAACAGAACCCGCTGATCACGGCCAAGCCTTTCTCGGTGGTGATTGCAACGGCTTGGGCGCCCGGAGTGTGCCCTGGAACATGGAGCACCCTAATCCCCGGAACAATTTCCTTGTCTCCGTCGATTACGCAATATCTCAACCTACTCAGCTTCTCCCGATGGTACAGCTCCCACATGATCGGATGGGGCGCTAACGCAAACCTTAGCTCGGCTTCCTGCACCACGACGCGAGCGTTCACGCATTTCTCCGTATTCCAGCAATGGTCGTAATGCAAGTGCGTCTGAATCACCAAGTCAATTTCGGCAGGTGTCAAGGCATTGGACGCAAGAGCCGCCTCGAAACTCTGAATTTCTTTGCATTCCAGTCCCCGGAAGTGCCGCAAATCATCGGCGGACATCCCTGTATCTACGAGAATCGTCTCTTTCGGTCCTTCGATTAGCCAGGCATAGAAAGCGACTTCCACTTTCTGGCCGTAGTTGGCCCTGTAGGTGAACATGCCCAAATCCAGCGTGACCGTGAGAAGAGGCAGCGGTTTAACCTTGTGGAAGGCCGGCAAGGATCTCTCCCGAATTCTAAAGTTCATCGCACAGCGATGCTGTTCGGAAGCCAGGTCGCGAGCGCGGGAACAAAGAGCGTCAACAACATCACCGCACTCAGGATCAATATGTATGGGAAAATGGAGCTATAAATGTCGTACATCTTAACATGAGAAGGAGAAATCCCTTTTGTATAAAATAGATTCATACCGAAGGGAGGGGTCAAATACCCCATCACAATATTAACCGTGAAGAGAATACCGAACAGTAACGGGTCGATGTTGGTGCTCTGGATAACCGGCCAAAAGACAGGCATTGTCATGACGGTAATCGCCGCACCGTCAATAAACATTCCCATGATAAAGACAATGCACAGGATTATGATCAGCAGTGTCATACTGCCATAAGCCATCTGAATGCTCGTGAGAAATGCACCCAGGACTTGCTGGATGTGCAACGCACTCAAGAGCGCTGCAAACATGCGGCCGCCGATCAAAAGCCACATAACCATACAAGTGACTCGGATGGATGCCTTTCCTCCTTGGTAGATGGTCTTGGCATTCAGTTTGCGATTCAGTGCTGCGCAGAATAACGCTCCTGAAGCTCCGACAGCCGCACCTTCAGTAGGCGTGCAAATGCCGGTGTATATAGTACCCATGACCAAGGTGATAAGAAATACCGGTAGAGCCACTGCACGAAGCGAAATCATCCTATCTCGCCAAGTGACGCGGCTATCTTCAACCACGGCCGGGCCCATATCCGGCCGTATCAAGCAGACAATGACTATGTATGCGCAGAAACCGGCTGAGGCAAGGAGGCCTGGACCAAGCCCTCCGGCGAACAGCTTCCCGACTGACAGTCCCGTGAATCCGGAAACAATAATCATGATAACGCTAGGTGGAATAAGCGGCCCGAGGGCCGAGCCGGCCGCAATGGATCCGATAGCGAGCCGTTTGTCGTATTTGCGCTTAAGCATCTCAGGCATTGCAATAGGCCCGACCGTGACGATACCGGTTGCTCCCAAGCCCGAAATTGCGTCACAGACGGTGCACATCATGACACTACCGATTGCGAGCCCGCCTCGTACGCGGCCAAACCATTTGTAAAACATATCGTACATGCCCTCGACTATTCCCGAGGTTTCGAGAATGGCGGCTAAAAAGACGAAGAGAGGAATGGCAAGGAATATATCCAGGGTGCTTTGGGCGAAAATCGTACTGGCGGCCATATACACAGCGGCGGGGCTCCAGAAGATTATTGTGAAAACGATTGCGCTCCCTATGAGGCAAAATGCCACTGGTAGACCGAGCACCATCAGGGAAAAAAACGAAAATAGGACAATTAGCGCTACATGGGTGATGCTCATCTGGCTCTGTCCTCATCGTAGAAGAAGGTCAGCAGTTGTCTGAGGAAGACGCTGATTACCTGAAGCCATAGAAGCGTCATCCCGCAAAATATAGCAGTTTTTAGAGGATAAATCGGTACACTCAAAAGCGTCGAGGTTCTCTCGCGTATGATAAAGGAACGCCACGCGAAGATCCCCGTCTGCCATGCGAGGATGGCAGTGACGACAATGAGGAACACAAGCAGACACAGGGAAACTATTTGTCTGGTCTTGCCTTTGAATAATCGGTCAGCCAAGATATCCATAGAGACGTGGCCGTTCGTCAAGAAGAGGTTAGCCGCGCCAAACACCACGATCAATGAAAATAGCTGCACGTTGACGTCCCATGCCCATGTCGTGGGACTGTTGAACACGTACCGCATCACGACTTCGAATGTAGCAATCAGGGTCAACGGGAGAAACAATAAACTGGCCGAGTTGGAAAGAAATCGACCGAGTGCGTCGATTGCATCGCATATCCTCAGCACGTTCACACTTCCTCCCACTCGGATGAACTAAAAACCAGTCGTGATCGGACACACTTGAACGAGACTCGACTGCTTTCTGGCGCATGAAGCAGTACGAGTCCGCCAACTTCGCCCTTATGGTTGCCGGTGATCAACCGGCGAACGAGTGCGAGCGGCAGGGTCCTTGCGGCGTTTGTTTAACAAAACATGGCGCGCTTGCATGCCAGCTCACCGTGCCGTTGATGGAGGACTGCCTACCCCTCAACCCTCCTTATTTCTTTCGTGTACGGAAGGTTTTCAATCTTATGCGCCTTGAGATATCCCTCCTTCCGATTTCCATACGGAGGGCAGCCCGCCAGGTACATCGGCTTGATTCCCTTCTGCTCACACGCTTGTTCAATCTTCTTCCTGGACTGTGTGGCACATTTGCCTAGAACAAGCACCTCGTCCTCTTCAAATGCATCGGGCAGTCTGGGATCACTCCCGACTATCAGGGCGTATTTCTTGTTGTGATCGATCTCCCAAGGATAGGGACTGTACTGGATCCATAGGCCGCAGCCCCAGCATGCCCCTCCACAGTACTCCATGACATTGGCGTCCGGGTGCAGCCAATAATCTCCCGGAGCAACCACACAATACCTCTTTACTGATTCGAGAGAGTCCCCAACAATTTGAATGCGGCCAGGATCCATTGTCCCTTGACCCGCCTTCTCCGCAATGGGCAAAACCATCTGCTCGTAGGGTTCGTGTCCCATGGCCATCATAGTAACGGCTTCGGTGGCTACCGGATCTTTTCCCGCGATAATCACGCCCCAGTCAGCAGGTGTGCCGAATCGAGGCCCAAGCCCCTCCTGAATCACAAATCCATCCATAATGGTGAGCGTCGGAGGTAGCAGCTTGAACAGGTCAACGAGAAAATAGAAGTGCTCCGGTATGCGGTGCCACTGGTGTCTTTCATCCGCCGGAACGAGTCCGAATGCATTCTTGTACCCCAGCGTAAATTTCCCCACTCGCGTTGGTTTCACCTTGGGGACGTTAATGATGGCGTCCACCTCCAGACAGATCCTTGGCACCCATTGCTCCTTGAGAATAACTCCACCGGGGACCTTTCGAAGGAGGTAATCCTCGTCGTCCAAACCCCGAACTTCTCCTCCCACCTTTGTCACGGCGGCTTCAATTCCAGTGGATTCCAGCATGTATTTGCCCGTAATGCCATGGGCGGGACCATCCGCTGTGATCACCTTCTTTGCACCCGCGGCCAGGAAGAGTTCCGTCAGGGCCTCCAATACCACGTAGTCCGTGGTGCAAGTCCACGGCGGTAAGCCCTCGGCCTCCGGGTATCCGACATTAGGCTTGAGCAAGACCACGTCACCCGTTCTCATGATACGCTCGATTCCTCCGAGAAGGTCGAAGGTGTTTTCAAGGACCCGTCTTGCTTCCCAGCGAGCCCCCTTTGTTATTGCTACTATGGAATTCTTTTTCCCGTTTCCGCTCATGCTTTCTCCTTCTTGCTCTTCATTCGCGCATCTTCTCTGCCCGGGTGATATTGAACATGAGCCAAAGCTCGGTTTCGCCAATATTTACAAACTCATTCTCTATTCCGAAAGGAAGATACATAGCGTCCCCGGCAGAGAATCGCAGCTTTCGAACCGCACCACCCGATCTCCATGAAATCTCGCCTTCACCCCGCAGCACGTAGTAGGTCTCTTCAACTTCCTGAGTGTGCTTGTGCCAGGTCTCGCCGTGACCGGGCTGGGCAACTCCAATCCCCGTGACAAATTTCTCGCCTCGAGCGATAATCTTGTATTTGAACCCACCTGAGAGTAACTCCCATGCCAGATCGTCCGCCTTGACCAGAGTGATTTCCTGATCCATTTCCTGCATCCTTCAACTGCGCTCCTGACTCGCACTGAGCACTGTCGCTCAGAGGCATTTCCACTCAGATCTGCACAATGGTCGGTCCGGAGCATGTCATTCACTCCGGGGACATCCGCTCGCTGTCGGTTTCGCTCTTCCTTAGGTTCCCTGCAGAATCGACCAAAACCCGCGGACGGTGTTCCTGCAGCGGTAGTTGACACACTCCAGACTCGCACGCCTTCACTCGACCTATTCAGGCGACCTGCCCAGATACTTGAGGGTCTTCTTGATGCTGTCAACCGCTTCCTGAGTTTGCCGCGTCGCCTTTCCTACGCGTTCCCATATAGGCAGACAAAGTTTAATGGCCTTGCGTTGATCTGCCGGGCTCAGCGTCGTAAACTTTACTCCGTATTTCTTCTCGGCTACAGCGATGGAGTGCTCCACGATGCCCGAGTACTGCGAAGCAATTCCCACCGCCACCAGTGGCGCAGATACTTCGAGCATCGTTTTAAGATCAGCAGGTAACGCGTCCCATGCTTTCTTGTTGGCTGCGACGACAAAACCGATGCTGTTCGTCGTGGGCAAAAGATAGTACTTGACAACCTCACCGAGCTTATTGGACACAAGTGACCCAGATGAAGCGAGGAACCCGTCGATGGTGCCCATCTTGAGCGCCATGTACATTTCACCGTATGGAATAGAAACCGGGGTTGCGCCTAAGGCTCTGACATAGTCAGCGTAAATCCCGACGGCCCTGATCTTCATGCCCTTGAGGTCGGCCAGCGTTTTAACCGGCTTGGTAGTACCGATGTTGTAAATATCCCCCATGGGGTAGTGGGCGATGAGCTGAATGTTGTGCTTCTGGTACACTTTTTTCATGATGTCAAAGAGGCCGAACTTGAACAGAGAAACGGCATGAGCCTTCGCGTCGCTCCATCCCCAGGGAAGCCCTTGTTCCGCATTCCCCTCCGGCATGGTGCCAATATAGAACCCGGGATAGAGGGCCGCCATTTCAAAAACCCCTCGGCTGAGAGCATCGTACGTGTCTTTCACTGATGCCATGGCTCCCGGTGGATGCCAGCTTATCTTGATCCTGCCGTTGCTGGCTTTCTGCATCCACTCGATAAAGGGCTTATTGAGATGTGCGCACGGCCAAGATGCAGCTCCGTACGTATCCTGGAATCTCCATTCAATCGGTTTTGGACCCGCGGCATACGACGCGGAGACCAGACCCAGGGTGAACAATACAATGATGCTGAAAAGAAGGAAGCTCGATCTTTTTTTCATGGCCTTTTTCCTTTCGAGAACAAACGGTTGAACTACTTCTTATCCGGGATTGCTGCCTCTTCGGTTATCTCATAGCGCTTGCCGGAACTATTATCCGAGTCCGAAGACTGTGCGAACCTCCCGCGCGCCGGGCCGCTGTCTGCCTATGACACTAATCGGGACCCGCACATGTAATCGTTAAGGGCGGAACATCGAGGCTACCCGCTCACCATTCGCCGGACATTTGTTCCGGAAAACGTTGCAAACGCTGAGATGATAATTGCCTCCTTCACTTACTTGGTTACTGCGTCCCGCATATTGGATGCTCAGTTGGAACCATACTTTTTCCTGATCTCCACTCTGTCGTGCTTGCCGCTCCCCATCTTTGGCAGAGATTCGACAAACTTTACGATTCGTGGTTGTTTGAACCCTGCCAGTCTGGTCTTCACGTGCTCCACAATCTCGATCTCACTTATGCTGATACCGCTCTTAGGGGATACCACTGCCATGATAGTCTCTCCCCATTTTTCGTCGGCGACTCCGAGCACGGCGACGTCCGCGACCTTTTCGAAACTCAGTATTGCCTCTTCGACCTCGGCGGGATACACATTTTCACCGCCGGTAACGATCATATCATCCTTTCTTCCAAGAAAATAAACGAACCCCTCTTCGTCCATACGAGCGATATCACCGGTGTGCAACCATCCGCCGCGAAATGCCTTCTCACTCTCCACAGGGCGGTCCCAATAGGATGAAACGACCGACGGACCTCGGTGCAATATCTCTCCCTCCTGGCCCACTGCGACGTCTCGATCCGAGGAATCGACGATTCTTATGTCCGTCATCGTCAGGGGTTTGCCGATGCAGTTGGCAGGTTTCCCGGTCCCGTCGTACGGCCTAATCGTGGTTGTGCCGTCCGAAGTCTCGGTAAGTCCGTATGAGTTAAGGATGGGGATTCCCAATTCCGCAAATGCCTTTGTGATTTTGTCGGATACCGCCTCTCCCCCGGCCCCGATGAAACGGACGCTGCCAAGATCGTAGTCTCTCCAGCTGGGCAGAGCGAGGACCATCTTTGCCATCGCCGGAATGAAATAGGTGTTGGTGATTTTCTCCCTCGCGAGAAGCTGAAGACTCCTATCGGGCGCAAATCGCTTCTGTAAGAGGACCTTGGCACCGACCATGAGATGAGGCAACGTCCAGAGCATGTGGCCGCCGATGTGAAACAGCGGTATGACGGTCAAACTGTAGTCGTTCTTGGTAATGCCGACGTCCATTATCCAGTTGACCGCGTTGAAGAAAAGGTTCGTCTGCTTCAAAGGGACCCCTTTGGGTCTTCCGGTGGACCCGGCAGTATAGAGCATCAGCAGAAAGTCTTCCGAAGAACTATCAATTTGTGGTCCTGGCATTGGGTATTTGCACGCAACATCCTGCAAGCGCTCGGCCCATGACAACTCGGTCTCTCCAAAGTAGAGAACAAAGTCGAGAGAGGGACTCCCGTTGACAATGTCACGAGCGAAACCATCGAATTCGGCGTCAAAGATAAAGGCCTTCGGCTTGGCGTCATTCATTATTTTCATTATTTCGATGTGAGATAAACGGTAGTTCACCGGCGTGAGGATAGCCCCCAGTCGCGATGCAGCCATAAATATGTCGATATATTCCACCGTGTTGGTAGTCAGGCAAAAGATTCGGTCTCCTCTTCCCACACTCGCGTCCTTAAGGGCGCCGGCCAGTTGGCTCGCACGGCAATTAACATCACGATATGTGTAAGTCCTGCCGGTATCCGCCTCCTTTATAGCGATATGATCCGGGTGCAGACCGGCCTTCTTTTCGAGTATATATGCGAAGGTCTGATGCAGCATTGCCTCGCATCTCCAAACCAAGGCTAGACATTGTCAACAAACAGCCGCATTGTTTCCTTGTCAAAGCCTGAAGCCATAACCGAGCAACCTATTGACAAGTCTTCCGGGTCCGCCAAACTGATGCCGAGCATCTGAAAGCCCTCGTTGAAACGAACAAGCACACTCACATATTGCCGCAGATGTTTCAGGTTCTGGGGAGGATAATAGACCGGTACGAAATCCACGATCGTCCCAATGCCGGCGGTTTCCATCTCGACCAAATCCGTAACCCCACAGTTCGGACAGCTCACCCGCAAAGTCGAGCCGCGCCATCCACAGGCATTGCAGCTAATATATTTAGGAAGGTCCTTCTTTTCTGTCTCGTTCATTATTATTCCTCTCTGCGCAATACGGTCACCGTGACGACCGTGCCTGTGCCTCCGACGTTCACCGTCATACCCAATTCCGGATCTTTGGCCTGTTTCCCTTCGAAGTCTCCTCGGAGCTGCTGGACGATTTCGCAGAGTTGATATGCGCCCGTGGCGCCGACTGGATGGCCGCGTGCCTTCAACCCACCGGAAAGATTCGCCGGTATGTCTCCATCGAAGTAAGTTCTCTTTTCTTGTGCCGCATAAATGCCCTGGCCTTCTTTCATCAGTCCCACGGCCTCCAAGCACAACACCTCATGAATGTTCACGCAATCGTGGACTTCCACCACGTCGATGTCGTCAGGGCCGATGGCGGCCTGTCCGTAGGCTTCCTGGGCAGCCTTGGCGATGGCCGGGTTCGATGCCAAATCAGTACTATCGGCAAACGACCAACTACCGGAAGCATGGCCCGATCCTGCTATCCAGATAGGTTTTTTGGCACGCTTCGCCACGGAATCAGAGGCCAGTACGAGAGCGGCCGCGCCGTCGGAAAACGGGCAGCAATCCATCAGTTTTATGGGCGGAGCCACCATAGGGCTATCCATGACATCTTGGACGGAAATCTCTTTTTGGAATTGGGCCTTGTTGTTGAAGCTCCCATGATAGTGGTTCTTAACCGAAATGTTTGCAAGGAGGGTCTGGAGATTTGAATCATCGATGTTATGTTTGCGAGCGTAGGCTTTGGCGACGTATGACCAATAGACGGCAAAGGTCAGGCCGGCACTGCGTTCCACTACGTCCATGGACGTCGCCATTGCCTCCTGAACGGCGGTGCCCGATATTGCCTTCAGTCTTTCAGTACCGCCCACCAACACAATATCGTACATTCCGCTCAAGATGCCAAGATAGCCCTGACGAAATGCGACACTGCTGCTCGCGCACGCAGCCTCATAGCGTACCGAAGGAATGTTGGTATTAAAACCCAGGGTGGCGAGAGCCAGTGGAGCCATGTTTGTTTGTGCTTCAGTAAATGCGCTGTAAACATTCCCCAAATGAAGTGCTTGTACTTGCGACCGCTCGACCTGAGCGTCAGTCATCGCGCTCAGGGCCGCGTTGGCAAAAAGACTCCACGATGGTACCGAGGCCGTGCCCGATCTTTCCATGCCGACCCCAATTACTGCGACTCTCCTGCTCATGGCAAGGTTTACCTTTCAGCGTGATGCTTAAGCCGGATCACCGGAAAAAGGGTGAAGTTGCTGCCTCCCTCTCGTTAAAAGCCTGCAAAACCGACCGTCCTGCACACCTGCGAATGCCAGATGAACCGGATTCCCCCCCGTGGGCCTCCGCGCTCTCTTTCGCCTCAGCCTTGGGAGCCCACACGCGGGTCGGGAGTCTCGGGACAGAACAAACGTCCACCTTGAGGAACTTCTCCTCGTCGGTTTGGCATGTTCCGTGCCAAAATGAGCGATCTAAGTGTAAATAGTTGATTACAGATGATTAAACAAATCTCTTGCTTTTGCCGCCGATTTATGGTCCATTACGCTGTGTCCCATTATCGGACACGCGTGTATCAAATTGAGACACCTCTGGGGCATATCCCGCGCTTTGATTCCTCTCTAGTTCCTGGACCGCGGGAACTTGGGATAGTTGGCGGATGAAAGGAAGGTACGGTCATGTCGGAACATCTCGATCGGTTCAACGATGTCTACGCACAGTGGCGGCAATTCGTTCGGGGTGGGCATGCTGATCGCAGCGTCGTGTCTCCCGTAGTGTTGGATTCGTGGGACAGATGCAGGGCCAAAGGCGTGAACCCTTACCTCACATCAGCCCCGCTGGTTCTTGAGGGAAAGGCGTTGGCAGATCTCTTGGACGCCAACCGCGAGCTTATTGAAATCAGCCGGCCTTTCATGGAGCATCTCTATGGGTTTGTGGAAGGCTCGAGCTTTATTGTAGCCTTGTCTGACGCGGAAGGGTACCTGATCCAACTTGTGGGAGACGCCCCTGTGCTGGAAACCGTCAAACAGGGGAACTTCGTTGTGGGAGCGTGTTGGGGCGAGGATTTTGCAGGAACGAACGGCGTGGGGACCGTCTTGAAAACAGGAAAGCCTCTCCAGATTTTCGGCACCGAACATTACTGCATCAATTCGCGCAGATGGGCGTGCTCGGGAGCGCCAATCCATGATTCGGAGGGAAAACTGGTCGGCGCCATCGACATGACCGGGCACTATGAAAAGGCGCATCCTCATACGCTGGGAATGGTGGTGGCGTCGGCTCATGCGATCGAGAATGAATATCGCTTCAGGAAGGCTCTGCGTGAGTGCCAGATTGCAGACAGCTTTCAAAGGACTGTCATCTCTTCCATTCCTGAAATAATCATTGCCATCGATAACGAGGGCATTATTTCGCTCATGAATAATAACGCAAAGAAGGTTTTCGGACCGAACGCGGACAAATATCTGGGAAAGAACGTCAATATCCTGTGGAAAGGGAACAACGCTGCCCTGATAAATATGCTCAACAGCAATGAGTCATTGACCGACGTCGAGGTGAGCATATCTTTTAAGAAAAGCCAGGCCGATTTCACATTGACGTGCAGCCCGATACTGTCCATGAATAGGGTGACCGGCAAAATCATCATTCTCAATGAAATCAAGAGAGCGCGAACTCTTGCGACCCGGATGATGGGAGCAAAGGCAAGCGTCCACTTTGAAGACATGATCGGAGTTGATCCGGAGTTTAGAGAAACAATAAGACTCGCTCAAATAGCCTCACGGATCAATTCCAACGTACTTTTGCTCGGGGAAAGTGGTACGGGAAAGGATCTCTTCGCCCAGGCAATTCACAACAGCAGCAGTCGTAGAGACGGCCCGTACGTCGCGATAAACTGCGCGGCAATCCCAAGAGACCTGATTGCCAGTGAACTCTTTGGATATTCAGACGGTGCGTTCACCGGTTCACGGCGGGGTGGAAGTCAGGGGAAATTCGAGCTGGCCGATGGCGGGACCATCTTTCTCGACGAGATCGGTGAAACTCCCTTGGAACTGCAGGCGGCTCTCTTGAGAGTTACCGAAGACAAATCCATAACGAGAATCGGTGGAACGAAAGTCACACGAATAGATGTCAGGATCATCGTAGCCACCAATAAGAATTTGAAGGAACAAGTGAAGAAGGGTATGTTCAGGGAAGACCTGTATTATCGTTCGAATGTATTCACGATTCGTATGGTGCCTCTCAGGCAAAGGAAGAACGATATTCCATTATTAGTGGAGGCCTTTCTTAAGAAAATCAGCATGTCCATGGGCAAAGAAATAATAGATATCGATGACGGTGTGATTGATAAGTTCATGAATTATCACTGGCCCGGAAATGTGCGGGAGCTGCAGAACGTTCTGGAACGAATGATCAACATCGCTCAGACGAACAGACTTACCGTGTCCCTACTGCCGTTGGAGATTGTCGAGGAACAATCGGGGGAGGATGATCAGCCTGACAGTAATCGGGTAGACCGAATGGAGCGCGAATTGATAACGAGGCTGCTGAGATCGAAGCTCAACAAGAAGGAAATATCCAAAAAATTGGGGATGTCTAGAAGCACGTTGTATCGCAAGCTCGAAAGATACAGTCTTCTCGGCAAGGAGACTGGGGCTTAATCGCATACAATATGGCGAGCACGTGATATGAAGCTGTCTCACGAGAGATCATCGGTTGAAGAGTTACGATCCGGACCAGTTATTGCTGCAACCTCTGGATCTGCGGTCATGATTGCCATAGCCTCATTTGACGTGGTTTGTCAGTGACATGGTCGATGGTCTTGATCTGTCGAGGATTGAGGTGCACTACGATCATTTGAAAGGCGGCAAGACCGGTTTTCATCCATCGATGATTGTAAAAGTGCTGATCTACGGGTGTTGCGTGGGCCTTCCCAGTTCCCGGTTGATCGAGAAGTGAGGCGGTCTCTCGGCACGCCCGAACCCTGAGAGGCTATCCGCTCGATTCTCCGTTTGGTTTGGAGACACATTCGGAAAAGGCTTAGGCGCGATCGTGGCCTGCTCAAGGCGAGAGTACACGAATTCCCTGGTGTAATCACTCCTTCTCCTTCAGCAGGTCCTTCAGGTTGACGAACGGCTTATAGGTAGACGAAGGGTCGCGGTCGTCCGCGTGCGTCTCGTACTCATACTCGTCGTCATCAAGATAGCGCTGATGCTCCATGTCGTGACAGTAGATACAGAGTAACTCCCAATTACTGCCGTCGGGAGGATTGTTGTCGTGGTCGTGATCCTTGTGATGGACAGTCAATTCCCGGAGCCTCTTTCCCGAGAACTCCCGCCCGCAGCGGCCGCAGATATGCGGGAACATCTTGAGGGCCTGATCTCGATACATTGTGGAACGCTTCTCTTGATTCCGCCGAGCCTCTTCGAGGACTTCGCTGGGTCTACTTCCCGTGGTTCTCGTTTTCCTCCTACGCATCGATGCATCCTCCGGTCTGAGCGTTTCTCGGGCTCGTTTATCTCCAGCCTCCCGTGAGTTGACCGCCCAGGAGTTTATCACGGAAGACTCACTGGTGGAAACGGATTGTCCTCGGTCTGAGATTCGTTCTCAGAAGCCCTCAGCTCAAATCCAAGCGAAGTCGCTCTAACGGAATAGGCTTTCTCTGCAATTTTCGGATTAGCCCACGTCATGACAAGGGCTAAGCTGATCATGTCCATCGCCGGCCTCCTCGGGGCAGATGAGCACCCGTCCTCGCACATCATGGGAACGAATGAGACGGCACCGGAGGCCACATCTCTGGGACTCCTTGTCACGACTCGATTGACACCTGGATAGACCTGTAAGATCATTGGCTCCAAATGCTTCGGGATCGCTGCCATTGAAACTGCTGCAACCAAATCATGGCGGAGGCCCTCGTAGCAACCAGCGGAAGGAGCCTATTCAATGAAGATAGTAGCCGTTTTGGGAAGTCCGAGAGCCAAGAGCAACAGCACGACCTTGGCCCGGAAAATCCTGCAAAAGGCCGGAGAACAAGGTGCGGAGACCCAGGAATTTGTTTTGAACAAATTGACTTTCAAAGGATGCCAGGGCTGCGAGACCTGCAAGACGAAATTGGACCGGTGCGTTCTTGAAGACGACCTTACACAGGTGCTGGAGGCCGTTAAGGAGGCCGATGCCGTCGTCATGGCCAGTCCGAACTACTTCGGCGAGGTCTCAGGGCAGTTCAAAGCTTTCTTTGACCGGACCTATTCGTACCTGAATCCGGATTTCAGTAGTCGTGTCCGACCGGGGAAGTCGTCAGTCTTCGTATACGCACAGGGCCAAACCGATTTGAACATGTACGAGGACGTATTTCCTCGATACGAAAGGTGGCTCAAGTATTACGGATTCGCCCGCAACTATCTGCTCCGCATGAACGGACCCCGAGACGCAAACTCAGCCGCTAAACGGGGGGACTTGCTGGCAGAGGCGGAAAGAATAGCCGAGATGCTGGTTTCGTGAGGGAACTGAGCCTGCCGGCCGCTCCCTTGCTCAGGAGAACACCGGAGGAGTCGGAGGCTTCCGGTGCTCTTGGTTATTCGCGTTACTTTGGCTTGTCCGTCGTAGCATACCTTGAGCGTGATCTATCTGGAGCGTCCTTCGTGGAGAGGTCGGAGAGCGTGATGGTGCCTTCCGATCTTTTACCGATTTGCTCGCCGCGGAGAAAGCGAGTAAGATGAGACGGTGGAAATTTGCGGGTTATGACGCCCGGATCTCCTCTTGTCAGGGGTCAGTCTCTTTTTCTTCATGGGAGCCCACCATGACGAGGGACCCCGAAGGACCTGGGCGTTCAGAAAGGAAGTTGCCGTGTATGCTTGTCTCTTCGAACCGTTCGACCTTGCCGGCCTGAAGTTGAAGAACCGGCTCATCATGGCCCCTCTGTACCTGGGATATGCGGGCGAAGGGGGGTCAGTCAGTGATCTGCTTTTGGACCATTATCGGTTGATGGCTCGGAGCGGTGTAGGGATGGTGGTTGTGGAAAATGCCACGGTTGAGCACCCGCGCGGTAGTGGTTCCCAGAGAACCATTCGGGCCGACACTGACGAGAATCTGGATGGACTCAAACTCCTGGCGGAGACAATCAAGGAGGAAGGGGCGCGAGCCTGCCTGCAGATCAACCATGCAGGACGGTTTGCCGGTGCCTCCGAGGCGGTTGCTCCTTCCGCGGTAGACACATTCGGACGTATGCCCCACGCTCTTACGCTCGCAGAAATCGCTGAAATCCAGGATCGGTACGTAGATGCTGCCATTCGAGTACAGAAGGCGGGGTTCGACATGGTAGAGCTCCACGGAGGTACGGGCTATTTGCTTGCCGAGTTTGTTTCTCCGCGGACAAACAAGAGGGCGGACGAGTACGGTGGATCCTTGGAGAATCGTCAGAGATTCCCTCTGGAAGTCGTTTCCAAAGTCAAGCAAGCGGTGGGTCCTTTTCCCGTGGGGTACCGTTTCCTGGCAGATGAATGGCTGCCGGACGGCCTGAAGCTGGAGGAATCCACGGTTGTGGCGCGTTCACTGGCTCGTGAGGGCGTTACCTACCTGTCTGTTATGGGCGGCACCTATGAGTCGTTCTTCCTACCCGAAATCTTGGAGAAATCCTCCAACCCGGGGTACATGGTTGATTTGGCGGCGGCGATCAAAAAGGAGGTCGATGTTCCGGTCATAACCGCCGGTCTCATTGTCACAGGGGAGCTGGCAAACCGAATCGTCGAGGAAGGACAGGCGGATCTCATTGGACTTGCCCGGGTACTCTGGACAGACCCGGGGTGGCCTCAGAAGGTGATGCAAGGCAGGGAAGATGAGATACTTCAGTGCGACTCATGCAACGCGTGTATGAAAATCGTGACGAAAGGCAAACCCGCTTTCTGCGTTCGGTGGTCCGTCGAGGAGCAACGTGCCTTGCGAGAGAAGTACGTCTGATTCCTGCATACTAGCCCTCTCTCAAAATCTCCATAATTCTGTCCCTGTATTGGCGACTCGTCTCGTCGCGCCCCACCATCTCGATCTGGGAAGGAGCAGAGACACCCAGCCCGAGTTCCACAGCCCGGGCGATCTGCTCCTGCTCGAATATCTTCGGTTTCATGATGGCCGCATTGCTGCCGAGTGATTTCAAAATTGCGACCCCCACGGCATCGGTCGCGATGCGGTCCATTGAAGCGAGAAAAACCCCTGCCTTCTTCCGTTTGCCGCTCATTGGGCCGCCATCCACGAACGCTTCCACTCCATCAAGTACAACGATCGCGGGTTTAAAGGGCTCATTGATCTCGGCAATCAGTTTTCGCTGGTGCGGGGACGAGTGAAGTTCACTCATATAGTGGTATCCATGACGCGTCGTGGGGACACAGCCCACATGCAGCTTCAATGACATGGTGAAGACGCCGCCGTACTGATGCGTCTTGAGGCAGCAGGTGGAAACAAGGCACTCTGACTCCAGGATCGGCCGAGCGATGCGAAAACCTTTCTCCCAGTGGCTCCCCTTGGCTTTCACGAATACCCAGTCCTTGTCGGGCAGGGTATCGAAGTCGATAATCTTCACGCGGAGATCCCCCATCAGCGGCAGGATGCCCTTCTGCTCCATGACTTCACGAGTAGGCGGAAAACTCCTTTCCCCGAGACTTATTGATTTCGCCCCCATTGCCCACAGTTCCTCCGCCAGAGCCACCAGCGTATCGTTGTGGGTTGAACCGGGGCACGGGTCCGCGGTGTTGAAATTTGGCTTGATAAGGACGTCTTTGTTCTTGACCGGGTTGACGCCGAGACCTTTCAAGGAAGCCTGTACTCCCTCCCTGCGGTCATCTGTCTTGACCAACGCCACAGCACTTTTCCGAGACGCTGCCAGAAGCTCACACGGGTCGAGAACGGCCAGGGCACTCCCCGCGGCTCCGGCAGATTTCAAGAAATCCCTTCGACTCAACGCGTTCATGGCTTACCTCCTTCGGCCCCCCTTATTCTGTCAATTGCTGCTGCTGCCCGAGGCAGGGGCCTCACATATCAGACGGAGCAAACGTTCCTCGGCCGGTACGTCTCTGAGCAATAGATTTCTGTCTTGTCGGTCCGGCGCGATCCGTACTAGGGCCTCACCATCTGAAGGCTCGCTACTTTTCATTTCGCCTGCTGCGAGGGGCCTGTCGAGTCCCTGTTTTCTCTTGACAGATAGTACTACCTCGGCTCGAATACCTGGGTCAAGCATCAGGCCACGCGGGCCGGTCAAGTTCCATTGGTCGTTTGCTGAGATGTGAACGCATGCATGGGAAGGCGCTTGACAGGGAAACGTGCAATGATCCGGCCTTGCGTAACTGTGCGTTCGGCCCTGAGCCGGCAGAAGCTATGGGAAAAAGCCTCCCCCCTGATTTGGCGCCCGGCATATGTGTGCCTTGCACACACGCCAAAGATAAGTATTACAAGAGGTTATAAAAGTACCCGAGTTCATTACGGCGAATTCCAGGCAAGCCATGGCGGTCACCGCCGAATAGATGCCCCGAGCCTCAGCAGAGTCTTCTGAGCAGAACAGACCCGGCCGAAACATTCCGAAAAGCAAGACCACTGTCCAAAGTAATCAGGACTTGATCCGTCAATTTCATGTGGAAATCGACGGCAGTTAGAGTAAGCTCCTTGACGAGGCAATTCTCGGTACCTGCCTCAGAGAATCTCTGGCTCGTATCCGCTCAGACATGGGATGCGATGTGCAGGTCCTGGTCGAGGACCGACCGGCACAACTCAAGGATTCATGAAATGAGGAACGGCCTAGTGAGGGAACAGAGGCCATCAGTCGGTATGCTGATTGCCTTCCGACGAAGGACATGGATGTGGCAGAAGCTTCTCACCGCATCTATTAGATACTCCTTGTCCCTCCGCGTGATCAGGGGACCGAGGTACGGGATGCCGGTGGAAATGACATCCGTCGGAATCTGTGTGTCATCACAGTCCAAGGTATCGCAGAATCAAGAGCGCAACGAATCAAAGGTAACCGATTCATGCAAGCAACAGACAAACTCGATCTATCGAACAAAAATTTCTTGGATCTGATAGTCGACCACAGGCGTTTGCTCGTTGCGGCGATTGCGGGGATGACTCTCATTCTGGTCCTTTTCATTCCCAATCTAAAGACGGATCCCGGTCTTGAGTCCGGTGTGGACAAAAACTCCAAGTATTATCGACAAAACCAGGAACTCCAGCGGGTGTTCGGAAATGAGGAGTTCATCTTAATCGGTTTGAAGAACGAGTCAGGCGTGAATTCTGACCGGATGCTGAAGGCTCTGGCAGCGATCACTGCGAAGATAGGAAAATTGAACAGGATCGACGAGGTGATCAGTCTGTCCACGCTGAAGCTGTTTCAGAAAAAGGGAAAACTGTTCGGAAATTATCCTGTTGTCGAGACCGAAGACGGAAAGCTCAGACTGCCGGACGCCGATCAACTCGCGAAGATGAGGAGAGCCCTTCCCATAATGGACTACCTCGTATCGCCTGACTTAAAAACAGCCGGAATCCTGGTCAGGATGAACGACAAATTCAGATTCGATATTGCGGCCGTCACTCAACTGCAAGAGGAGGCCGACAAGATCTTGAGAGACAACATCCCACCCGGCACGGAGTTCCGAATAGTTGGGGCCGCTCTGATTCGAAGGGCGGTGGTGAGGCACTGTATTCAGACCGGCATTGTGTTCGGTGTCCTGTGCATGCTCATCGCAACGGTTGTATCCGCGTACGTTTTCAGAAGCCTGAAGGTTACCGCCATCACAAATTCGATACTCACAATATGCATTCTGTGGGACCTCGGACTCATGGCATGGTTCGAAATTCCGTTAAATCCCACCACGGCTCTATCGTTCGGATTCATCCCTATCACCACGGCGGAGATCGTGATCCACATGCTCGTGCGATATCACATGTTCCATCAGACCACGAGAGACAAACTGGGTGCCCTCAAACAGGCCGTGCGATGGCTTGCAAGACCGTGTTTTATGTGCATCTCAACTACGGCTGTGGGCTTTGGCACCTTAATGGTCAGCTCTATTCCCATGGTGCGTCAATTGGGCTTTATCATGTCAATTGGAGTGCTGATCTCTTACGCGCTGTCAATTGTCCTGACTCCTTTCTTTTTCGCCTGGATCAAGGAGATGGACATCAAACGGGACAGAGCCGCGGTAAGGGGTTGGCTGGACCACTCCGTAAGTAGGCTGGTAAGGGCCATTTTCGCTCACCACTATCTGTTCGTGGCCGTAGGATTGCTGATCACCGTTTTTCTGCTTGCCGGGGCTCCATTTATTCGGAGCGACCCGCAGATCCTCAGGATGCTCGGCGAATCCACACCGGAAATTCAGGACATCAGATTCATTGAACGTAATCTCATGGAGATCAATTCAGTGGAGCTGATGCTCGAAGGAAAACCTGGCGACTTCAAGTCACCGAAGGTATGGAAGCGGCTCGAAGTGCTTGACCGGCGGCTCAAAGAAATTCCCGACGTCGTTTCCACGGATTCACTGCTGCCATTAATGAAATACCTGGAAGGCGTCATCGAGGGACCCACGAAGGATGAGCAGAAACTGTTCTCCGATTCCAGAAAGATCTCTGAGTTGTTGACTCTCATTGCGCTGAGTCCGGAAGGAAAAGATTTGCTCGGCAGGTATGTGAACGACAGCTTCGACCGATATCATATATCAATTAGGATAAGGAATTCACCCTCAATACCCATTGGAGACACTATTAAACGAATCCAAACAGCGGCGCAATCTGTCATGACAGGCACGGTCAAGTGCGTGGTGACAGGCGACCTCGCCATGGTGGCTCATGAAGCCTCGGGCCTGATATCCGACCAGATACACTCAATGTTCCTGGCTGGCGTTATCATTGCGATTATCATGGTCGTTCAGATGGAGTCAGTAGTCCTGGGACTGATTAGCCTTATTCCCAATATCCCACCGGTGGCTGCGGTATTCGGCATAATGGGATGGTTCGGTATCCGGTTGGACGCAGTGACGGTCTTTGCCGCCAGTGTCGCCATAGGTCTTGCGGTAGACAACACCATTCACTACTTGACTCAACTGAAAAGGGAAATAGCTCTAAACCCTGCCAGCAGTATCGAAACATGCGTAGGCGGTGCCTACGAACTAACGGCACGACAGATTTCCGCGTGGTCCACGATTACCATGTTCGGTTTCCTGGCCTTGGTCATTTCCCCATTTCGGCCGGTCGTTTTCTTCGGGATACTCGGCTGCTGTTCAATCATGTTGGGACTGTATGGAGATCTGATCTTTATACAATCACTGATTCTTTCTTCACCTCGTATACGGAAGAGCATTGCCATGCTGATGGAGAGAGAGGCGGATGAAAGGGCGTGAAGGCTCGCCAGGTCTTTGATTCTGTGTTCCTTTTTCTTGATTAGCATTATTTGTGGTTCGTCCGACAAGTGCGTACCTCGTGGTATGCAAAGCGTAGATTTTGAGGATGAACCGGAATATTGCCCACGCAACAAAAAATGACGAAACTAGAGCGGAAAGGCTTTTTTGCAAAAGCCCCTTCCCGGTGACTTGGTACGAAATAACTGACCGGGAGACCACCCTGCTTTCTTGGCCGGGCCGACCCTCAGTACCGTTGTGCCAATTCCGTGTCCGAGGTCCGCGCAGGCCTGGCTACCGAGAAACGGCAAAACTATAAATACCGTACACTGCAATCTGGGACGGTAAGTACCGGTGCGTGACTTGGTAACGTTGGTGTTCCCCCGACGTCAACGCTCTTCATTACGCTGCAGCCCGACTGACGTTGCGGCGTTATTCGCGGGTGACGGAAGTCTCTATCCTAATACCATACTTTTCAATTTTGGCCAGGAGAGTGGGCCTGGAAAGCCCCAGAAGCCTGGCGGCTCTGGATCGATTGCCCCCCGTTTGGTTAAGCGCTTCGGTGATGACGAGTTCCGAAAAGCGATCCACGATATCCACAAAGGTCTTGTCACTGCCGCCGACCGAGAGAGTCTTTCTTACCCATTCCAGAGCGGATTCCTCCTTGACGTCGCGGGCGATTTCTCCAATAGGGTTTTCTCCGCTGATGGCCCGTGAGATCTCTTCTCCGCTGATGGGCGCACCTCGACTAAAAATCAGGGCTTTCTGGACGGCATTGGCAAGTTCCCTAACGTTCCCTGGCCAGTAGTAGTGTTCCATCATTGTTTTGGCGTCATCCGTGAATCCGGGACAGTCAACGTTCATTCGGCGGGAATAGGTGGTGAGGAAATGGTCGGCCAGTAAAAGGATGTCGCTCCCGCGTTGGCGCAGGGCTGGCAGGTTGATTGTCACTACGTTCAGTCTGTAATACAGGTCATCCCGAAAACGCCCCTCCGCAATGGCCTGCTCCAGGTTGCGGTTGGTGGCTGCGATAACTCGGACGTCAACCGATATGGGGTCTCGGCCACCTAATCTTTCTATGGTCTTTTCCTGCAGCAGGCGAAGAATCTTCGACTGTATCCCGACGGGCATGTCTCCTATCTCGTCAAGGAACACGGTGCCTCTGTTGGCCTGCTCGATCTTTCCGATCCTTCGCGCGGATGCCCCGGTAAACGAGCCCTTCTCGTAACCGAACAACTCGCTCTCCAAAAGCGTTTCCGGTATGGCTACACAATTTATGACCGTGAACGGCCGATCCGCACGGCCACTGTGCTGATAGAGGGCTCTGGCCACGAGTTCTTTTCCTGTGCCTGACTCTCCTCGTATCAATACGGTAGCCTCGGTAGGTGCGACTCGACCGATGGCCTTGTAGATTTCCTGCATTGCTTTGCTTCGCCCGAGCAGCGCAACGCTCGTCGGGTCTTCGGGGATGACGTCGATTTCGACGCGAGTGCGCATGAATCGGCGCGCGTCCAGGGCCTTTTCGATTAAAGAGAGCATCTCAGGGATTTCAAAGGGCTTGAGGACATAGTCAAAGGCGCCCAATTTCGTGGCTTGGATGGCAGTGTCGGTTGTGCCGTAGGCCGTCATCACGATCACAGGCAACTTGGGATCGAGTTCATGTATGGCTTCAAAGGTCTCCAGCCCGTCCATTCCCGGCAGTCGTACGTCGGTTATCACCAGATCGGGAGCACTCTTTCGAATCAGATCCAGACCTCTTTCTCCCGTCGGGACGGTCTGGACGGTGTGCCCTTCCACGGTGAGAAGCTTTTCGAAGCTGTTTCTCAACTGTGCGTCGTCGTCAATTATGAGGATTGTACCCAAGTCTGATCCTCCCCTGCCGGAAGCGAGATAATGAACGTGGCTCCTTCACCGGCCTTTGACTTGAGATCCAACCAGCCGCCATGCTCTTCCACAATGCGGGTAGCAATGCTCAGACCCAGCCCCGTTCCTTCTTTCTTGGTGCTGAAGAAGGGTTGGAACAACTTTCCCTGGAACGCTTCCGGCACGCCGGGCCCATCGTCGCTGACCTTGATCAGGACAACCTCACCCGTGCCCTCCGAAGCGCCTGTCTCTTCCTGGATCACGATCGTACCACCGTCCGTCATGGCTTCACATGAGTTGACAATCAGGTTGACCAGCACCTCCTTCAACTGCTCCGGGTCGACCGGGATCTCCGGGAGACGCCCGTCGCGCTTGACTTGCACATCGACTTGGTACGTATCGAGCTTGTGGCTCAGTAATTGGACTGCCGTGTCCACCGAGTCGGAAGGACTTGACATGCGAATCTTAATCTTTGGAGGCCGTGCAAACTCCAGGAAATTACTCACGACATTGTCGATGTGTCCGATGGAGTCGGAGATGACGTCAAAATCCTCCTTTTGATCGGGATCCAAATCCAGACTCCGCGCAAGTGAGAAGAGCCTCATTTTCACGGAGGTCAACGGATTGCGCACGCTGTGCGCCACTCCTGCGGCGAGTTTTCCCACTACGGCCCACTTTTCCGCCAGTTGGAGGTGTTCCCGACTCCACTCCAATTTGCTCTGGGTCTGATCGATGTCCCCCACCAACTTCTGGAATCTCACGCGCAGGGCCTTAACCTCATCGTTCATCTTTCCGGAGACCTCCGGCCCTTCGCTGCTCTCGGCTAACTCCCGGATGGGGTCCAGTACGTGCCGGAGGAGAGTAAATGCCAGAATCATGCCAAGACCCACGACGATCGCCAGTGCGCTAATGGTCAATCTATATACGGTTGTCGCCTCATCCCGGATTTTGCGTCGGGCCCGGGCTATTTCCTGGCGATGCGCGTCCTTAAGTCTGCGGCACAGTTCAATTATTTGAAAGAATCGCGGCCGAACGGTCTTTTGTAGTTTGAATCCCTCGTTTCTTTTTCCTTCTTTGTACAGTGCTATGACCTGATTGCGCCGGTACTCGTATCGGACATATTCCCTGTCGATCTGGTTCAGTAAATCCCTTTCCCGGTCTGAGGTGATCCTTCGGCGAGCCTTCCGGAACCATTCCTCGAATTCCCTGTCGTACTTTACCAATTGGGAGAGCCACCGCGGGTCTCCATCCTGGAAGTAGTAGGTCACATATCCTTTCTGCATGACCAGCGCTGCTTTGAGTTCCCTGGCAGCATCGAGGGCCGGCAGCTCAGAATCCAGAACCTCTTCCACGAACATCTCCATACTGTGACTGTGCCACATGGAAACAAGTCCCCCCACACACGTGACAAATACGAGTGCCGACAGAGCCGCCAGTATGCGAGACCGTAGACTCAGCGGATTCCACATCGTCCGATGACTCCGACATGGGCCAAATTCTTAGTAGCTGATTCGGTGCTCAGCCTATCCCGACTTCGCGCTCCTGTCAATGCCGCGGGCCGCACATGAGCGGCCACTGGCGGCCTTTGTCCGAAAGACCTTACGCGTAGCCTCGACGGGCGGAAACCAGCCGTCTCAGGCCCTGTGCCGCGGGCCCATGGCGCAACCCCACTTTGCGAGGGCGCATTGACTTCGGCGCGGCACACTCGGACGGAGGCGGTGGGTGGGAGGCTCTCAAGAGTCAACGGATCTCAGGAGTCTGTTTGACAGATAGCGTGGGAGACTGTGTTCCGAGAAAGCGGAGGCTGGTCCCGAGGGTGCCGCTGCCGGTTTGCCGGCAGTCCTTCCTGAGATCACGGCGAAAGGCTGTGAAGGTATTTTTGAAATGATGTACCTGACAGGGCCTCGCGGGTTGCGTTGCTTTGGCTTCACTCGCCGCGGCTGAGTGAGATGGCCTGGACTGTGGCCTGAAGGATCTTTTCTTCGTGATGTGCCTTCCTGGCCGCTGCCTCCGCGATCTTGACGATCACTTCGTCCATGTTACAGGGCCTCGTCATGTAATCGCAGGCCCCGAACTTCAACGCCTCAATCGCGCAGTCAACTGTGGCTAGGGCCGTTAATGCTATTACTTCGACAAGGGGATGGCTTTTCTTCAGTTCGCTGAGGGTCAGAACACCATCCGTTCCGGGCAAGTCCATATCCAGAATAACGACGTCGATGTCATGGTTTTCTTTCAGCTTCTCCAGGGCCTCAGCGCCACTCAACGCCTGCTCGACAGACAATTCGCTTCTGGCTAGGCGCCTGGAAATGGTCTCGACGAAGCGGAGGTCGTCGTCAACAATCATTACCTTTACAGAAGCCATCTTTGCCTACCTGGTTGGCTTGATTTGGCCTGGAATCCATCCCAGCAGGGAGTGCAACTTCCGCAGGGCGCAGACCTGTTACCTACGGATGGATCAAGCAATATCGATGCCAAAGAACGGACTGAAACCGCGCGAAAAACACCTCCACTCTGGGCCACCCCTCTGAGCAGGAAATGCCTCAAACGGCAACGGTAAGTCCGATCTCACGCGAGGAGCAATGATGTCAGAGCTGGTCGGCAACCCACTTCGAAAGTCCGGACGGTGTAAAGAACTCCGACACTCTGTAAAACTCTGTGTGACGGTCAATGGAATGCTTCTTCCCGCCGAACGCGGTTGGCTGCTTCCACGGTGCCGTCCCGCCTCCCGGAGTTCCGGCAACGAAGTGCCGGAAGATTCCTCAGAAAGCCGCTGGAATGATCCTTTCACCGATTTTGGGATGTGGCAAAGTCGCATGTCCTACTGAACCTTTCGGTCTCTTCTCATTCGTGTCCGATTTCCCGAACCGGGATTTCAGCATCGGAGAAACCGCTCGGCTTCCCCACCAGTCCAACTCTCCTGGCTAACCTCTCAGAATATCAAGCACTTTCCTTTGAATAGCTGTTGCCTGGCTACTCTGGCACGGAAACTGCAAGCCCTAGTCATCGAAGATCAACTGGGGCTGGGGATCTGGACCGAACGCGTCAACATCGCAACCGGTCTCCGGTTCAAACAGAGAGGCTCACGAGTACCATCTGAGGAAATCCCGGTCCGAGCCGGCCACAGATGAGTACCGGAACGTTGAGGAATGTTAGGAGCCAAACCCATCGACGAAGCAATGAACGCAAGGCTGGCCGGAGTCCGCAAGCCCGTTGCCAATAGTGCTGACATCAATTTCGTCAACCGGCTCGGAGTCACGGACCTCATGGTCGCCTGTCAGGGGAAGAGGCGGGAAGTGGCAGGGTTCCTTTTGACCAACGGAGCTGACGCGGAGCGCAGAGAGAGATACTCTGAGAGGAATGCCCTCACTTACTCGTGCCTCTCAGGAGATTCACGAATTGTCAAACTCTTCTTGGATCACGGCGTGGCCGTGGATTCAACCGACGCCACCGGCAGGAGCTTTTTGATAGGAGCGGCAGCCATTGGAAAAGCCGAATTAGTGAGACTGCTCCTGCAAAGTGGCGCCAAGCTTCATCCCGGGGATCACGCCGGCGCAATGCCGTGGGATTGGCCCTCTATCGAGGACCGCGAGGAAAGCGTAAAGCTACTCAATGCGCGGGGTGCCTTCGGAATAGGTTTCCCCGACGGATTCACCGCGACGAACGCGCCACAGCGCAAAGGATGACGAGAAAATGGCTGGACATGACAAGCGACTCGAGGCCCTGATAAATGCCGGCTGGAACGCTCTGGAGAGCCAATTTGAACGGGAAGACATGGCGCGTTGGAGAGAGCAGGCCTATCACTGCGTAGGGATGTTGGTCGGTGAGGATCACCCTTACACGGAGCACTTCAAGAACGGGATGCAAAGGGAGGAGTCCGCAAGTCTCCTGACCGACGTGGGAGTTCTTACGGCAGCCAAGCTCTGGCTGTTCCAGGGTTTGGAATCCCATGACGCGACCCTTGAAGGAGATCCGGCAGAGACAACTTCGAACGCAGCCGTCGTCAGATTGGCCGGCCCCTTTTGTTACCTACCGATGAGGAGCTTTGCCGGGAGCCGGGTTTGTCAAGGAGACAACGTAATCACGACCCATTTTCAGGGCGACCGTTTTCGAGAAGTGCGCTCGGTGACTGATCGCAGATCTCAGGGGGTTGGGGGATGTCAACAAGAAGAGATACTCGTGCAGGCGTGCTGATCATCCATGAAAATCCAAGAATTGCTCGGCTCTTTGAAGGAGTTCTCAGAGGCGGCTTTCGGCCAACCGTCGTCATGGACTGTAAGCAAGCTCTGGATGTCCTTCGGATTCACCCACCAGACCTCATACTCTGTGACATCGCCTGCCTCGCCGCAGATGCGGCCGGTTTCCTCCTCACTCTGCGGGAGGAGTTTGATTTTACTCAGGTTCCGCTGATCGTCGTGACCGGCGATCATCCGACCCAACAGGAAGAGGTGATCAGACTCCGGTTCGCCGCGGTTGACCTCATTCAGAGGTCAATCAGCCCTCGCCTGTTGAAGTGGAAGGTCGAGAACTGGCTCTCCATAAAAGAGGAGGTGGATAGGATCCGACAAGCCGGAGCTTCTTCAGAAATGGAGGCCCGTCGCCTCCGATCACAACTGCAGATGTTGGTCCACGATCTCAAGTCCCCTCTGTCGGCCCTGAGGGGGTTTCTCAGGAGGCTTGGATCAAGCCTGGGCGGGTTGCCCGCCGATCCCCGGACCCTGGATTATCTTCAACGCCTGGATGATATCAGCCGGACAATGAATGACATCCTGGACGACGGTGGAAGTTGTGGAAAGAACACACGAAGGAAGGACGAAACGTTACGGCTCGACACATTAGCTGTCCAGGTGGTGCGACAATATCAGCAACCCATCGAGGAAAAGCGAATAGATGTAAAGATAGTTACGGGGGAGGCTCCCGCGGTGGCGATCGGCAGCCGGGTCGATATCAGGCGGGTCCTTGATAATCTGCTGGCCAACGCCATTCTGCACGTTCATGAAGCACGCGGTCCACGAATTCTCATCACAATTGTGCCGAATGGAAGATCAGTAATCATGCAAATTTCGGACAACGGTGTTGGAATTCCCCGGAAATATCAAGAGAGGATCTTTGACCCCTTCTTCCGGATTCCCGGAACTGATGAAAAACACGGGAGAGGACTGGGACTTCACATAGTCAAAGAACTCGTCGAGAGCCATAAGGGGCGGGTATGGGTGGAGTCCGAACCAGGGAAGGGAGCAACATTTGCATTCTCCCTGCCGAAGCCCGCTGCGTCGGATCAGTCAGTTGGTGTTGGTACAGGGGGTCGGGTACCGCGGGAAGTTGAGCACAAGCATCAAAGAGTGGGCCACACAACAATCGGTGACGCTTCAGAATACGAACCTGCCCAGCGGTGTGGACCAGAAGCGACGCGGGCAGGATTCTCTTGCAAGAATCGGATGTAGCCCTTTGACAAACGGCGCATCGGGGGCAGCCGTTGGTTCGGTAGAGCGACAGAAGAGAAGGAGAGAGCGATGAAAGAAGAACACCTTTTCTACAACCCTTTCAGGATGTTGAGTCCGAAGCTTAATTACGAGGCTCTAAAGATTGAGAAGTTGCACACAGAGCCGGTGAGGGAGTCGATCTCTCTGCAGGAAGGGTTGCTGGTCATGATCAGCAAGCTCATCGAAATGTGTCGACTACTTGCAAAGGTCGTGGTCACCGGCTCAGAAACACAAATGAAGACATGTAAGGCGCTGGCAGGAGAGATTCACGAGCAGGAAAAGATTCTCACGAGAGAACTCGTGGCGTCCGATGTGAAGGGAGAGCTTCGCAAGGCCATGATCAGATTTCCGTACCGACTGGAAAGGGTAGGCGATATGCTTCAGAGCATCCTGAACTGCTGTCGGATCAGGGCGACGAATGGCATACCGTTCAGTGACAAAGCCCTCGCGGAGCTGGATCAGCTCTTCGCTGCCCTCCTCGGAATGATGAACAACCTCCGGGATGCGCTGAAGGTCCCCAATAAGGTTATCCTGGAAACCATACTCTCGGACGGCAAGCGAGTCAATCAGCTCTTCGAGGATTACAAACTGGCCCACTGGCAGCGGCTGGAAGCAGGATTCTGCGCGGTAGAAGCGTCCTCCATGTACCGGGACATCCTGGATTCACTCAAATCCATAGACGAATACCTGGTGAAAATGACCGAGACCCTGCTGGAGTTGGCCGCGACTCAGCGAGAGACTCAGCCGGGTGATGCGGATTCTGCCGAATTGAAGAAGGCTAAATCAAATGCCTGACCACACTTCACCAGCGATAGACTGAGCGCCGGGATGCAGCGAGAGAGAGTACCTCGGCCCGAGAATAGGGATCCGTTTTGAAAAAGACGATACGCAAGGGGCCTCAGGTTGCGTCCCGGAAAGAGAGCGAGCTTAGTTGCTCGGTGGAGAGGCGCCCGGCTGTCCGAACCAAGATACGGGAGGAAGTCGACCATTACGAGAGACGAGTACCGGCGCTGTTTGATCCCATCTGGGGCGTGTAAAAGGTCGGCCGTGCATACACCGATTCCTGGCACTTCCTGATGGCAGTGAGGTGATAAGTTGGGTTCACGATCTTATCCGCACGGAAGCGAAGAGATGGACGTCGTTACGCTCGTGGATGTGCACGGAATGGGGCTACTCTCCGGATGGGATCGACATGGGCACCTTTGGGTTCAGTGCTGGATCGACTGTCCGAGGAGAGACCTGAGAGTCCTGACATGTCCGCTCTGCGGAAAGCCGATGACAGGGGATTCCGAAGTATGGATCTGCGCCGAAACAGGAGACGTTCGGTGCGCGGATCATGTTGAGTATTGACTCGGAAAAAGGGGCACCACCCAGCTAGTCGCTAATCAAGGCGGGCTGGTCTAGAAACGTTGGAGGATGAGCTTTCTTTTGGCCCTGTACGAGACCGGTGAGCACTTCTCCTCGGATGTGAGAGAGATTAGGGAGAGTTCAAAATGAGCGAAAGACCATTCTATGAAAATCCGTTCGAGACCGAAAGCGAAAAGGTCACTGCTGAGGTGGCGCGACTGCAAGCAGAACACATGAGAAGGATCGTGCAATCGCCAATCTTCCGTGAACGCGTGGTTGGGATGATAAATAAGCTCCTCGAGATGAACATGCTGCTTTCCAAAAGCTTTCAGACTGACGACACATCGCACCTGGATCAGTGCGAGAGACTAGCCAAAGAGGTCCATCAGGAGGAAAAGACCCTTACGGGCTACCTCTTACACTGTGGTGCGCGTGGAGAATCTTGTGAGGGTGTCATCCGCCTCCCCTACCGCCTGGAAAGGGTCGGGGACATGCTCGAAGACATTTTGCATTGCTGTCGAACCAAGATTAAGCGCGACATCCCATTCGGTCTCAAGGCCAAGGAGGAGGTCGGAGAGCTCCTTTTCCAGCTCGAAGAGATGTTTAACATCCTGCGCGATACCTTTATAGGGCCCCACAAAGATCTTTTCGAGAAAATGACAGAAAAAGGGAAAAGGCTGGCTCAGATACTTGAAGATTTTAAATCAGCCCATTGGGTACGGGTCGAAAAGGGTATAAGCGCACCCGAAGGATCGTCCATGTTCAGGGAGATTCTCGATTCGGTTAAATGGACGAACGAATATCTGGAGAAACTGTGCACCAGCCTTCGTGTGATCAGCGAGATGAGCCAGGATCCGGCTGGAGCAAACAGACATGAAGTCCCTCCGGCCAAAACCGAAGGAGACCTGCCGGAAGCACAAGGCCTTGCCTAAATATGCTCCTGGAGTGAGTGGAGACGACAGATGAGCACGTCAATTCTCGTGGCGGAACCTGACCGGGTTGCTGCAGAAAGTACCACGAAAATCCTCAGAGATGCCGGCTTTGACGTGTCGGGTGTATTTTCCGGAGCGCGAGAAGCTATCCGTATGTGTTCTCTGAACAGACCCGATCTCCTGGTGACGGCCATTGACCTGAATGGAGCAGTCGATGGCATTGAAACTGCCGGATTCATACGAAGGCATTTCCGAATTCCGGCGATTTGTGTCACTTCTCTTGCTGATAAAGGTATGTTCGCTCGAGTCAAGGAGACAATGCCTTACGGTTTTTTCCTCAAACCGGTGAAGGCTCGCGAACTCGTAGCCGCGGCGGAACTCGCCCTGATTCACAGCAAGGAAGATATGAAGAAGGGGGATGGAGCAGGCGATTATCCCATATCGATGTGTGCCTGGTGCAAGAGAGTGAAAGATAAATATGGCGTTTGGAATGAGCCGGAAGCCTGTCCCGACGGACGTCACGAGGTTGAGTTTACGCACGGCATTTGCCCGGAGTGCCGGGAGGCATCGCTGAAGGACCTGAAGTCGGTACTGGCTGGCCCCGCAACCCGCGTAAGCGGAGGGATCAGGGCCTGCAGCGAGAGCAAGAGTTCCCGTCATCCGGTAAGGCACAACCCTTTCAAGCGATGAGATACGCGGTTCAGGTAGACCGGTCATTTTGGCACAGGATATGCAAAACTGGAAACTATGGAGAAAGGAGTGGGAGCTGTGACCACCGTCGAACTTACGAAAGAAGAGACGAAAGTCTTGCAGGAGATACTCGAAAGCTGTCTTTCGGAGGTGCAGCTTGAGTGCGGAGACATCACAACACAAGGCTTTCGGGAAGAGTTGCAGATGAAAGAAACCTTCATAAGA
This sequence comes from uncultured Syntrophaceae bacterium, assembly GCA_964497585.1. Lineage (GTDB taxonomy): Bacteria > Desulfobacterota > Desulfomonilia > Desulfomonilales > Desulfomonilaceae > CAZCDS01. The sequence goes on from CAZCDS010000004.1 coordinate 36,393, forward strand.
AGTATGCTTGGCCGTCTCACCGCCGGCGACGTTGAGGATTTCCTTTCTGACGGAAACTGTTGCCCTGCTATCTGCTGCCCAAGCAAACAGTTTCACCGCTGGCGGCATTGAGGAGTTCCTTCAGTTCGTCGCCAGATCATCTACCGGCTAGCAGCTGCATACGATACTTGGAAGGCGCCAAGCTCTCGGCACAGGGCAGACAGTCAATGATTCCGAAGAAGATACTTTTGGGCACCGACTTCTCAGAAAATTCGCACGCGGCTGGAGACTACGCCGCTGAATATTCGAGCGATAACTGTAAGGTGGAGCCTGTGGAACTCGGAACCGTGCCCTTAGGCATAGCGAGTGTGCCTTTTCTGGTACCAGGCCTGCGAAGCGACCCGAATTTAATTGTCGGTACTATTGATGTTCAAGAGGGCCGTGGATCGGATTCCACGGCCACGCAGGAGGCAGCCAAATGTTGGTAAATGACTGGATGAGCGCACCCGTGATTACCGTGGATATTCATGACAGCATGAACAAGGCCGTCAACTTGATGACAGAGCACAATATAGGCATGTTGCCGGTTCTGGAGAACGGCAAGCTTGTAGGTATAGTAACGGTTCGCGACCTCAAGCAGGCCGCCCCTTCCTCTGTCGCTCTTTTCGAAATCAAGCACATTCTCTATCATTTGACTCGGGTGAAGATGGAAGGGATCATGACTCGTCATCCCATCACCGTCCGCTCCGACACCACCATGGAGGAAACTGCCGAAATACTCCTTGAGAATAACATCTCGGGCTGTCCCGTGCTCGACCATCAGGACGAACTTGTCGGCATCGTCACGAAAAACGACATTTTCAGAGCCATGCTGTCCGTCAGCGGTATACCGAAGAAAGGTATTCAGTTCGGTCTTCTCGTGGAGGACCGGCCGGGCGCGATAAAGGAACTCATTGATCTCATCCGTGAACATCATGGCCGTCTGATAAGCATCCTGACTACATACGAGAAGGCGCCGCAGGGGTACCGACACGCGTATATTCGCGCGTTTAACGTTGATCGTGAGCAATTGACTCAACTGAAACAGGCCCTCGAGGAAAAGGCAAACCTGGAGTACATGGTCGATCTCAGGGAAGGCACGAGAGAGACCTATGCGAGCTCTTAGGTGCTCTGCCTTGTATCCGGCGGATCTATACATACGCGTGAGAGCGTTACAGGAGATCAGAAAATGGAAGACAAAGTATTGGCTGCTGCCAAAGAAGGAAATACAGGTGAGCTTCGCGCGCTCCTCAGCTCGGGCGCTTCTCCCGAAGCGAGGGGTGAGATGGGGTGGACCCCCCTCATGTGGGCGGCTGCCATGGGATTCACCGAAGCGGCGAAAATCCTCCTGGAAGAAGGTGCGGATACGGAAGCTCGGGATCAGTATTGGGCCACTGCGTTGATGAAAGCATGCCGGCGTGGGTATGCGGAAATGGCAGAGCTTCTCATCGAGTACGGCGCTGAAGTTGACGCGAAGGATGAGTATGGTTGGACATCTCTTATGCGAGCCGCGCGATGCGGCAATGACAAGGTGATCAAAGTCCTTCTCTCTCGAGGAGCCGATACGGAAGCGGCCGACCAGTATGGGGCCACTGCTCTGATCATAGCCGCAGCCGACGGCCGCTATTCAACGGTGAAAACCCTTCTGGAGGGTGGCGCTGATGTTCGCGCCCGAGACAAGAATGGGTGGACCGCATTGTTGTGGGCTCATTCCGCGAGACACGCGGACGTGAAGGAGCTTTTGAAGGATTTTGAGGCCACGTCGCCCATCGGCCGGAAAACCGCCGCTCGCCCGTAGCTGGAGCATCATGACCTCCACAGCGGAGATGAGTTCTCGACATGCCCAATGTCGGGCTCCGGGAAAAAGGTGCTGCTGTCATGGCAATGCCGATTTCCAAGGGGTGAACCAATGAAGCACATATCCCGTACGCGAAGGTCCAGAAGGCTCCGGTATGTTGGAGATCGCTTCAACTACCCGGGCTCATTCGGCTTGTTGGAATCGCCATATCCCAGCCAGCAAGAGAAACGCTTCTTCACCAATGACGGTGCCTTGCTCTTGATACGCCCGATCAAACCCGATGACGCGGCGCTGCTGGTTGAGTTCTTTAATTGCCTGTCGGTACAGACTATCTTCTACCGGTTCCTGACTTATCTCAAGAGTCTCCCTCCCGAGTGGATAGAGCATTTCACTCGCATCGATTACGATCGTGACATGGCGCTTGTGGCAGTAAAGAAATTTGGTTTAGAGGAAATGATTTTGGGAGTCTGCCGGATTATGAGGTGCCCGGGGTCCACCAGAGGCGAGGTTGCGGTCGTGGTAGGCGATCAGTGGCAAGGAAACGGCATTGCATCAGCCCTCCTGAAGCAATGCATCCGGATCGCAGGAGAACTTGGGATGCGTTCACTCTGGGGACTGGTCTCGACAGAGAACAGCAAGGCCCGCGCCCTTGGCGAGAAGTTCGGATTTCAGGCGAAGTCCTATTCTGAACTGGGAACTACCGAATTGGAGATGATACTCGATGAGGCTGACGCCTGACATTTCCCATTCGGATCATGGTGCGATATGACGGGAACCATCAAACTCTCGCGATTCGCAAGGCGCCATACGAAACTACCTGTGGAGCTTCCCCTTGAAATTCCGCAGTGGTTGCCGGAGGCTTACCTTAACCAAATATTCTATAAACCACCTCTGGTTAAAGCAACAGGGTTCGTTGTCGGTTACGAAACTTGGAGGTTACTATGATGGACGACCGAGCTATTGTCTTCTGCACCGATTTCTCCCAAAGTTCACGAGCTGCCGGCCAGTATGCGATCGATCTTGCAAAGGCCTTTGGAGTGCCTCTCATCATCATTCACGTGCTGGATTCCTGGGCGGGATTTCCAGCATATGAGGACAGCGTGCCGGGGGAACTGCAAAATGTGGTACGAGCTATGGAAGAAGAAGCCAAACTCAAACTGAAATCTCTGGCAAAGGAATTTCAGAAAGAGGTGGGCAACGTGGCAACTCAGTGCAGGACAGGGGTTCCTGCTGAGGAGATCGTGGCCGCTGCTGACGATGAGTCTGCACAACTCATTGTCATGGGAACGCATGGATGGACAGGAGTTAAGCATCTGTTGCTGGGAAGCGTTGCCGAGAAAGTACTGAGAATGGCCAACTGTCCTGTGCTGGTCGTGCGGAGCCCACCCTAAGCCGCCACCTGACTTCCGATCAGTTGTGCCTTCCAACCAGGCGTCCGGGAGGTCTGGGGTAACACCGGATCGTCATCCAAATAGTAAGATGCAGGCGTGAAAGGCCGGCGGATCCCCAGGGCTTCATGCGATCTCAATTGCCACGGGGGAGAGGCTCAGCCGGCCCGTCGCACCCCGAACTTCCTCCGTTGACCGCGCCTTGCCATGAGAGTCCCTCTGAGGGCGATTTCCTGTCAATGGGAATTCCGTTCCGCCAAGGCTTTACATTATGTAAAGAAATCCGACACTGAAGGCAAAGGCTCCCTCATTTCAGGGAAAAGGAATTCTTCGGGGTGATCGTGTGTTCCAGCCAGGATAGAGGCATCAAATTTCCATTTCTCGGACTTTTGGCGAAAAGGCATTGGCACAAAAAATGCACGGGCATGGAAAAATGGACGCGTAAATCCGCTTGCAGCGCAGCCCGCTAAGAGGAGCCTAACAATGCTGGTCAAATACTGGATGAAAACTGAGGTGCCTTGGATTGATGTCGATACTTCAATGCAAGAGGCAATAAGCGTTCTGAAGGAAACTCGGGCTGCCCTGCTCCCTGTGATGAAGAATGGCTGCCTGGTGGGAGTAATCACCGATTCCGATCTGAAACGAGCTTCCGCATCCGATGCAACCGCGCTGGATGTCCATGAGCTGATTTATCTGATTTCCAGAATCAAAGCGAACTCTGTCATGAGTTCACCTCCTGTGACTGTTCCGCCTGACTACACTCTGGAAGAGACAGCGTCTCGGCTTTCTTCTCATGGCATATCCGGCGCTCCGGTGGTAGACCAATCCGGAAAGGTTGTCGGGATTATTGCTCAGCAGGAGATCTATGAAGCGTTAACCTCCTTGAGTGGGCTGGCGAGGAGAGGGATACAGTTGGCACTGCTATTGGAAGACAGGCCGGGATCCATCAAAGTGGTAACGGACGTCATAAGAGGCCACGGAGGCCGGCTGGTGAGCATTCTCACTTCCTATGACCGGGTGCCCGAAGGCTATCGACGTGCCTACATTCGGGCATATGCCGTCGATCGCTCCACATTGGCGGAAATGCTCGAAGAGGTCACGCAAAAGGCCAGGCTCTTGTACATGGTTGATCACAAAACTGACCGACGCGAAATACGGGAAGAGCCTGACTTCGACATGAGAAAGACCGCGCACAAGAAAACATCTTCATTGGTTAACGGCGGCAAAATCCTTTTGGCAACCGACTTCTCAGACAATTCAGTCCCTGCCCGGGAGTTGGCCCTCAAATACGCCAAGACCCTTCAGGCCGACCTTCATATAGTCCACGTCGTGGATACCAGATATGATGGATACCTGGTCTATGGCGCATACCTTGGTGAAGTGAGCCGCAAGATCGAAGAGATGATCAACGCATCCATGGAGCAGACCATCAAGGAATGCAAGAAAATATGGGAACGGATTGAATCCCATGTGCTGTTGGGCCGGCCGGAAGCGGAAATTGTACGACTTGCCGCAAAAGAGAATGCTCATCTGATCGTCATGGGCACCCACGGATGGACCGGTGTGATACACGCATTGCTCGGAGGTGTGGCGGAAAACGTTGTGAGACATGCCCGATGTCCCGTCCTGGTCGTACGGCCGCAGACCGCTGCACGCTAGAGGCGCCGGGGATGGTGTGGAGGGGTTCCTGGTGAATGGTGAGGCTGGGGCGAGTTCCGGACAAGGGGACCCAACCGGAGGAATCCGGACCGCTTGTCAAGCACGACCTACTGCCGGCTGGAGCAGGATTTAAAAGGGGACGTTATGGATACTGGGAGACTTGTTTGCGATGCAAACGACGAAGTGCACTTGAGAGACACAGCAGATCGTTCCGAAACGACTTTCAGAGAGTTGGTTGACGAATTACCCGACGTAGTCTTTTCCTTGGACGCGGGCGCGACCTTCAATTTCGTCAATAAAAAGGGCGAAGAATTTCTTGGTTGCGCATGCAATGAGATAATTGGAACCTCGCTTTCCGATCATGTTAGCCCTGGAGACAGGGAATTGACCAAGACCCTCATGAATCTTGATCCCGACTCGGTATGGGATCAACAGATGACCATTCTGGACACCGGCGGTAAAGAGAAATACGTGCGAATACGCTGCCAGGGCCGTTTCAACGAGGCCGGCGACTTGGTGGGATTTCAAGGAATAATGCGGGACCGAACACGGCAGCGAAAATTGGAGCAATCCCTCAGCGAATACCAGGCATCACTCCAAGAATCCGAAACGCGCTATCGAACTCTTGTCGAGAACATACCGGACATGCTGTTTTCGCTCGATGCATCAGGTTGCTTTACATTTCTCAATGTGCAGCTTGCAGACTTCCTCCGTGTAATGCTTCCTGAGCTGCTTGAAAAGCCCCTGTGGGGCATAGCGGCGCCCGAATACAGATCCCTTGCCAGGACCGTTCTCAGGGTCGAACCGGAAGAAGTGTGGGACCAGGAGATGGCCGTTGTTGACTCCGACGGCGAGCGGATGTGGGTTCGAATTCGGTCCAAAGCGGTACTCGATGCCGATCTCCGGGTGACCGGTTTTGAAGGAGTGATGCGTGACAGAACCGCCAGAAAGAGACTTGAAGAGAACCTCAAGACCGCCCGAAAGGAGCTCCTTGCAAAAATCCAGATCATCGACGACCTGTACGAACACATTGTTCAAACGGAAAAATACAAGGCCATTACGCAGCATACTGCTGAGGTGGCCCACGAATTGAGGCAGCCACTGGCAATCATTGGAGGTTTTGCCCGAAGGATGCTCAATCAGTTGGAAAGGTGTGAGGAGGCGGATATCGGCAGCCAAAAGGATTGCTTCAATATCATAGCGAGAGAAGTGAAGCGGCTGGAAAGAATCCTGGCAGGTTTTATCGATTTCACGAACCATCAGGAAGTTCACCTGCAAGAAATCGACCCCCGTGAGCTGATTAAAGAGGTGGTTCACGTCAGCAAAGAACGTTTGAAAGAAAAAGATATTGATATTATGATCGATTTCGGTGATGAGGTGGACGAAGTCTACCTCGATCCCGAACGATTCGGTCATGTCATCCGAAATCTGTTGACCAATGCAATTGAAGCCGCACCCCGGAACGGCTCGATACAGATCCGAACCGGAGCTTTCATACCGAGTGATAGGGCGCGACAGGCCGGTGACCTGGAATCGGACACATACTTCGAGATGAAAATCGTCAATTCGGGCAATCCCATTCCCCAAGAAGAGCTGGGTCAAATCTTCGATCCATTCTATACCACCAAGCCCCACGGCACAGGACTGGGACTTACCCTGACCAAACGCATCGTCGAAGAACACAGCGGTTCCATTTCCGTGAAATCGGACGAACAAGGCACCGCGGTCAGCGTCTGGATTCCCCTGCAGCCCCCCGAGGTGAAGGCGTCCCAACCGGCGTAAGCGCCTATCGTCTCTTCAGAATTCCGCTTGTCCGGGTCTGCAATTCGAGAGCGCCTCGGTGTCGCCAAGCAAGACCTTCGGTCTCATCTTACACAATGCGTCACCTCGGGACGGTTACACCATGGAGAATCTCTTTCGCATTAACATTTATTACGTGTTCATCCGAGGTGCTTTGCTCCGCATCACCGGTCTGTGGCCACGTCAGGGTTGTCAGGTGTTGACCGCTTCGCGAATCTCCGCAGAACCACGTAGAATACCGGCGTCAGAAAGAGCGCAAAAAAGGTCACTCCCAGCATCCCGCTGAACACGGCTGTTCCGACTGCCCGTCGCATCTCGTAGCCCGGACCGGTGGATACGAGCAGGGGCACCACGCCAAGAATAAATGCAAATGCCGTCATCAGGATGGGACGGAGTCGCAATCGGCAGGCGGTGACCACCCCGGCAAAGCGGTCGAGTCCGCGATCTTCCTGTTGCTTGGCAAATTCAACGATGAGGATTGCATTCTTGCTGGCAAGGCCCACCAGTACCACGAATCCGATCTGCGTCAGGATATCGTTTTCCATGCCGCGAAACGCGACTCCCGCTATTGCCGAAAGCAGGCACATGGGCACGACGAGGATCACTGCCAGCGGAAGAAGCCAGCTTTCGTACTGAGCAGCCAGGGCGAGGAAAACAAAAAGCACCGACAGGGAAAAGATGTAGAAGGCCAACTGCCCAGCCTTTTTCTCTTGAAATGCCAGGTCGGTCCACTCAAAGCTCATGCCTGGGGGCAATATCTCGTGCGCGAGCTTTTCCATGATGGAAATGGCTTCGCCGGAGCTGTACCCTGGAGCCGTGTTGCCGCGCACATCCGAGGCCGGAAACAGATTGTAGTGTACAATCCGGCTTGGCGCCGTATCCTCACGGACAGTCGCGATGGCTCCCAGGGGGACGATTTTCCCGGAAAGGCTTCGCGTCTGGAGTCTCTTGATATCACTCACTTCGTCTCTGAATTGCGGCTCCGCTTGCGCAGTCACCCGGTACGTTCGACCGAGAAAGTTGAACTCGTTGACGAAGACGGAACCCAGATAGACCTGCAAAGCATCGAAGACCCGGGGAAGCGGAACATGGAGCATACGGGCCTGAGTTCGATCGATGTCCACGAAGATCCGAGGACTGTCGATTCGAAACGTGGTAAAGACTTGTTCCAGTCCGGCGTGTCGGTTCGCCGCGGCCACAAGCCTGTTGGTGGCGGCCAATAGCGCAGGGAAACCGGCGCTGGAGCGGTCCTGGACCTCCATCCGCCAGCCTCCCGACGTTCCGATTCCGCGCACGGGAGGCGGAGGAATGACCAACACCCGAGCGTCCTGAATCTCGGATGTCCTTCTCCGCAGGTCTGCCAGTATGACCGGCATGGTCAGACCCTTCTTCCCCCGGGTAAAGGCGTCTGCCAGCAAAACGAAGACCGCGGCGGCATTTGAGCTGTTGGCACGGGTCGCTCCTGAGAGGCCCGCAATGGAAACCGCATGCGCCACTCCCGGAGTATGAAGCGCGATCCGCGCGAGGTGAAGGGTCACATCGTCGGTTCGCTGGAGCGATGATCCCTCCGGAAGATTGACGCTTATAATGATGTATCCCTGGTCCTGAGCAGGGATAAAGCCGGTTGGCACCTTGTCGAAACTCCAAACGGTCAGCCCTACCAGGCCTACATAGCAGACCAACACAACAGCGCTCATGCGAACCAGCCGGCCCACTGCATACACATAACCGGTCCGCGTATTCCCAAACAACCAGTTGAAGCCGCGGAAGAACCAGCCTATGGTCATCTGTCGGAAACGATCTGCGAAACCTCGTCTGGAGTCTTTTGGTTTGAGCAGGAGGGCACACATGGCCGGGCTCAAGGTAAGAGATACGACGACCGAAATGGCGGTAGATCCAGCGATGGTCAGAGCAAACTGACGATAGAACTGCCCGCTGATGCCTCCAAGGAAAGCCGTGGGAACGAAGACCGCCACAAGGACCAGTCCAATGGACACAAGTGCGCTGCTCACCTCATCCATCGCCCGGTGTGTGGCTTCCTTCGGCGCGAGTCCTTTCTCCATGTTACGTTGCACGTTCTCCACGACGACTATTGCGTCATCCACCACAATGCCGATGGCAAGAACCAGCCCAAAGAGTGAGAGATTGTTGAGCGAAAAGCCGAGCACATTCATGAGGACGAAGGTCCCGATGAGGGAAACCGGGATGGCCAGCACGGGGATAATTGTCGCCCGCCAGGTTTGAAGAAAGATAAAGATTACGAGAACGACCAGCAGCGTGGCCTCGAAGAGGGTTTCGATGACTGCCTCGATAGACTTTTCCACGAAAACCGTGGGATTGTAAACTACCCGATATTCCAAGCCGGGAGGAAAGCTTCGGCTGAGTTCCTTCATGGTCTCCAGAACGCGGTGCGAGGTATCGATCGCGTTGGACCCCGGCAACTGGAAAATTCCTATGCCTGCAGCGTTTTTCTCGTCCAGGTAGCTGTTGGTGGAATAATCGAGCGCGCCCAGTTCGACGCGTGCAACGTCGCCCACTCTGGTCAGTCGTCCTTCCGCCCCGGATCTCACGACGACATTGGCGAACTCCTCCGGTGTCTTGAGACGTCCCTTTGTTGTTACGGAAATTTCGAAGGGAACTCGTTTGTTCAGTGGTGGGGCGCCTATGTTGCCCGCTGCAACCTGCACATTTTCGGCCCGCAAAGCGCTCACCACATCGCCGGGTGTGAGATTCAGTTCCGCCAGACGATCCGTGTCCAGCCAGATACGCATGCTGTATTCGCGGGCGCCGAACACAATCACATCTCCCACCCCCTCCACGCGAGCCAGCACGTCTTTTACGTGGAGAAAGGCATAGTTGCTGATGTAAAGCTGGTCAAAAGTATTGTCGGGTGACAAGAGGTGCGCGACCAGGAGAAGGTCCGGCGAACGTTTCGTGGTCGTCACCCCGATGCGCCGGACCTCTTCGGGCAATCGAGGTTCCGCGACAGCGACCCGGTTCTGCACGAGGACCTGCGCCTGGTCCAGGTCGGTTCCCAATTTGAAAGTAACGGTCAGGGTCATGCGACCGTTGGTAGTGGAACTGGACTCCATGTAGAGCATGTTTTCCACGCCGTTGATTTCCTGCTCGAGTGGCGTGGCTACGGTCTCGGCAAGGACCTCGGGTGAAGCGCCCGGAAAACTCGCGTTGACGACGATGGTAGGAGGAATGACGTCCGGGTACTGGGCTACCGGCAAGTCCCTATAGGAGAGTGCACCGAGCAATACGATGACAATGGAGACCACCGTGGCAAAAATCGGCCGATCGATGAAGAAGTGTGGAAGTCTCATCGTTGCCTTTCGGAATACCTGTTATCCTCTGTACAATGGAAAGACCATAGCATGCTTGGAGGGGGCCTGGACTGCATGATTCAGTAGCAATGAGGTGCACCCCGTGTCAGGAATCCAGGGCAAGGGCGGGGATCCAAAATTTTCAATATCTTCCGGACCCCGGCTTGCGACAGGGTGACGAACTTGGCCGGATGCTCCCTCTCTGATAGAATCTCGCGTTCCCCTGGGCACGTCCCAAAAGAGCCGGCGCTCAGCGTTTGCGAGTCGGGGAGTTTTCGAGGTCAAGAGTCAGGCTCCTGCGCGATACGTCCTCATAGTGTCCGGCAAGGCATTGGTGTGACGCAAGGCTGATCCGACCGCTGACCGGTTCCACCTTATGACCCGGCCGAGCCATCTGGATGCCTTTGATGACCACCCTTTCGTCTCCATTCAGTCCTTTGCGTACAATTCTGAGTCCGCAGGCGTTCGGCCCGAGTTCGACCTTGCGGCGACTTACTACGTCGTCTTTGTTCACGACGTACACGAATTCCCTGGCCTGGTCTCTCCCCACAGCCTCCCCCGGAACGAGAATGGCTATGTGCTTTTCACTTCCGGGAAATCTCACGCGAGCGAACATACCGGGCAAAAGTGTGGCGTTCGGATTGGGAAAAACAGCTCGCATCCTCATGGTTGCAGTCTGCCTATCTATGCGGGTATCGACGAAATCCACATAGCCCTTGCGCTTGAAGCCATGTTCGGTGGACAGTTCTGCCAAGACGGGTTCACGGGCCTCCTGCAGAGTGGACCGCTCCTCTTTTTGAGCCAATTTCAAGTATTTGATGAAGGTCCTTTCATCCACATCGAAATATAGATAAATTGGATCCAGCGAGACTATCGTGGTCAGGAGGGTTGCGTCTTTTGTTCCGCCGGTGATCAAATTGCCGACAGTCACCTCAATCTTGCTGATCTTACCGTTGATGGGCGAGCGTACCTCCGTGAACTCCAGATTGAGTTTCGCCGAGCGTACAGCGCCTTTGGCTGCCTGAAGTTGGCCCTCTGCCTCTCGTGCCTCGGCTACTCGCTCGTCATAGTCTTCCTGCGATATGGCACCCTGTTTGAGGAGAGTTCGCTTCCGCCCGAGTTTCAGCTTGGCTATCTTATATCTGGCTTCAGATCGGACCTGTTGCCCTTGCGCCTCCTCAAGAGCTGCCTGATAGGGACGCGGATCAATGACGAAGAGGAGGTCGCCCTTTTTGACAACCGCTCCCTCTTTGAAATGAATTGACTCAATGTAACCGCTGACCCGAGCGCGAACGTCCACCGATTCAACGGCTGCAAAACGTCCCGTGTACTCATCCCACTCAACTATGTCTTTCTTGAGCGGATTACTCACCGTCACCTTGGGCGGGGGCGCGTGCATTCGGGTACGAGACTCCCGTTGCTCTCCACATCCCTGAAGCAAGAGAACCGCGAGCACGAGCGCAACGAGAATCATGCCGGGGACGGAGAATCCTTTCTCGGGCTGCACGTGGGGAAACGACATCTCTCTGCTCTCCCATCGAAAAAGGTTTCCGTCTGAAGCCTTTTTCTCTGGCGACGGGCTGCCGGATTTAGCCATGTGAACGCTTGGAAGGCCAAATGGTCAATTGCCGGAATCCCTCACGTCAGATTCAGCGCTGAATCGGGCCGGGTTGGCGCAGTCTCCAAGAACGAATTTCGAACTCTTCACAGGCGCCGAAATCCGGTCCGAGGATTCCACCGAGGGGTTGGAGCAATGTTTCATGGGCCGTGTCCTAATTCCATCAATGACCCGTCATGTAACAGAAACATAACTCAGATACCATAGACTTGCAAGACCGGACTATGAGGTGCACCCTTGTGCCAAGATGAAAGGTCGCTATACTCCAGGTGAAAAAGCACCCCTTCCTCGCAGGTGAAGCTGGCACGCTTCCCCGGCGTTTGACGCCTGCCGGGAAGAGACCTGATACCCCTCCTGAACCACTGTGAAACTCCGGGATGTGAGCCGGTCCCTTTGGTCTGAATTGAATATCTCTGGCCTGTTCACCTTGACTCCCTGTCCCGTTTTCCCGGTCCCTGAAAAAATCCTCGCTCGCCCTCGCGTGTAATTTTTGCGTTGTACAAGGTCCTGAAAGGTCTCAACGAGGACATCGAAACTTTTGCCTTAGCCCTTGGCCCCCTTTTCTTTGGTGGGTGCCTGTTGCATCATAATACTGTAAACCTTCCGGCCCTTCCCAATAACAAAGAAAAGGAAGGACCGCCGGGAACGGGTGAGTGAGGCGGCCGCGGCGTGGGGAGGTACGCTGCGAACGGTTATCACGAGTGATTCAAGAGAAGGAGAGCCATGTATGACACCATCGCCATATCGAAGAAAACTCTCAAGTGGATTGTTGTCCTTTGCGTGATTGCCGTCCTGCTGGGAGTGGGGTGGTACCGGTTCAGGGGTCCCGAGTCTCCTCAAAAAGCAGGCGTCCCCAAGTCTTCCGCTCAACCGACTACCACGGGGAAAGCGACAAAGGTCAAGGGGGCGATGGCGGGACAAACACACGGGGTTGCCTCCGCCATGCCCTCAAAGACCGCGAAGGGCCCTGTCCGTTACACCATGTCCAAAGAAGCCAAGATGCTGGCTCAAGTGGAAACCACCGAGGTCAAAAGAGAAAAAGCCATCAGGAGACTAAGAACAGTGGGGATGGTCGTTGGCGCAGAGACGAGGGCCGCCACCCTCACCGCGCGAATCGGTGGCCGCCTTGACAAGTTATTCATAGACTTCACCGGCGTGAAGGTGAAAAAGGGCGACCCCATGGTCACCATCTGGAGTCCCACGCTCATCAAGAGTCAGGTGGAATTGTTCGAAAGCATTCGAAGCGGGGACACGGAAGGCGTAATCCGTGGTGCTGAAGAAAAGCTCATGCAGTACGGACTGACCCAAAAACAGATCGATTGGATTCGCAAAAGCAGGAAACCGGACCTGTACATAACCCTCAGGGCTCCCATCAGCGGAATTGTGATGAAGAAAATGGCGGTTGTCGGCCAGTACGTGAAAGCAGGCCAAGACATGTTCGTCATCAATGACTTGTCCCACGTGTGGGTAAACCTGGACGCGTATGAATCCGACCTGCCCTGGATACGGTTCGGCCAAACCGTGACGTTTACGACACCCTCGATACCGGGAAAGACTTTCAAAGGCAAAGTGATCTTTATAAATCCGGTATTGGACATGGCAACGCGTACCGTGAAGGTGAGAGTCGATGTCCCCAACCCGGATTATGAATTGAAGCCGAACATGTTCGTCAACGCGGAGATCGAAGCTGAACTCGACTATCGAGGGCACGTTATCAAGCCCGAGTGGGTGGGTAAATACATTTGCCCGTCCGACCCTACAGAAGTAAGCGACAAGCCCGGGATCTGTTTCAAAACACTGCAGTGTCAGCGCGCACCGCAAGCGCCGCGCCCCAAAGACGTAACCGACGAGCGCAATCCCTGCTTCAAAGCCAAACAGCGTATGCTGCCGGCAACCGCGTTTGGGTATTCCGGAGTAACTAAGCCGATTCTCCCGCTGGTCATCCCTGAAAGCGCCGTTTTGTTCACCGGTAAACGGTCCATTGTCTATGTCGAGGTTCCCAATCAGGCTGAACCGACGTACGAGCAAAGGGATGTAATTCTGGGACCTCGCGCGGGAAATGAGTATCTGGTGTACAGTGGTTTGAAAGAGGGAGAGCAAGTGGTCACCAAGGGCAATTTTCAGATCGACAGCTCGGTTCAGATTCTCGGAGAGCCGAGCATGATGAATCCTGTGGAGTCCAACGAGCCGCCGGCCGTCGGCTTGCCGGCCTCTCATACCACCCCGAGGTCCCACTCTCCTGACTCGGATAACGGTGAGAAAGCGGTACCGAAGAAACCGCCGGCACATTCACCAGACGCTCATGATGGCTCCAGCAAGGGGGGACGCTGATGGCAACCCCCGGCAGTGAACATGAAGTCGTTGCTCCGACGCTCTTCTCCAAGATGATCCGTTTCTGGATGGAGCAGAAGCTGCTGGTCTTCATAGGTTTGGCGGCTCTCCTCATAACGGGCCTCGTAGTGGCCCCCTTTGATTGGAACTTGCCCATCATTCCCAGGAACCCCGTGCCCGTGGATGCGATACCGGACATCGGAGAGAACCAGCAGATCGTGTTTACAAACTGGACAGGTCGTTCTCCCCGGGACGTAGAAGATCAGGTTACCTATCCGCTGACCGTCTCTCTGCTCGGAATTCCCGGTGTCAAATCCATACGGAGCTATTCGTACTTCGGGTTCTCAACCATATACGTGGTCTTTGAGGATTCGGTAGATTTCTATTGGTCTCGAACTCGCATATTGGAGAGACTTAATTCTCTTCAGCCCGGCACGCTGCCTCCCGGTGTGCAACCCGTGCTCGGTCCGGATGCTACGGCCGTGGGACAGGTGTTCTGGTACACGGTGGAGGGTAAGGGCTTCGGGCTGGACGAGCTCAGAACGATCCAGGATTGGTACGTCCGCTATTACCTTCAGTCTGCAAAGGGAGTGAGCGAAGTCGCGTCCGTGGGTGGGTACGTCAAGGAGTACCAGATCGACGTAAACCCCAATGCCATGAGGGCAAATGGAGTAACGCTTTCGGATGTGTACAGAGCCATCCTCAAGTCCAACCTGGACGTGGGCGCACGTACCATCGAGCTGAATAACGTTGACTACATGATCAGAGGTCTGGGATTTGTCCGCTCCATAAAGGACTTGGAAACGGCTGTCGTCAAGGTCACCGACGGTGTTCCCCTGTACGTGAAGGACGTGGCAAAAGTGTCCCTGGGCCCGGCCTTCAGGCAGGGAGCCCTCAACAAGGAAGGCGCGGAAGCCGTCGGGGGAGTCGTGGTCGTTCGCTTCGGTGAAAATCCCTTGCAGGTGATAAAAAATGTCAAGGCCAAGATCAAGGAGATCGCCCCGTTCCTCCCCAAGAAGACGCTTCCAGACGGCACGGTCTCACAGGTCAAGATAGTTCCCTTTTACGACCGCACCCAACTGATCCACGAAACGCTCGGGACCCTCAAGAGCGCTCTGACTGACGAGATCCTGGTCGCCGTAATCGTCGTAATCGTGATGGTCAACCATCTGGTGGCCTCGGCGCTGATTTCGCTCATACTGCCTCTCGGGGTGCTCATGACCTTCCTCATAATGAAGGGCTCAGGGGTGGACGCAAATATTATGGCGCTCTCCGGAATAGCCATTGCCATTGGCGTCATGGTCGATATGGGGATCATCCTGTGCGAGAACATCGTGAGGCACATCGAGCACGCGCCGCCGGGAAAGAGTCGCTTTCAGATAATCCATGAGGCTTCGAAGGAGGTGGGAGGAGCGGTGATGACCTCCGCGGCGACGACCATTATCGCCTTTCTCCCTGTATTCATGTTGACCGGACCTGAAGGCAAGCTCTTCAAACCGGTTGCCTTCACCAAGACCTTTGCCATTGCAGCTTCCCTGATCCTGGCGCTTTCCCTCCTCCCTCCCCTGGCACACATCGTGTTCACCAAGAGGAATTTTCGGGGAAAGACCCTTGCCATAGCAAACGCATTAATTGCGCTGGCCGGCATAGGTATCGGTCATTACATCTCCTGGCCGGTCGGTCTCGCGGTAACCATCATCGGAGCCATAAAGTTTATCTCGTTATTCCTGCCGCCGAAGGTGGGAGAAAAGATCCCAACCGTGCTGAATTTGATGGCACTGAGTCTGGTAGTGTATTTACTCACCGAGCACTGGCTCCCGCTCGGACCGGAAAGAGGGCTTGTCAGAAACTTGATCTTCTCCGCGGGGATCATTTTCGTTCTGTTGGCGTTCAACAAGCTCCTTACCATGTACTACAAGCCGATGCTGGCTTGGACATTGGCCCACAAGGGCCTATTCCTTACTCTACCGACGTTCCTGGTTATCTTGGGGGTCGTCGTATGGATTGGCTTCAACACGACATTCTCTTTCATACCAGCAGCCGCGGAATGGACCGGCATCGTCCGGCCGCCCCCGACCGGCCCTACGGTAAAGGCTCCTGAAATGAAGAAACGCGGGGGCGGCATGGCGGGGATGAATATGCCCGGTATGTCCTCAGCCAAGCCGACGATGGAGGAACCCAAGGATGCCATACGGGCCAGTTCGGTGTGGAGAAAATTATCGAAACTGTTTCCGGGATTGGGCAAAGAATTCATGCCGCCTCTTGAGGAGGGGACCTTCCTCTACATGCCCACCCTCATGCCGCACGCATCTATCGGCATTGCCCTTGACGTCCTTCGGCAGCAGAACCTGGCCATCAAGGAAATCCCGGAAGTGAGCTCGGTCGTAGGGAAGATCGGCCGCGTGGACAGTGCCCTGGACCCGGCACCCATCTCGATGATGGAGACCACTATAAACGTCCGGCCCGAGTATAAGACCGATCCGAAAACGGGGCACATTGCTCTCGACCCGAAGACCGGACGGCCGATCCGAAATTGGCGGCCGCAGATAAAATCCATGAACGACATCTGGAAGGAGATCGTCAAAGCTGCGCACGTACCCGGAACCACCGCGGCCCCCAGGCTTGAGCCCATATCCGGCAGGATACTCATGCTTCAAACCGGCATGAGGTCCGCATTGGGATTGAAGATTCGGGGACCCAATCTGGAGGATCTTGACAAGGCGGGTCTTCAGATCGAGAAGTATCTCAAGCAAGTTCCCTCCATAGTACCGTCGTCAGTCTACGCAGACCGTCTGCTCGGCGCGGCATACCTGGAAATCGACATAGATCGTAAGGCTATCGCCAGGTACGGCGTCAATATCAAGGATGTCGACGACGTCATTGAAATAGCAATCGGAGGCCGGAAGATAACAACAACGGTGGAAGGTCGCGAGCGGTATCCGGTGCGGGTGAGGTACGAAAGGGAACTCCGCGATTCCGTGCAAGCATTAAACAACATACTGGTGCCCGGGGCCGGAGGCCAGCAAATACCCATGAAACTCTTGGCCAAGATACGATATGTCCGCGGTCCCATGGTCATAAAGAGTGAAGATACGTTTCTGGTCAGCTATGTGATTTTCGACAAGAAGCCCGGATACGCGGAAGTAAACGTGGTTCACGACGCTGACCGGTACTTGAAGGAAAAGATCGCTTCCGGTGAACTCAAGCTGCCCCCAAACACCTCGTTCTGGTTCACCGGGTCCTATGAGAATGAGGTACGCTCGGAAAAGACGATGAGAATTGTGATTCCGGGGACTCTCCTGGTGGTCTTTCTGATCTTGTACTTTCAGTTCAAATCCGTACCGACTACTCTGAACGTGTTTTCCGGGATCTTCGTGGCATGGGCCGGCGGCTTTTTGCTCCTATGGTTGTACGGACAACCGTGGTTTCTCGATTTCTCGATCTTCGGCGTCAATATGAGAACCCTGTTTCAAGTGAGGACGTACAATCTCAGTGTGGCTGTATGGGTCGGCTTCTTGGCATTGTTCGGCATCGCCACCAACAACGGGGTCATCTATTCCACGTACCTGGATCAAGTGTTTGAGCAGCATAAAGCCGACACCGTGCAGGATATCAGGGAAGCCACCATCGAGGCTGCGCTCAAGAGAATCAGACCGGCTCTCATGACCGCGGCGTGTGCAATTCTGGCGCTTGTCCCGGTCCTCACCTCAACCGGCCGCGGCTCGGATGTTATGGTACCTATGGCACTGCCGACTTTTGGCGGCATGTTGCTTACCATCATCACCGTCTTTGTCGTTCCGGTTTTCTATTGTTGGGAGAAAGAGATTCACTTCAGGAGGAGATTGAAATCGTCGGCAATGTGATGACAGTTGACGAAGAAAGCGCAGCCTTGCCCTGACTCTCCTCGGTTCTACGTGTCTTGGTTTTTCCGCAAGGACACCGCCGCGGAGATCAAGGCAAGGTGAGAAAGCAACTGAGGGAAATTCCCCATCATTTCATTTTGTTTCGGATCATACTCCTCGGAGAACAGACCGAGTTCATTCCCTGTGGAGATCGCCCGATCGAAGACCTTACGGGCCGCGGCGAGACGCCCTTGATGCGCCAGGCACTCGACCAGCCAAAACGAGCACGCCAGGAAGAATCCTTCGTTTCCCCCAAGATGATCGCTTCCTGGAGGGTATCGCACCAGAAGCCCGTCTTGCTCCAAATCCTCCCGGATCGCATCAGTGGTTCGTACCATACGCTCGTCATCGTATGTGACTAGCCCCGTCTTGGGCAACAGCAGGAGAGAAGCGTCCATGATTGGCTGGTCAAAGGCCTGAATGAAGACCCCCCGCTTTGGCTCATAACCGTCGTGTTCTACAGCCTCACGGATCTCATCTCGATTTCGTTTCCACAGATCGGTAGGGGCCGGGCATTTGGCCTCCTCGGCAATTCTGATACCGCACTCCAGCGCGGCCCAACACATTGCCTTGGAATGCACAAAATGCCTCGATTCACCTCGAATCTCCCAAATCCCTCTGTCCGGTTGTTGCCACTGCCGGCAGGTGAGATTGACGAGCTCTGTGAGGAATTCCCAGTAATCAGGGTCTGGCGGCCAACCTCTGCCGTGCCAGTGATGCGAGAGAAGAAGGAGTTCTCCGTATGCGTCGAGCTGGATTTGCTTCCAGGCAGCATTGCCCACTCGGACGGGCCGTGCGCCGCGGTATCCTTCCAAGCTCTCGACTTCGTATTCTATCAGCCTGCGCTCACCACCGATTCCGAACGCGATCTGCAGTTGACTTGCGCTGCCCGCAGCGCTGCGTTCGATAAATTGCCGGAACCCATCTGCTTCCTTGATGTGTCCGATTTCTGCGAGGGCTTCCACCGCAAAAGACGCGTCCCGGACCCACGTGAAGCGATAATCCCAATTGCGAGAGCCGCCCGGAGATTCGGGAAGGGAGGTCGTGGCGGCTGCGGCAATCGCGCCGGTTGGAGCATTGATGAGGCCTTTGATGGCGATGGCGGACCGCCGAACCAGGTCCGCATAGGGGCCGTCGACAAAGGTTCCCTCGTCGGACCATCGCCGCCACCACTGTATCGTTTCCTCCATCCGGCGATCCAGCTCCTCTGTGCTGGGCGTTTCCGGCAAGCATTCGGCGAGGTCCGCCGGCCTTCGCCAGAGTACGGAGATTCTTGATCGCTCATCTTTGGACAACGAGATGTGTCCGATCAATCGATGTCGATCTTGCATTTTCAGAGGTGGATCGCCGGAGATGAGGAGCCCTTGAGCGCTCCCCATGGCTGTGAAGGTCTTGTCGCCACACTCGCGGATCCAGGGTTTGACAGCTCCATAGTCGAAGATCGGCGAAATCTCGATAGTGAGATCAACGGTTCCCCGGCCGCCCTCGATTATCCGGAGAATCTGTTGGTGTGGCGAGTGTCTGCCTCCCGGTTGCATGGTGAAACAATCCAGAAGCCGAGCTGCACCGCGATCGGTGTGGAAAACAGTCTCTAGCACCAGTGTGTTCCCGAGATAGGATCGAGTCGTCTCATATGGTGCCGCTGGGGCTATTTGGAAATGGCCGCCAGTGTCCCAGCCGAGCAGTCGGCTAAAGCATGGTGGCGAGTCGAATCGAGGCATGCAGCACCAGTCGATTGAGCCCGCTGTGGAAATTAGTGCGGCAGAGTGACAGTCGGCGATGAAACCGTAGTCAGCAATTGACGGGTACCTGATATCTGACATGGCCTTGCTCGCAAACTCCTTCGTTGGCTCATGGTTCGGCGGGATAGCCATGGGCGCGAATCATCATGAGATACCGAACGTTCCGCCGGGGATTCCCGCGGTGCCTGGGAATCAGGGGGACAATCCACAGCCATTGCTCACGGATAAGCAATGGTTCACAAACCGGCAAAGGCTCACCTGCGACGGGTAGTATACGCGAATTACATGGACTGCACCAGACCGAATTCCGGCTCGTCTGCAGGAGCACACGGACTCTGGACCTAGCCCACAGAGGTGAAGCGTACGATCCGTCACAAGGCTCGCATGCTAAAACTCTTCGAGATCACCTCAGGCTGGTTTCGGTCCACCGGGCTGCCGAGTGACACGATTGTCCTCCAAGCTAATATGACGCGTCACGCGCGTCGGTATCAACTGACTTCGGATCCTGCACTTCCCCGCTCCTATACCGCCAACGCGGGTCCGGATGATTGCTGACGAAGCCATTTTGGTTGACCGAGGGTCATTCGGCGATATAAACTCAGGGACCGAAAAAGCCGGCTTCCTTCGTCAACCCGCCGCGGTTTTGCTTCTCTCGGGCCCTGTGAGGGACTGGAAGCGGTTCTTCGGGGGTTCATGGATACGATCACTTGACACCTCGACGGTTGCAAGACGCCAAAATGGCAAGGCCTCGGCATAATACGGGCTTCTCCGTTTTGCGAGGTCCTCGTATGACGCATCGGCGGTCATAGAATCGGCGGGAGTCGGATCCCAGAGTAACTACGACTGAACCATGGTGCCAACGCGACTGAGAGTACTGTTTCTCTCGCTGCTGATTTGCTGCCTGGCAGGAAATCTGAGAGCGGCGGAGGTCTTTCCTCCGGATATTAAAAGAATCAAAGATCGGGGCGTGCTTATCGTCGCCCAGTATGCGGGCGAGGAGCGGGGGTTCTTCGAGTTCGCGAAGCGCAGCAGACAGAAAGATGAGCCCGGTGTGTCATACAAGGGTCGCCGATTGGTGGGTTTCGACATTGATCTTGCACGAGATATCGCCAGGGAACTGGGTGTGGCCCTGGAACTCAATCGTTCGGCAAAGACGTTCGACTCGGTGTGCGGTCTGGTCGCCGCGGGAAAGGCGGACATTGGGATCTCCGCACTCAGCATCACATTGGATAGAGCTCAGTACGTGAATTTCACGCGGCCGTATGCAGATTTGGCTATGGGAGTGCTCGTCGATCGAGTCTTCGAAGTTAAAGCGCGGCCTTGGAGTTCGGTGAGGGACCTCTGCAACCGATCAAGTGCGAGAGTCGGTGTGTGGGAGCACACGGCACACGTTTCGGTTGCGAAGAGGCTATTTCCAAAGGCGCGCCTCGTGCTGCTTCCCGGCCTCATCGAGATGCGGACCGCCTTGCAAACAGGTTCAGTCAATGCGATTATTTCGGTCGAATACGATCTGTTGCGGATGCTGAGATTGCACCCATCAGATAGTCTGAGGGCCAGACTTCATAGGGTAACCGATGTCACCGATGAATTGGCGATAGCAGTCCGGCCTGACAGTCCCAACCTCCTGAATTTCCTGAACCTGTTTCTGCGGAGAAACAAGGTCATGTTCGACGTGCAGCAAATCCTTCAGAGACTTGACGAGAAGCCGCGAGGATAGATGTGGCCGAAGAGAACCAAGATGAGCCGACGCGCAGCATGAAAAAACTGCAAGTGCTTAGGAACTTCTGGGTAATCCTGCTCTTTATCGTGGCAGGAATGGGGATCGGGTTTGTCTCCAAAGATGCCGGAAAAGGAATGTTGCCATATGGGAGATACTACCTGGATCTCCTTGGTATGACCGTGACCCCCATCGTGTTCGCAGCGGTTACAAACGCGGTTGGCCGGTTGCTGCGGCAAGGCACTGAGGGTAACCTTCTCAAACGGATCGTTCCGGTTTTTGCTGTTGCGGTCCTTATCGCCTCGGCGGTTGGCGTCGCGGGGGCAATCATTTCGCGGCCCGGTGCATTACTTGACAAGGAAAAGCAGCATACTCTGGGACGGCTCCTTCAAGAGAAAGATGTAACCGAGTTACCTGGGGAAAAAAACCATGCATCCAGTATGTCAGGATTTGTCCGAGAAGTGATCCCTGACAACATTTTTCGGATTTTTGCCGATGACCGCAAATTGGCTATCGTTTTCCTGAGCCTCCTAATGGGTGTTGCGATCGGCGTGAGCAGCACTGATTCGAGCGCCAGGCTGATGGAACTACTTGATGCCGTGTACGAGATCTTCGTGAGGATCCTCAACTGGCTCCTGTATCTCCTGCCCTTCGGGCTGTGTGCTCTGACGGCCGGCCTCACTGCCAGCATGGGCGCGGATCTCCTTTCTGCAATTTCGCATATCCTCATAGCATTCTATCTGTGCTGCGGTGTTATGTGGATCATATACACGGTTGTGATTCGTCTGGTGACGCGGAAATCCTTCTCTTATATATTCACGTCACTCAGAGAGCCGCTGACACTTGCCTTCTTCTCAAATTCCCTCGTCGCCATGCCGCTGACTATGAAGCACCTGAAGGAGCGCCTGCATCAGCCGGATGAGGTGGTCAAGTTGGTCGTTCCATTGGGTGTGGCAATGAATCGTCATGCGTATCCGCTCCTGTTCTCGTTCATGACCGTTTTCGTCGCGCAAGTCTTTCACGTGGATCTCAGTTACGGTAACCTTATCCACATAACCGTTGCCTCAGGTCTGGTCGGAATGGCTGCAGTGGGAAACACCGCTGTGGTGGCCCCTCTACTGGCCGTGGTCTTGAGTCCTCTGGGATTGCCCCATACGTTGGCAGTGATCATTATCGTCCAGTGTGCCGGCATACTGAATCCCATGGTCAAAATCACCAATATCTTCGGCTGCTGCGCCACGACAACCCTCATTGCCGCGCCGTGGACAGAAAACGGCAATGCTTAATACGGATGCGCCTGAATCTTATTGCTTCGAAAGAGCATTGACAATCGGAGCTGGTACGAGCTCATCGGGTGAGACGCACAACGTACAATACCCGATTACGCGCTGAACCAAGGAACGAGTGCCATTGAATAGTCGGAGGGCCTTCGGGGGTGCTTCCTTCACTCCATGAGGACGGCGGTTACCGCGAGGAATAGGTCGGAGTCACGCACCACCCCCACCAGCTTGTCTCCTTCGCATACGGGCAGGACGACAATTTTATTCTTGTATATGAGTTTGAGCGCTTCCATGAGGTCCGCATCCGGGCCTATGGTGCCTCTTACCTTGAGCATGACATCTTTGACCGAGGTTTCGGCATTCTTGATCACCCTCGCAGCGAACCCCATTCTCGTCTCGTCAAGATCTGAAGCGCCCGCCTCGGCAAAAGCGGCAGACACGCCCAGAGACCCCAGTCTGGCACTGAGGCCTCCGGCGATTTCCGGGATGAGAACACTCAGAATACCCTTAAAGTCCAGGATACCAACAAGTCTTTTGTCCTCGTCAAGGACCAGAGCCGTACGGTGTCCCGCCTCCGTACAAGCCCCCGTCTCTATCTCACAGTATACCTCTCTCAGCCGCGTCGCGGCGTCGCGAAGGGGATCGTCTGCGCCAACCACGGCGCAGTCCTTCAGGGGAATCATGACGTCCTTAACAAGTGTATTTATCGGCATTTAATCTCCTCCAAAGACCGTAAGACGTAAAAAGGCGCCTCTCTGTCCCACCGGGTTCAACGTTCCCGGTTTGAATCTTCTCCGGGCCAATTAGGCTCCATTCCAGTAAATGCGTCATCAGCCCAATCTCCACAGCAAGCGGGGAGCCTTCCTTAGCAACAACCGCTCTAGTGTCCTCCTGATCCGAGTATTCCGCTCGCAGCCACCGTGAGAATGATGACTTCAGTCACCGCCAGCACCGCATAGATCCTATCCCCGTTCTTCCAGAGTAATGGTACTACAGCCAGGAAACAAATGATGCTCACCCCGGACAGGATTGCGATCCCGACGAAATTTAGGAAGTCTCCGTATCCCACCATCTGTAACCAGGCCCATCCCGGTTCAATCTTGGCGTGATGAAGATAGTCGTACACACTCAGGCCCCAGTAACGTGGCACCTCGCTATGGGGAAGGTACGGACTCATTATTCCGAGGACGTAAATAGCGTAGGTTATCAACAGGATGAGCAGCCCAATGTACATTCCCTTCTCGAGAATGCGTGCATAGAGCAACTGTTCAGGCCCTGCCTGCAAGGATTGTTGAGAATCTGTAGCCACCAGCTTCCTCCTTTGTCTGCTTTTTTCGCCACCCTTCGCTCCAGATCCTATCCGGCGAACGGGTATAACCTTCGTTCTTTGCCTTCACGCAAAACTTGTTCCCATTGGGAACCTTACGTTAATGTGGCAGGGTTATAGGCATTCCCATTAAAGGCCAAACGATCAAGACGGCTGCCGCCACGAGTCCCATCAGCAGAACGCTCGCAGGAACACCAGATCCGAAAAACTCCCCGCTCGTGAATTGCTTGGAACCGTACGCTATTGCATTCGGGGCGGCTCCCACCAACAAGAGAAACGGCATGCCCGCCACGACCAGAGATGCGAACAGGATTACTTCCGGCGCGACTCCCAGGTATGGCGCGATCACCAGAGCCACAGGCAAGGAGATTGCTATCGCGGCCACGTTCATGATGAAGTTCGTCATGATCATGACGAAGAAGGCTATGCTCATCACGAAGATAAACCAACCTGATTCCTGGAATAGAGCCAGCCATTTAACCGCCAGCCATTTTGCCGCGCCCGTGTCCCAGAGACAGAACCCGATGCTCATCGCCCCCGCGAAGAGGAGAATTATGTTCCACGGAATCTGCTCCAGATCGTCCAAGGAAAGAACGTTGAAGAGATAGAACAACACCGTAGACACCAGAATAATAGCCGTTTTGTCCACAGGTTTCAGGGCAGGAATAAATGATCTCATCGACATAACGAGGATGGCTCCAAAGATGATGACCATCGCAAGAATTTCCTCTCTCGTGAGAGGTCCCAGCTCCGAATACAAATGTCCGGCCCTTTCCCTGAGCCCCGGGATGGTTTTCTGTTCGGGTTGGAAGAAAACCATGAAAAACCCCCAGAGAAGAAACGTCATAGCCCATCCGATGGGGAACATGTAATAGCTTAGCTGAAAAAAGGTCACCTCCTGGTTGACGATTTCTTTAAAGAATCCCAAAGCCACCGCACCTCGGGCAGCCCCCAGCAAGGTCACGATACTTCCGGCGCCAGCGACGTACGCCATCCCTATGAAAAGGCCTTTGCCGAATTTCGTGGGCGCTTCCTCTTCAGTGTACAGGGCGTAGATGGCCAAAAGCAACGGATAGATGGTCGCCGCAACGGCCGTATGGGCCATGATGTGCGTCAAGGCTGCGGTCACCACAAAGCATCCCAGATAGATCATGCTGGTTTTCTCGCCCACAATCATGAGCATCTTGTATGCCAGGCGCTTGGTAAGACCTGTTTTGGTGAAGACCATGCCGATCACGATGGAAGCGAAAATGAACATCACGGAGGGATCCATGAAGTCTTTGAACGCAGCCTTTGCCGAACGAATGAGGAAGAGGGCCTGAAGAACTCCAATGGCCAAGCTCGTAACGCCAATCGGAACTACTTCGAAGACCCACCAGGTCCCCGCGAGAAGAAATATCGCGAGCGCCCCTTTGGCTTCGCGGCTCAAGGGAAAATGTTTTCCCATAGGATCTATTGCGTCAGACCACGGAGGTGAGTAATAGACAACCGCAAAAAGCGCCACTCCGAGAATGATGAACAGTATACGCTTCCACTCATATGCTCCTGTACCGGCGGAAGCTGTGACAGGTTCGTCCATTGGTTCATATCCTCCTAATTCTATATCGTGAGATCGAGAAAAGTCAGGAAGCGCATTCCTTGATTTGTTCGCAGACTTTCTCAAAAGCGTCTATCAGCCTGATGATTCCGACGATCACATCGTCCCGAGTTACGAGGAGTGATACTTCATTGTGCATTACCATCTGATGGATGGCATCGGCGAGGTCGGCTTCGTCTCCGATATACAGGTGGCGGCCCGGCTCCAGGAACATGTCCCCCACTTTGTGATGCGCCACCTTCTCGCAAAGCTCCTGAAACGTTCCTTCCCAAAGGCCGAAATGTTGTCTCAGGAATTTTACAAAGTCCGGACTCAAACCGAATCGGGACATGCGGTCCACATCTCCGATCTCTTCATACCGGGGTTCGAGAGCTTTGAGCACGTCCACATAGGTGAACTTACCTATGATTTGATGCTTTTCGTCTTCCACAAGTACTGATCGGTGTTTGTAGATCCTTGGATCCACTTTGTCACGAGCTTCTTCAAGTGCCAGCACCACATCCAGGACAGTGGCGTCCTTGGATACAACGGCATATTCAGACAAAGGCGCCATCAAATCCCTTACCCTGATCGTTTTCACGTATGGGCCTCCCATGGAGCGGGCATGGGTCTCATGGCCGGCTCCCGTGCAAGAGGAACATAGGTACCCTGACTGTACAAAACCCCCCTTTTCCTCACGAGCTCTGCACCCATGTTCTCTACCCTGAAAGGACAGCGAGCTTCCAGGGTCCGCGGTGCCGTAGTGTGAGGCGGATGGCTATCAGAAACATCACTAGCCAGAGGATTGCCGACAGCCGATACCCGAGGTCCTCTCATTTGTAGCCTTTCCTGGTGCAACATCCTCCAGGCCTTTACCATCCTCGTGTCTTCGTGATGTAATCGATCTCCGCGTTCCTTATCCGCTCTTCGTGCTCACGTTTTCTCTTGCAGGCATTCTCTATTTTGATCACCAAATCAGGCACCTCAGTAGGTTTGGTGAGATAATCGAACGCCCCCAACTTCATGCCTTCAATCCCTGTGTCGAGCGTACCGTGACCGGTGAGCATAATCACTTCGATGATCGGGTGGGCGTCCCGGATTTCTCGGAGTGTTTGTATGCCATCCTTTCCGGGCATGAGCACGTCCAAGATGACGACGTCCGCCTCTTCCTGTTGAAGCCTGGTGAGCGCCTCATCCCCACTGAGGGCGGTTCGCACCTTGAAGCCGCGGACCTCAAGACGCTGAGCCAAGGACTCGACATATTCCTGTTCGTCGTCTACCAAAAGCACTTTTGTGGACATTTGTGGCTCTCCAGGCGGCTATTTCTTTTCTTCTTCCTCCATAATCCGCTTCGCCGTATCGAAATCTCCCGCCTCGGCAAAGGTGGCTGCTACCATGCTGGATTCCACTTTGTGCTTGTAGGCATCCTTCATGGTTTTGACCAGTTTCTCGATGGAGACCGGTTTCTGGAGATACGCAAAGGCCCCTAGGCGCTTGGCATCTTCCTCGTCCTTGTCTGTTCCGTGGCCGGTCAGGATGATTACTTGCACTTCAGGATAGGCTTGTCTCACTCTCCTCAGGACTTCCATCCCGTCAATCCCGGGCATCTTCAAATCCAGGACCATGACGTCCGGCGCCTCCTCTTCCATCTTCTGAAGCGCCTCTTCCCCGTTTAGTGCCACTTCAGATTTGAGTTCGCGCATCTTGACCCGTTCGGCGAGAGTGTTGACAAACTCTTCCTCATCGTCAACCATAAGCACTTTGAATTCTTGCATTAATAGCCTCCAACGATTGATGAAGCCATAAATCGGCTCCTCGGTTGCTCTTGCGTGCGACCTCGAGCGGATGGTTAGGACGGTGATGGACCTCCCTCGGACGCGACACGGAGACACAGTCCCACGGGCGGCAGATCCGGCCACGCCCACTTTGTGTCACACCGGATATTCCGTCGGCCGTCTTGTAACCATCCGCCTCAGCACAGGTCGCCGTTGCCAAGCTCCTGTGCCGGGTCCGGGGCACACCTGTTTTCTGCCTGTTTCTCCGGCCTCCACGCTTGAGCGTCCTGCCGCCCTCCCATGCTCCCCCGCATCCCTAGGAGCCACGGCAGTACCCTGATCTTTTCGGCCGGAACTTGTCGTACTCCCGACACCTCCCGAGGTTATCGATATGTTTTCATTATAGCGCGTTCCATTGACAAAAAGCAGCACCAACCAAGTCCTCCAGGTCGGTGGTCGTCGCCCGTCCGGGGAGTCTTCACTTCACTCCTGGTCCGAAGACCAATCTAAGCCTTGTTGGTGGCTCTTTGAGTTCTATCCTTCCGTTGAGGCCTTTGACGTTCTCTTCGAGGACCGGCCACAGGATTGAAGAGGTCGGAACCATGTCCTCTCCTTTTCCGTCTCGCTCCTTCTCCTCGAAAACAAAATCGACCGTCGCTTCTCCATCCTTCCCTTCCGAAGTTCTTACAAGAAGCGTGCCATGCCTTCCCGCGATCTCCATGAACAGCCCCACACAGTCGAAAAGTACCATTTGAATTCTCAGAGGATTGGTCGTCACGAATACCGACCGGGCTTCCGGCGAAGCTTTCGGGAAGACTCCCTTGAATGTCGCAAGCCGTTCGGAAAAAGAGATCACCCGCTCAACAGTCTCTTTAAGATCTATCCGTGACAGGCTCTCATCAGGAGCGTGTGCCAAGGCGTTGAGCGTTCCGGTCAACATCACCCCTCGATCAACCAACGCTTTGATTTTAGCTACTTTTTCCGGGATCAAAGCGTTGGATTGTACGGTGGCGTCCTTGGAGAGTGTCAGGATGTCTTCCATTAGTCCGGCGGTTTCATTGATCGCAGCAAACACGTTTCTCAGTTCGTGGGTCATGCTTGCCGTTACCTTGCCCATAAAGGCGATTTCTTGTCCGCTTGCAGACTTCATTAGCCACGTCCCGTACATACATCCGGCTGCGTTAAGGTCTCTCCATGGCCTTTCGCATCTCTTCTATGAGCACGTCGATATCCAAGGGTTTTGCCAGGCATGCGAGAGCCCCGAGCTTCTTTCCTTCGATTTCGAATTCGGCCTCTCCCTGGCCGGTGAGGATGATGACGCGAATCTCCGGGTCTTCCGCCTTTATGTGTTTGAGCAATTCCAGCCCGCTCACTCCAGGCATCTTGACATCGAGGATGATCAGGTCTGGCTTGCTTTCGTCAATCTTCGCATAAGCTTGTTTCCCGTCATACGCAGTGGAAACATCGATACCCCTCATTCGGAGTCGTTGTTCCAAGGTAGAAGCGAATTCCACCTCATCATCGACCAGGAGCACTTTCCAATCTTCCATTGATGCTATCCCCTAGTTCGGCGGGCGTACACGGCAAGTACACCGTGAATTTTGAACCTTCCCCCTCGACGCTCTTGACCTGGATGTCTCCGCCCAGTCTCTTGACGATGCCGTACGTGATTGACAGGCCCAGTCCGGTACCCTGTCCTCGCTTGGTAGTGAAGAAGGGCTCAAACAAGTGTCTGAGCGTTTCCTTCGACATTCCGCACCCGTTGTCTTCAATGGCGACGACCACCGTCTCGAAATGCCAGTTCGAGGTCGTGACCGAAATCCTTCCTCCATCCTCGACAGCGGCAAACGCGTTGTTGAAGATGTTCAGAAAGACTTGCTGCAATTGTCCCCTGTCGGACGATATTCGATGCAAATCTTGGGCCAGGTTCTTTTCAAGGTGGATGCTCCGGTACAATGCTTCCTTATCCAGGAACCCCAGGACTTCTTCGATAACGTCGTTGACGTCAAGGACCTCTATCTGAACGTCCAGTCTCCGCGCGAATCCGAGAAGACGCTGGGTTATCGTGCGGCATCGGTCCACGGCCCCAATGATTGCGTTGATCTGGGGTGTGAGGACTCCGCCACTGTCGTCAACGTGCGCGTCGTACTCGATGACATCCTTCATCAATCCGGCCTTCTCATTGATGATGGCCAAGGGGTTGTTGATCTCGTGAGCCACGCCTGCGGCAAGCCGCCCTATCGAGGACAACTTGTGCGTGTGCTGCATTTGACGGTAAGCCAGCTCTCGCTTCTCGTCACTCTCTCGCAACCGATCTACGAGTCTTCGGGTAAGCCGGAAAACCACCAGAGTAATGACAAGGATACTACCCAGAAATACGAAGAGGATCTCGCTTTTGAGGGTGTACCAGGCCTCCAGCACTGCCCCCTTGGGCTTCACAACCATGAGGATGAGGTCCGTACTGGCGAAATACGCGTAGGCCACGACAACCTCTCGGCCTGCCGGATCCTCTTCCATCAGTACCGAGGGTTCATAGCTCTGAGGAGGGACGCGTATCTTGCAGTGCTCCAAGACGCTGCCATAGAATTTCGAATTTGTCTGGAGCATTCCTTGCTTGTTGACGAGGAAGGCGTCGGCCCCCGGCTCTAATCCCATTGAGGCTATAATTTCATCAAAGATAGCAGTGTCGATGGTAGCCCGTACGATCCACCAGCGGTCCCCGGATTTGGATAAGTGTTGGACTGCAATGACGATGTGGGGGAACCTCCTGTACCCCTTGAAAACGTCGCTCACGTAGGCTCCGGAAACTCTGACCTGGTGAAACCAATCCTGCTCGGTGTAGTTCTTCCCTTTCAGGTCGTAGGGACCGACATAGCTCACCTGCGTGCCGTTGGAGTCTATGAGTCCGAGATCGACGAACCCCTTGAATTCGGCTTTCAATACACGAAAGATTCGATGCAGGTTCGCCTCGTCGGCCAGTTCGTCGTAGGTGTACGCTGACGCCACGAAATTCACAGTCGAGACGCGACTGGCCAGGAGAAGCTCCGTGGAGTGTTTCGTTTTGTTTACCAATACACGCATCGGAGTGAGGATTTCGTCTGTGAGCCGGGATTGGTACTGGTAGTAGTTGATCACCGCCATGAGCAGCAAGGGAATGGTGGTGATTATCAGCATCAGAATCAACAAGTTGCGACGAAGGATATCATACCGCCGAGGTGAGGCCCCTTCGTCCGGTATTTCGAGGAGCCGATCCAGCCTCATTGAGGCGGCGCGTTTCAGTATCTTACGATTCATCCCTTCGCCTCTGGGGAAATCCCTTGATCCATGGCATTTCGATCACGACTCAGCGAGCGGCAAAAGGCTAGTACCCCAGACCTTTCAAAAGAGCCCTCACTCCTGCAAAACCGAGCATACCGATAACGATCCAACGAACCAGGCCGGGCTTCGCAACTCTGAGCAGCCGCACGCCCACGAAGGAACCGAGCATGATGCCAACCACGGAGGGAACCACCATCATAGGTATGACACAGCCCTTGTTCACGTAGATCCAGGCTGCCGAGGTATCGGTTATGGACAGCAGGAACTTGCTGGTCGCAACACTGATCTTCAGGGGAGCGCCCATTAATAGATTGAGCACCGGAACGTTTGCCCAGCCCGCTCCCAGACCAAACATCCCCGCCATTATGCCGATGATTACGAACAGGCACAAGCCTTGCGGGGTCCTGTGGATTTGCCAGTCAATTACTTGACCGGTGCTGGCCTCCTGATAAACGCCGCATATCCGCAAGGCTGAAGAGATCTTGTCAGCTTTCTGGACGTCAGGGAGCTCCGATTTCTTTGCCGTCAACATGAGCACGCATATGCCTACTATCGTGACGCCCAGGGCTGTCTGCACCACGTTTGTAGGCAGAGCGAGCCCTATCATCGCTCCTACGATGGCAAAGGTCGAGGCAATGAGCGCCACGGGAATAGCAAGCCTGAGACTTGCGAGGTTCAGCTTGAGAAGCCCCGGTCCAGCCGCAAGCGCCCCTGAGAGTGCCACGAGCAGCCCCGTTCCGCGCACGAAATCGAGATGAAAAGGAAAAAAGCCGCTGATTATGGGAACGAAGAGCACGCCTCCTCCCACTCCTCCCAGCACCGCGGCAATCCCCATAACGAAGGTTACCACCAGAAGAACCATTGGCCACATCCACCAGGGATAGGCGCTGGATGCTTCTGGAAGTTCGGACGCGGTCTCCGCGACGGCAGAATGCATAACAGCCAGTACCAGTGCCAAGCAGAGGACGCAGGCCGCAAACCATTTGAACTTTTGTGTCATTTCGCTCGTTTCCTCGTCTGGTTCGGGTCGAATCATTCCCGCGAAGCCGCCCTATAACGCCCGGGGAGAGACTCGGTACCGTTTTCGGAGCCGCAAGCCTGTCACGGAGAGAGAATCCGGTTCCCTGATCTCAGCAGGCTCCAGCGATCCTCTCCGGGACTATGCAGGCGTATATCCTTGGCCTCGGTAAGTCCCGACGCCAGTTCCCGGAATCTGTCAACAGTGAGAATGCTTGAATCGACGGCGCGTCGGCATTCACGCGTGCGCCTTTCATATGCATTTACCATAACGCAGGACGGAACTGCAACCAATTCCGCGCCTATCGCGGACAATGACACACGATTATCCACGGACGCCCGAGATTCCTGGGCCCATCATGGCGCAAATGCCACTGGAGCAGTGAAGATCACATTCACTTCGATCGGGGGACGGGAGGTGAACCGGGATGGGACCACGATGGAATACACGCATAAGGGCATCCGCCGTCTCCCGTTACCACAACATGTTGTGGTCTTTCCATCTGGATCACTGTTATTGCCTCAGCACTCTGCCCTTGACGGGGAAGCTTGTCCCGTCATTCTGGCGAATCCCGGATCGCGCTGACAGCAGGCACCTGAATTTAGACTTCATTAGATCACCTCCACGTGGAGTGCCCCTAAGGGGATGGCGTAGCCCAAGAGGGTTGCCCTTGACGTATCTGTGAGAAGCGTCCCGTTCGCATATACTATATGTAGGCGCTGGTGGGGAACCGGACACGGCTCTTTACGGAATCCGAGCGTTACGGAGAATACCGGTGAACGGTTATTTAAGTTTACTTGTGGTATTATC
The DNA here is from genome assembly GCA_964497585.1 of uncultured Syntrophaceae bacterium. Classification (GTDB taxonomy): domain Bacteria; phylum Desulfobacterota; class Desulfomonilia; order Desulfomonilales; family Desulfomonilaceae; genus CAZCDS01. Next base: position 68,799 of record CAZCDS010000004.1, read on the forward strand.
TTAGAAAGAGATTCCTGTGGAGCCGGGAGAGATTGTGGAATGAGGCCTGTGTTGATTTTCTTGGCGACTTTAGGGGCCCTGTTTGTGCTGCTGCAGTGGTTCTCCTTCGTATCCATACGAAAATACCTGTTCCAACGTGATCCCCCGCTCAGCCGCAAAGTCGCGTACCCGGTTCTGGCAGGTCTTGCCGGCCTCAACTATATCTTCATCAAGTTGAGCTTCGGATCGGCGTGGCTCGCCCGAGGTTCGGTAGAGCAGAAGATCGCGGGGGTGGCCTTTTTCTCGTACCTTGGCGTCGCAGCATTGCTCTGCCTCTTCTTTGCGGGGCTCGGACTCCTATCCGGCTTGTGGTATCTCAAGGATGCCCTCATGAACGGCATCCGAGCACGTGGACCAAGGTTAGCTTCCAAGGAACCCACCCGCCAGCGGAGGCAAGCGTTGGCTTGTGCAGAAGCCCCGATTCGGCACACGCCTATTGTGTCTGAGTTTCCCCTAGGATGCAAGGCCGAGATCGGACCGCTCTGCGCGGCTGAGAATGTACCCTCATCCAGTCGCGACCTGAATGCGCGAAAATCGGACCTACCTCTGGTCACTCGGCGAGCATTTCTCAAATGGACCAGCGCGGCAGGGCTGGGCTGCACGTCAGGCTTCGTGGGTTTCGGACTCGCTCAGGCATACGGGAAGCCGGTTGTCGAGGAGTGCGACGTCATCCATCCTATGCTCGCCGGTTTGCACCATCCGATCTCTATGATTCAGATTTCGGACTTCCATTTTGGATTGTTCTACGGAATACCGGAGCTTGAAAAGCTTGTCGATCAGGTCAATGCCATCGAAGCGGACGCTCTGGTCATAACCGGCGACGTGTTCCATTCCCCACTCTCGGTGAAACAGGACGCGGCGCGCGTTTTGAGCCTACTGAAGTCCCGCAGGTTCGGAAACTTCGCGGTCCTGGGGAACCACGATTTCTATGCCGGCGCACGCGAATCCGCCGAATACATAGAGAAGAGTGGCGTTAGGCTCCTTCGAGACGGGTGGACCACTCTGAGGGAGCACAACGTCCGGATTCATCTGGGTGGGATTGACGACCCCATGGGAAGCTGGCTGTTCGGCAAGGAATTCCCCCACTTCGGGCTGTTCACGGCCAAGACTCCGAGCGAAGCGGGGATGCGTATTTTGCTCTCCCACCGCCCTGCCGTTCTTCCGTTCGCGTCGCGCGCCGGTATGGATCTGGTCCTGGCCGGGCACATTCATGGAGGGCAGATCATTATGCCTCTCCCAGGCCGGGAACAGGGCGTGAGTCTGGCAAGCCTGGTTTCACCGTACACCTATGGATGGTATCAGGAGGGCTCGTGTCGTCTCTACCTCAATAGAGGGGTCGGACTCACGTTCATCCCGTGGAGGGTCAACTGTCGTCCAGAGATCACCGTCTTTCGGCTGAAGCCCCCTCCCGGAGCCAATGTCCCTAGCGCGCGAGGCTGATCGCGGCCGACGCGGCAAGACCTGCATCCGGCGCCTTCTTTCCGTCTTGTCGTACGAACGGAGGCTCATCGATATGGAGAATAACGATGGAATCCAACGACACAGAGAACTCGTGGAACAGGGTTGGGTCCGGAGATTCAACGGCGAGGAGCCTCGCCTTTCCGAGATGGTGGAATCGTACCGAGCGATGGGGCTGGAAGTGAGGCTCGAACCCGGAATGATCGGTGATGAAGGTGAATGTCGCACCTGCTTCAATGCCGAAGGCTTCGAAGAGCGTTACAAGACAGTCTATACCAGGGGTGAAGCCTCCAGTGGAGCAGACGACGAGCTTTTCGAGTAAAGAACCGGCGCCACGCGTTTTCGCCCATTGACCCTTACTGGCGAGAAGGGGCCGAACCAATGGGACCGGCCTGCACAGAACCTGAATCAAGATTTTGAAAGGACGAATTGGAACATGATCTCCACGTCCCGGAGAGCACTAACCCCATAGTGAAACGCTATTTAAGCGCGAAGACGAGCTGGTCCATTCGCTTCCCGTCCCGGATGAGGCGTATTTCGCGGAAGCCTACTCTTTCCAGATCTTCCTTCACCTCGGCGAAGGTGTAACTGTTTCCCCCCTGCGTAGCCGTGAGCATGTTTACGGCAAATATGGCACCGTCCACGGGATGCGTTCTGGTCTCGTCCAGGAAGTAATCCCGGATGAGGATCGCACCACCCGGATCGAGGCTTCGATGGGCCTTCTCGAAGAGCTCTCGGTTGCCGGCCCGGCTATTCATGTGGATTATCGCGGAGAGCAGAACCAGGTCATGTCCTCCGGGCAACTCGTCCGTCTTGAAATCCCCCGCGACGAGATCGACCCGGTCTATGAGACCTTCCTTTGTCAGCCGCTCACGTGCCATCTCCACCACCTGGGGGAGATCGAAAAGGGTGGCCCTCAGGTGAGGCGCCTTCTTGAGGAATGCCATGGTGTAGGTGCCGGGACCGCCTCCCGCGTCAAGCAGGCGCTTGAACCCGATGAGGTCGATCGAATCCGCTATCTTGCCCGCGGTTGACCGCGCGACGACGTGCATGGCTCCGATGAACGATTCCATGTCTTCGTCACTCTTCGCGCGTATGTCCATTTTGTCAGGGTTCCTGCCCGTCTGCACTATTTCGGTGAGATTCGACCAGGTCTGCCACATCCGCCCGTTGTGGAGCAGCATAGGCAGGACCGATTCGCCGTTCTCACTCGAGAGTAATCCGGTCAGCGACCGCTCCGGTTGATAACGCCCGTTGCGGCTCTTCGTGAGGAGTCCGATCGCGGTGAGCGCATCGAGGAGAATCTCCACACCCCGGGGATTCCACCCCTCTGCCTCACAGAGTTCCTCTACGCTTCCGAGACCCTGTTCAAGTTTGGTAAAGAGATCCAGCTCGGCCGCGGTTACGATAATTCTCGATTTCATAAAGCCCCCGCTGAGGGCCAACAATTTGTCCTGGTTCCATTGTTCAGTCATGGATCCGCCTCCGCTCCGTCATCATGTTGACAAAACCTTCCTTACTCTTATCATAGTTCACAAATTCCCCAGAGGAAGAGCGCATCGCATGAAATACTTTTTGGGAATCGTCCTTGGCGCGGCGGCCGGGTTCGGCCTGTACCTGATCAATTCGTCCGCGGGCGGGGCCGGATGAATCCTCTGGTGCAATCCGATCGTCGCCGTCATCACCGGAACGATCATCGGATTGGCCTTCTCCTCCGTGTGAGGAATCCCAAACGGATACGCGGAATTTGCGAAATGGGGGATACCCTTGACCACGTTCAGCGTTGCTGAAAACACGCCTTGTACCACGACTGATGTCCCCCCGATACGCAGCGGGATTCTTGATTTCTCATCTCCGCAACCTTCCGCGGATAAAGCGTAGCTCGAACTTGTAACGGGCCTCCTCCATGTGTGGTCGTAACCCCATCACACCACAAGGGTTTGGAGCACTCGCTTCCGTCCCACTCTGTCTCCAACGTACCCACTCAAAGAATCAGCCCAGAGCGCGCACGAGGTAGCCGGCTGCAGCTTGTCGGTTAAGCGAGGTCATCGGCGGTTCCGATTCGAGGGAGGGTTCTTTATGGGTCCGCAGTAATATATAACATTAGCAAAGGATGACTGGTATTTGATATTGCTTGACAATATCCCGTCATCATAATATCTTCCGTTCCCGCGAGGTAACGGCCTGAGGAGAGGACCCCGGGTCAGGGCTTTCCTATCATGACAGGGCTTGGGTAGCTCATTGACGCGCTGGTTCCCGTAGTCTCCAAACGCGCTCGTCGAGTTTCGATGGTTGACCGCAGACGGACGCGTTCCATTTTTCTCGGCAAAGAGTCGGGGAGCGTTCGACTGCTGATGAGGCCTTCAAAAAGAGTCCAAAGGGGATTCGGTGTTCATCCTGAGTGGGCGGAATTCTTGGGCAATGTGCATTTTGTTCTCTCAGGAGTGACCCATCCCGGGAACATCGGTGCCGTAGCACGTGTCATGAAAAATATGGCTTTAGCCAATCTTAACTTGGTTTCTTCAACCTATTGTGGACCTGACAGCGATGCCTATGCCATGGCGTCCGGCGCCTACGAGATTGTGGAGCATGCGCGGGTCTCGGACACCCTTGAGCAAGCGCTCAAAGGTTGCGTTATGGCCGTTGGAACCTCGGCGAGAATCGGAAACAAGCGATCAGACGCGAGGCTGCCCCAGGACGTGATTCCGGAGCTTACGGAAAACGCTCGAAAGGGACCGGTTGCCTGCGTTTTCGGACGAGAAGCCCGGGGCCTGACCAATGAGGAACTGAAGCTCTGCACCCATCTTATGATCATTCCTACCAACGCGGAATTCGCGTCGATGAACGTAGCCCATGCAGCCGCGGTCACCGGCTATGAGATTTTCCGCATCGTCAGCCGCCCCATCGGGTTCAAGGCCCGCAAAAGGCGACCGGCTTCCGTAGAACAGCGAGAGGAGATGTTCAAGCACATCCAACAGGTGCTCGTTCGCTCGGGCTTCCTGGACCGGGACTATCCCCTTCGCATGATGAGGGACATCAGACGCATTCTCAACAGCGCAGAATTGGACGATCGGGACGTGAAAATCATCCGAGGCATCTTCCGCACGCTGGGAAACATGGTTCGGATAGCGGACGAGAAGGTTCAGCGCCTGGAGCAGATATTGAACAAAGGCCAAAAGAGTGACGAGTAACCGAGAATCTTTTCCCGGCGGCTTTCGACGCGGGCTTGGAGCCGGGTCAAAGGCAAGGGGTGGCGACCGGCTGCCGGCCCTCCGCGAGGGCAACGGTGCTATCGGACGACTGGGGCTGTCGTATCCATTCATCGATCCGGTCCTCGTACGGATCGGGCCCCTGGAGCTGCGCTGGTACGGGCTGATGTACCTGTTGGGGTTTATCGCGGGCTATTTTGTGATTCGGTCCGAACTCAAGCGCAAAGGCGGCCCCATTCCCGTGGAGGCCTCCGAGGACCTCCTCTTTTACTTGATAGTGGGCCTTTTGACCGGAGCGAGGCTCGGATACGTGTTGTTCTACAATCTTCCCGCCTATGCCAAGGCTCCCTGGGAGATTTTTGCTTTTTGGCACGGTGGAATGAGTTTTCACGGCGGCCTCATTGGAATGGTAATTGTGGGATGGATATTCTCTCGGCGCAGGAAGGCTGCGTTCCTGGAGCTGGCCGACATCGGGGCTCTGGCCGCGCCGATAGGATTGATGCTGGGGAGGATCGGGAACTTTATCAACGGCGAGCTGTACGGACGGGCCACCACCCTGCCCTGGGGAATTGTTTTTCCTGCGGGAGGCAATCTGCCTCGTCACCCGTCGCAGCTCTACGAAGCATTCTTCGAGGGACCTGTCCTTTTCGGGATACTCTGGTTTTTGCGTACGAGAGTACGCCGGTCTGGAGAGCTTCTCGCTGCTTTCTTGGGTTTGTACGGCCTCTTCAGATTCGGGATCGAATTCCTGCGGGAACCCGATGTCCAGATCGGGTTCATCGCACGATGGTTCACCATGGGACAGATTCTCTGCACCTGTATGATCGTTGCGTCAATCGCGCTGTTTATCTATGTGCGTTCACGGAAGTCAACCTAGTGGCAGGATTCGGTATGCAATTGAGGAAACATTTATTGGGCTCCGTAGTTTCGGTGCTCGCTCTTCTTGCGTCGATCTGCGTTCCGTTTGGGGCGAGGGCTCAAGGGACGGGAGGGATGCCCTTTTCGGGCACAGCAGTTGAGACACTCATGGGGGGCGGAGCAGCCGGTTCCGAGCATCCCGCGCGCGAACAATCGGATTCATCAAAATGGGTTCCGGTGAAACCTTCCGGCAAGAAGGGTTCTTCCTCGTGGGAGAAGCCGCGGCACAAGGCACGGCGGGATGGGAAAGAGCGTAAGAAGAAGGAACGGGTGCAGAAGGCAGAGACCAAAGCTCCCGAAGAAAAGGCCAAACCCGAAAGACTGGCACCCGCACGGATCGAGGCTCCAAAAAAGGCGCAGGTCGCTCTCCGGGATCTCAAAGAGGCCAGGGCTTTGGCAAAGGAAGGCAAGCACGCCGCAGCTCTCGAGGCATTCAAGAAATCGTTCAAAGAGGCCGTAGCGGAGAAGGACCGAAAGATCACGGCAGCCGCGCTGGGAGGAATGGCGCGGGCATCGTTCGAACTTGGCGACTATGAGGAGGCCCTCGGCTATCTCAAGCGTTCGATCAAGTTGCACCAGGAACTGAAGAACGCTCGGGCCCGAAGTCTCGATTACCTTCTTGCCGGCCGAATTCTCATGGACCAGGGGAGATTCGGTTCCGCGGTCAAGTACTTCCAGGAGTCGCTCCAGATTCTTCCTGATTCCGAGGCAGCCCGGCGGCCTCGGCTCTTGGAGGACCTGGCAAACTGTGAGCTGCGACTTAACAGATATTCGGCAGCAGTGGCGACGTACGGCCGTCTCCTCTCCCTGCTGCGAAAGAAGGGGGACAAGAAGAATTCGGCCCAAGTACTCGTACAGTTGGGCGAACTCCAGGTCTCGCGTTCGGAATTCCGAGCCGCGGGATCAACCTTCAAGAGAGCCGGCGATCTGTACCGAGAACTCGGTTTGAAGAAGGAGCTTGGGGAGACGCTCTTCCGGCAGGCCTATCTCGACATGACGGCCGGTCGGTTGGAGGTGGCACGCAAGGCGATGAAGGAAGGTCGGGCTCTGCTGGCGGGCCGGAGCACAGGGCAATCCCAGGCATTGCCGCTGGTCGTGAGGGGAATGACCGCTCACGACGAGGGGAATCCGGTGGAAGCGGTCAAACTGCTCGCCAGAGCGCTGGCCAAATACCGGGACAGCGGCAATCGGTTGATGGCAGCCAGGGTCCGGCTAGCTCTTGGAACGGTGGAATGCGATCGCTCACGGTTCAAATCGGCTCTGGAACATGGTGGAAAGGCCCTTAAGGAGTTCAGAAATCTCTCGGACCCGGGTGGCGAAGCCGGGGCACTGCAACTCGTGGGGAAGACCTATTTTCGACTCGGTTTTGCTCAAAAAGCGCTTGAATACGCGCAGGAATCTCTAGCCGTGGCCAAGAGGATCAACGACAAAGTGCGCAGGACCGAGGCCCGGATTCTCCTTGCCCGTATCCATACGAGCCTCGGCGACGTTGACTTTGCTGGCAAGCTCCTCAGGGAGAGCCTTGAAGATATGGCCGAGGGCCTGGGCCGCCGGACAAAAGGACGAGTCCATCTGGCCGTGGCAAGGTTCCGTTTGGCCCGTCAGGACTCCGACAAGGCCCTTATCGCGGCCGCGGCGGCCCTCAAGAATTTCAAGGCCGCGGGAGACCGTCGTGGAATCGCTGACTGCGCCCATTTGATAGGAAAGGTCTATGAATTGCGCGGGGAGTATGAAAAGGCGCGCAAACGATTTGAACTGGCGCTCAAATCACACAGGCGGATGTGGGACCGTTACGGGGAAGGAGCCGACCTCACCGCCCTGGGAGTGCACTACAAGAATCTTGGCCGATACGACAAGGCCGTGGCCTATTTCAAAGATGCGCTGGACCTGCGCAGAAGGATCGGCGACCGCCGAGGAGAAGCCGCAAGTTTGGCCAATATGGGCAACCTCCTCAAACACCGCGGTCAGGCGCCCGAGGCCTTGAAAAATCTGGAATCGGCATTGAAGATCTGCCGAGAATTGGGAGACAAAAGGGGCGAGGCCGACATCCTGACAAGCCTGGGCAATGTTCACACGATGGGCAGATCTTATGCCTTGGCCCTGGAAAAACTCAATTCCGCGCTGGAACTCCATCGCGAGATCCATGACACACGGGGGGTGGGCACGGACCTGGCGAGTCTCGGCAGGCTCCACCTTCTCAGGGGCGAACCGGATCAGGCGCGCGCGGACCTGGAAGAGGCATCCAAGGTCAACAGGCGGATCAAGAATCCGAGAGGCGCCGTGGCCATTCTCGCGGAACAGGCAATGCTCAAGAGGGCTGAAAAGGCCCCGTCCCAAGCCCTTGCCCTGCTGGAACGAGCCTTGAAGCTCGCGCGAAACACCGGTGACACTCGCGCGGTGTCGTCGTTGAACCTGAAGATGGCAGCCGTCCTCAAGGACGGGGGACACTATAAAGAAGCCCTTTCTCTGCTACGCGAGACCCTGAGCATGATGAGGAAACAGCACGACCGGAGGGGAGAATTCTGGGCGCTGGGCGAGCTCGGTATGATCCAGGCAAAGACGGAGGATTATGAAAACGCGCTTACAAGCCTCCACCGGGCACAGGAACTCCGCACCGAGTTGGGCCTGCCCTCCTCACAATCCAGGGATCTGGATTTCACCCTCGGGGAGATCTATGAGGGCTTCAAGGACTTCGAACAGGCCCTCGAGCATTACCATAGGGCCTTGGCGCTGGCCCAGATCACCGGAAGCAACCACGTTCTTGGCCGCATATACGACAGGATCGGTAACATCTACTACCAGATAGAAGATTACGGGAAGGCCCGCGAATCCTACGAAGACGCGCTCAGGCTCCATTCCGAGGCCGGGAACAGTGACATGCGCAAGAAAGAGCTCATCCGCTTGGGTGACGTGTTCAGTAAACTGGGCGACTCCGAAGAAGCCCTGAAATACCAGCTCAAGGCCCTCAACCTCACGAGAGAAACCGGAGACGAAAAAACCGAAGCCCGTATCCTTACGCGCATCGGAACGCTCTACCAGATGCTGGGACGACCCCGTACCGCGCTCGAACAGTACAGATTGGCAGCGGAGAAGAGAAATCGGCTTGGCGATCGTCGCGGGGTGAGCGAGAACCTGCTCCAAATCGCGCTTGTCACCTCGATCCTGGGCCATTTCGATCAAGCGGTCGAGAATCTCAAGGAGGCATTCAAAATAGCCCACTGCTCCGAAGACCGGAGAATGCTCTGGAAGGCCTACTTCATCATGGGGCGCACGCTCCAGGGCAGGAAAAGGCTCGGTGAGGCTCTCGAGTCGTACCGCAAGGCCATCACTATCCTCGAGGCCATGGAGGTCGACGCGGGCGAAGAATCCGACGACGACAACTTCATATTCGGAGGCAAGACAGCGCTCTTCGAAACCACGCTCAAGGTGCTCATGATACTGGCCCGCAAGGATCCCCAAGGAGCATACGACAATCAAGCCCTGAGAATTGTCGAAAAGCTCAAGGCCGCGGAATTCGAGAACGTTCTTTCTCGGACGAACGTCCAAAGCTTTGCCGATCTTCCCCCGGACTTGCTGATCAAAGAGAAGAGCCTGAAACTGAGCCTGCGAAAACTCAACGGGCGGCTTTCCGAAGAGCTGTCGAAAGTCAACCCGGATCAGGGCCTCATCAAAAAGCTGCTTGCCGAACGTCGGGCGAAGGAGCAGTCATTCGTCAAGCTCAAAGCCCGCCTTGTCAAGGAGTTTCCCGCGTACGCAGCGCTCCGTTACCCCCGGCCCGTATCGGTGCACCAACTCCAGAAGGAGACACTGCGTCCTGATGAAGCGGTCCTTGCCTACATGGTCACCCGGAGCCGAACGTACCTCTTCGCAATCGACAAGACCAGGTTCTACACGTATTCGATCGATTACCCGCTGGAGCATCTTCAACGCGACGTCGATGCTCTCATACGACCCCTGTACCGGGCAGAGACCCTGGAAAGCTGGGACCCCTCGGTAGCCTACCGGATGTACTCTCGGCTCATACAGCCGGTGGAGGACTTCCTTGCCGGGAAGAAGAGCGTTGTCATAGTCCCGCACGGCCCCATTTCTTCGCTTCCCTTCGAAATGCTCATAAGTTCCCGCTCCCACGCGAAGAAGCGTTTCTGGTCCGTGTCGGACCGGCCCACCTATCTCGTCGAGAAGTATGCGTTCTCTTATGTGCCGACCCTCTCGGGGCTCTCCTTTCTCCGAAAGCGCGCCCGGCCGAACAAGCCGGGATGGACTGTCGCGGCCTTCGGCGACGCAGTGTACAGGGACAACCGTCCGGATCGAGAAGTCAATCCCGGAGCTGAAAAGTTGCTCGCTGCGTTCGGCGATTCTCCTGAGGGATCGCGAGGCAGAGGACTCAAACCTCTCCCCAGAACCCGAGAAGAGATCTCCGAGATCGTCAAGATCATGGGAGGCCCAGCTCAGACCTATCTGGGGTCTCAAGCTACGGAAACGCTCTTCAAAAAGGTGGATCTGAGCCGTTACGGCTACATCCACCTGGCAACCCACGGCCTCATCCTCAATTCGGTCGGAAAGCTGTGGCAACAGCCCGCGATCGTCTTCTCTCTTTACGGAGACACGGAAAACGATGGGTTCTTACAACTCGGTGAGGTATTTGGGCTCAAACTCAACGCGGACCTCGTGGTGCTCTCCTCCTGTCTTTCGCCTTCCAAAGGCGGGGCCGGCAATCCCAAAGGGCTCCTGGGCCTTACTCGCGCCTTTTTCTTCGCAGGCGCGGACTCGATTATCCTCAGTATGTGGGAAGTCAACGACGCGAGCACCGCAAGACTTTTCATTGAAATGTACCGAAACCTCAAGACCAAGTCCAAGTCTGAGGCGCTCCGAGAAGCGAAGATAGCCCTGCTCAAGAGCCCCACCACGAGTCACCCGTACTACTGGGCCCCCTTTGTGTTGATGGGGAAGTGGCAGGTCAAATACAGACCGGGATTCAATAAAGTGGATCCCAAAGAGATGCGGTTCAAAGGACTCTCTACATGGAGAAGATTTCTCAGCCTCTGATACCGGTTTGCGATCAACGCAGTTACGTGCGTACCGTGTCGGTGGGCTCAGAAAATCCCAGCTAAGCCTCCTTTTTCATAAGGGGGTGAGTCCCGTCCTTTTTTGAAAGGGGGGACTGAAGGGATTTCTCCGCACGCTGAGGATGCCGTATGTTCCTTCTGTGAAAACGCGTTAATACACGAAAACCAGCCGGCTTTTCCGGTCAATCCGAGTAATTCGGGGCCGGTAACGGAAGGGGGGGACGGTCCGATGGAATCACCGGCAGTGAAACGTGGTCGCGCAACACGCTTGAATGTGGTTAGGGGAAGAGGTCCATCCTTCCAGTTCATTGTCGACCGGGTACGCACATACCAGCCCGAGGCCGACCTCGATCTGATCCGGGAAGCATGCCGGTTCTCGGCTGAAGTCCACCGGGGGCAGACCCGGCTGTCGGGAAAACCTTTCATCGTACACCCTCTGAACGTCTCGTTCCTCCTCGCCAAGATGAATATGGATGCGCCCAGTATTGCGGCCGGCGCGCTTCACGACTCGCTAGAGAAGACATCAATCTCCCGCAGGGATATTGCCGACCGCTTTGGATCCGATGTGGCCGGACTCGTAGAAGGTGTGAGCTGCTTTCCACTACCCGGCGAACTGAGTAAGCAGGAACGGCGTGCGCGAGGTTTTCGGAAAATGATTCTCGCGGCCATGGCAGATGTGCGGGTGCTTCCGATCAAGCTTGCCGATCGGCTGCACAATATGCGAACGCTCGCAGCAATGCCCCGCCAAGCACAGCTCAGGATTGCATCGGAGACCATGGAACTGTACGCTCCATTGGCGGACAGGCTTGGCATCTCGTGGATCAGCCAAGAATTGGAGGACCTCGCATTCAAGTATCTGCAGCCGAAACAATACGAGGCGCTTAGAGTGATGCGCTCGCGCGCGAGGAGTCAGACGGGCACACTGGAAGGCCATGTGAACCACGCGCTCAAGATCGGACTGGCAGGAGCGGGCATCAAAGCCGTAATTAAGCCGGAAAACAGGAGCATCCTCGGGCTCCACAGGAAGATGGCCGCGGAAGGCATTGCCGGGCGATGGATTGACGTGCATGTGGCACTGCGGGTTTTGGTATCGGAAGAGTCGCACTGTTACGCCGCGCTCGCCATTATCGGCAGATCATGGGAAATCGACGCGGGGAGTTTCCGGGATTTCATCGCCCACCCGAAGTCCAACGGACATCAGTCCCTCGAGGTGACGATCGTGGAGCCGAGTCGAGGCGCGCGGATCGATCTTCGGATCAGAACACACCAAATGCAACGCTTCGCCGAACGAGGGATCTTCTCTCACTGGTCGCCGGCCCGACCTCCCTGGCAGGCCAACGAGTATGTGGACATTGTTGCTCTTATACGTTGCCCGGACGCTTCACCCAAAGGCTCTGCAGATCCCCAGAGAGCCACTGCTCAGCAGACGCGCATGTCATACCACGAGGTCCCGCACTACTGGTCGCCAGCATAGATGCGGGCCTCATGAGAGTTGGTCATCCAAAAGGCAAGCTCCCGCTCATCAAACACCCACTCAGGTGATTTCCTCACCCCAGGCTTCTCCACGAAGGGGAGCGGGGTTTTCTATTGGATCGTGCCAGTCAACATGGGCGTCGGCATGGGTTGCGGTGACCCTGGACATCGGGTAGAGTCGTGCAAGGAAACAGTGTGACGGGATCCGGCCTTTGCCGGACTCCCTCTATCGTAAAAATCGCGGGGGATGTCAGAAGGGATGAGCACGCGATCCCGGATACTCGATTTGAAGAAGAAGGGTTACGGGCAGGCAAGGATTGCCAGCGAACTGGGAGTGTCGAGACAGTGGGTCAGTCAGGTTCTTCGTGAGAGTAAGGGGGCGAGCCAGCCGGAACGCCTTCCCGGGCCACGCCGCCGGCCAGCCGTGAAGAAGAGACGGGAGTGGTTTATGGATCGAGAAACGATGCTCAGAGCCATCCAACTCCTCGTCACTCGGAGCGACTGGTCGTGGCACGAAGCTGATCGCGAATTCGAAGCTCATAAGCTGGACGTGAGAGGGGACTGGGTATACAAGGTCCTGCGTCGCGCGGGGTTTGTGTACGATAGAGAGACGAGGAGGTGGGTACGCACGGAGAGGTGAGATGCATCCCGGTCATGGGAGTCGGCGTGAACGACTCTGACTGTTGGCCAACCCCAGGGGCCTATCCTCAATGAATGCACATCTCTTCTCCCCCTCGGTCGAATCTCTTGCGCCTCCTCAATCGAAGGCGGCACGCAAAACCGCCCACAGCTGTGTGTGGCCGAAAGACCCCAACCACGAGAAAATGGCCGGCTGCCTTGTGGCAAAGGCGAAACCTCCAAGGAGGGTACCATGGAACTGGGCATGTGTGACACCTTGTTGATGGATGGAATCTGCGTTGCGCAGGTCTTGGTAAAGGCCCCTCCCAAACGTGTTGCCGAATGTTTTGGCACGCCCGTCATGCTTTTCCGTAACGGTGAAATGCACGCAACAGGGAAGCCGCGCAACGTCCGGGTCTACGCGGGCAAGCCTACGGTTTCTGACTGGACTGTCGTGGAACTCACGGCCACAGTGACCATGGCCGGGATGGATGAATCGATTGCGACCGAGCTTGTTTCCGCGTCGGAAGACCAGTTTGAAGCAATGATGAAATCCCTCATGGACAAGAGAAACGACTATCTTGAACCAATGTTCCTTCAGGCTGCGGCAGCACTGAGAGGAGAGATTCCTCAGGTGCACCCCACCCGTGAGACGCCGGTCACGACCGCGGGCACGCTCAGCGGCCGGCTGAAGGTTCCTGCCATTGCCCTGTGGGGGAGCGATGAGTGGCCGGGGCTGGGGGGCGGATGCCTGTTCACTGCCTTCGGGGCGGTTGAACAGGCCTATAGTATGTTCTCGGCTGAAGAGATCTCGCTGTGCCGGGAATCTCGTAAGAAATTCCCGGATCCATCCTATGAGGAAAATCGTCCGAGCTTCGACGAACCGGGCCGATACGACCAATCATATTCTTTCTCTTCAGGAACAGGCATGACGGTAGTTCCAGGGGGAGTCATCCAAGCACTGGACGACCTGTTACTCAATGTTGGAGCGGCTCAGCCCATTGAAGTGCTTGAATACTGCGATGACCCTGAGTGGTACGCAGAGGACTATGACGAAGTTTGGTGCGCGGTAGACGCATAATGAGAGACCATGTGCCGGAGTGAGCGTCGGCCAGGTCAACAAGAGCACCTACGTGTCCGATCCTGGCTCATGAACGGCCAACCGGGATCAAAATACTTCGTAGAGTGACCTGTGGATTCGGACGATGATGTCCTGGATCATGCGTGATATAGCACGGCGTCGATTGCTGAGCGTCTCCGTGATGGAGTCGGTGACAAGGTAGCTGTACGAGGCCGCGAAGTTCCTTTTCCAGAGGACTTTCTTCTTTGCCGTCTGCACGAGGTTGCAGAGGACCCTGAGGGTTCCTATTCTGGTCAGCTCTTTGCCGTCCGCCTTGTAGGTTGCGGGAGTATCCCTGTACGTTGCGATCACGGTGTTGAGGATCACATCGCCGTCGCTTCTCACCGGTTTGAGCCTTTGGCCGAGAGCAAATTCTCCCCGCAGGTCATTCGTCAGTTCGGTTTCGATCCCCGTGACGGTTGTGTTGTTCGTGGCGCTCCGGATGACAATCGTCTGCACGTCCGGGGGAAAGGGCGTTTCTCCGTGGCCGCCGGAGAAGCGGTATCCGCAACTGGCGACAAGCAAGACGCCCGTGATGACGAGGATTCGTCTCATACAACGGGAAGCCTCGCTGCGACAGGAGCAGTCTCCCCTCTGCCTCCAGAAGTCAAAGGAACTCCGGAGGCTTCCCTCAATTGGCCACCACATTGACGAGCTTTCCGGGAACCAGAATCACTTTGCGAACCGTTTTGCCCTCGATGAATCTCTTCACGTTAGGTGCGGCCAGAGCCGCTTCCTTGATCTCCTCTTCGGGTGCATCGGCCGGGACCGTGACCTCGGCCCGCTTCTTGCCGTTCACTTGGACGACGATCAGAATTTCGTCTTCAACGAGCATCTCGGGGTCGTACGAAGGCCAGGTGAGCCTCGTCATACACGGCTCTCCTCCCAGCACTTCCCAAAGCTCTTCGCACACGTGGGGAACGAAGGGCGACAGCAGTACGACCACGGTACGGAGCGCCTCGACAACGGCCCTTGCCACATCGGGTGATGCTTCGACCTCTTCCTCGGTTACCCGCTGCAGTTTGTTGGTCATCTCCATTACAGCCGCCACCGCGGTGTTGAAATGGAATCGACCTTCGATATCCTCGGTCACCTTCTTGATCGTTTTGTGCGTCAACCTCTTCAGGGACCGGGCGCGCTCGCTCTCCTTACCTTCATGGGAATACTTCGTCAGATCCTTGAATTGATAAACCAGATTCCAGACGCGGTTGAGAAACCGATATGACCCGTCAACGCCCTCGGACGTCCAGTCCAGATCGCGCTCGGGAGGGGCGGCAAAGAGGCAAAAGAGCCGTACCGTGTCCGCGCCGTACTTATTGACCAGCTCCTCCGGGTCGACCACATTGCCCTTGGATTTGGACATCTTCGCGCCATCCTTGATGACCATCCCCTGGGTGAGCAGCCTGGTGAAGGGCTCGTCGCTCGACTTCAGGCCGATGTCTCGCAGGACCTTGGTGAAGAATCGCGAGTAGAGCAGGTGGAGAATCGCATGCTCAATGCCTCCGATATATTGATCCACAGGCAGCCAGTACGCGACCACCTCCATATCGATCATCCCTTTGTCGAATCGAGGGCACGCGTACCGGTCGAAGTACCAGGAAGATTCGACAAAGGTGTCCATTGTGTCCGTTTCTCTCTTCGCGGGCTTGCCGCAGGTGGGACAGTCGACGTTTACCCACCAGTCGAGTTCGGGCAGGGGCGAGCGGCCACTCTCGGGGAAGTCGATCTCAGTGGGCAGCACCACCGGAAGGTCTTTGTCGGGAACGGGAAGGGCACCGCAGTCGGGACAATGGATTATGGGTATGGGAGCACCCCAATAGCGCTGCCGCGATATCCCCCAATCGCGGATCCGGTAGTTGACGGTCGCTCCACCCTTACCCATATCGGTGAGCTTGTTTGAGATCGCCTCCATCGCTTTGACGTTATCCATACCGTCAAACTCGCCCGAGTTGGCGAGGGTGCCCTCATCCACGTACGCCTCGCTCATGGTCGTGGGATCGAGTTTCTCCCCGTCGGGTTGGATGACGACGATGATGTCCAGTCCGTACTTCTTTGCAAAGTCGAAATCCCGTTGGTCATGCGCGGGAACTGCCATGACCGCGCCCGTGCCGTATTCGAAGAGCACGAAGTTGGCCACATAGATCGGCATCCTCCGGCCGGTTAAGGGATTGACACAGTAGGAACCGGTGAAGGCGCCTTCCTTTTCAGAGTCTTCTCCGATGCGGGCCTCCCAATCCTGGGTGAGGACCCTGTTGATGAAGGTCTTGACTTGTTCTTCCTGCGGGGTGCCCTTTGAAAGGGCCAGGCACAGGGGATGCTCGGGCGCGAGGCTCATGAAGGTGGCCCCGTAGAGCGTGTCCGGCCGGGTGGTAAAGACTTCGATCGGGTCACCTCCATTCTCCCGGTCGAACAGGATGCGAGCGCCTTCGCTGCGGCCGATCCAGTTCCTTTGCATGGTGAGGACCTTTTCCGGCCATCCCGGCAGCTTATCGCACCAATCAAGCAGTTCGCTCGCGTACTCGGTAATCCTGAAGAACCAACCGTCCTGTTCACGCTGAACCACCGGGGTTCCGCACCGCCAGCAGCCTCCCTGTTCCACCTGCTCGTTTGCGAGCACCGTTTTGCATGGTTCACAGTAGTTGACGATAGATTTCTTGCGGTACACCAGCCCTTTCTCGAGCATCCTGACGAAGAGCCACTGTTCCCACCGGTAGTATTCGGGGTGGCAGGTCGCGATTTCCCGTTCCCAGTCGTACGAAAAGCCCAGGCGCTGGAGTTGGCGCCGCATCGTATTGATGTTGTGCATGGTCCACTTGGCCGGATGAGATCGATTCTTAATTGCGGCGTTCTCGGCCGGCATGCCGAACGCGTCCCATCCCATGGGATGGATCACGTTTAAGCCCTTCATCATCTTGAATCGGGCCACCACGTCGCCGATACAGTAATTGCGGACATGGCCCATATGAAGGCTTCCCGAAGGGTACGGGAACATCTCGAGCACGTAGTATTTCTCTTTGGATCGGTCCGGATCCGATTTGTACGGTTTTCCCTTTTGCCAGACACCCTGCCACTTCTTTTCCATGGCTTCAGGGTTGTACTTCCTGTCCATGTCTCCTCCGTACGGACGCGACGCCCTTGGTCGATCTCTTCTAACACAGCGGCCCGGGCAACTCAACGGCTTTCCTTCTTGACGAGCGGGCCGGACCAACTTATTGTATATTTTTTGGCGGATTTAGCACCACGCGTTGAGAACCAGGCTAACGGACGCCTCGAACCGGTCTATCGGGATCAAAGCGTAACTGCGTTCGTGGTGCGGGCATCATGGGTATGAGATAAGATCGGAACCCGACCGATTCAGGATTTCACCGGAACGACCGGGCTCGGGATCGGTTGGGATGTCCTGTGAAGAAGAGGAAAAAAGGCATGAGTGAACCGTATTCTCTGAGCCCGAACGGCGAGAGATTTCCCCTGCCGAGCGACGAAGACTATGTCGCTGAATTTCAACGGCTGGAGAAACTCGCGGCCCGACACCGGGAGCAGGGACGTGAAATCGTTGTCGTGATGGGACTCGGTTTCGTGGGGGCTGTCATGGCGGCAGTGATCGCGGATTCCGTGAATGAGTCCGGAGAGCCCGGTAAGTTCGTGATCGGCATGCAGCGGCCGAGCGTCCGGAGCTTCTGGAAGATTCATCTCATGAATCGCGGACTCCCTCCGGTAAGATCCGAAGATCCTGAAGTGCCTGCGATTATCCGTCGATGCGTGACCGAAAAAGAGACCCTCACGGCGTCTTTCACCTATGATGCGATCAAACTCGCCGACGTGGTCGTTGTGGATATCCAATGCGATTATGTGAAGGAAGCGTTGGCCGACGTACGCAACGGGTATGTAGAAATGGAGGATCTGGAGAAGGCCCTGGAAATCGTCGGCGAATACATCAAGCCCGAGGCCCTCGTTCTCATCGAGACGACCGTGCCGCCGGGTACGACCGAACAGGTCGCGTATCCGTTGATCAAGAAGGCCTTCAGAAAGCGGGGGATAGAAGCCGAACCGGTTCTCGCTCACAGTTACGAGAGAGTCATGCCTGGGGCCGAGTACGTCGCGTCGGTACGCAGCTTCTGGAGGGTGTGCAGCGGGGTCAATGAGCACTCCCGGGACAGAGTCGTCCAGTTCCTCAGCGAGGTGCTCGACGTGGAGAACTACCCCCTGAGTATTCTTGACCGACCCATAGAATCCGAGACGGCAAAGATCGTCGAAAACAGCTACAGGGCTACTATCCTGGCTTTCCTCAACGAGTGGAGCCTCTTCTCGGAACGCAACGGCGTCGACCTGATCAAGGTGATACAGGCCGTCAAGGTTCGACCCACCCACTCGAACCTGATATTCCCCGGTCCGGGCATTGGAGGTTACTGCCTGCCCAAAGACGGGGCCCTCGGAGTCTGGGCGTATAAGCACCTGATGGGGTTTGAAGACGAGCTGTTCGATATCACCCCGAAAGCCATAGACATCAACGATGCCAGAGCGCTCCATGTGGCCGAGTTAACCCGTGATGCGCTGCGCAATATGGGACGGTACATCGCTGCGTCAAAGGTGACGCTGCTCGGGGCTTCTTATCGACAGGATGTGGGGGACACGAGAAACAGCGGATCGGAATTCATCGTTCGCCGCCTCGTGGAGATGGGAGCTGAGATCTGCGTGTACGATCCGTACGTCGATCATTGGTGGGAGTTCGAGGTCCAGGACGAGTATCCGGTCTCTCGAAAAGGGAGAGCACGGTTCTTCCGGAGCCAAAAAAAGCTCAAGGACTTCCGCATGGAGGAGGATCTTGACGGAGCGCTCAAAGAATCGGACGTGGTCATATTCGCCGTCCGCCACAAGCACTTCCTCGACCTTCAACCCGACCGCGTCGTCCACGCGGCCGGGGGGCCTCTCGCCGTGATCGACTGTTTCGGTATCCTCGACGACGACAAGATCCGCCGGTACTTTGAACTCGGATGCGAAGTGAAGGGCCTGGGCAGAGGTCATATCAACAGGCTCAAGAAGCTCTACAAGAAATAGTATTTCCGTTCACGATACTCTGCCGCGGCCGTACTGAGAGAATCCTCTCCCGTAGGCGAATTTCACACATCGGGTGAAATCATGCCAAGATTATCTGTCAAACGCTGTGAATGGGCAAACAGGACCTCGTTGGAGCAGTCCTATCACGACAATGAATGGGGGGTGGCAGTTCACGACGACAGAACCCTATTCGAATTCTTGGTTTTGGAAGGCGCTCAGGCGGGATTGAGTTGGTCCACCATTCTCAAGAAACGAGAAGGTTATAGAAGCGCTCTTGACAACTTTAACGTCTTGAAAATCAGTCAGTACACCGAGAACGACATTTCCCGATTGCTCGTCGATCCCCGAATCATTAGAAACAAACTCAAGATTTCCGCGACAATCAATAACGCCAGGGCCTTCCGGCAGGTACAGGACCACTTTGGGAGCTTTGACAATTACATCTGGCGGTTCGTCAATGGAAGACCTATTCAGAACTCGTGGGAAAAGATGATTGACGTTCCCTCCAGTTCTGCCGAGTCTGAAGCTATGAGCAAAGACTTGCGGAAACGGGGGTTTAAGTTCGTTGGGACTACCATTTGTTACGCGTTCATGCAAGCCGTCGGCATGGTAAACGATCATCTGGTGGACTGTTTCAGATATGAGGAAGTCAAGAATCAGATCAACACACGATAGTCACGATCGCATAGGCAAGACGAAAAAGAAAGAGGTCAAATGGCTCGTTTCTCCGGACAGAGTGACCGGTAGAGGAAACGGATTCCATCTCTACCGTTCCGCAACCGTGAGCAGCGTCGTGTCTCGCATGAAGAGAAGACTGACACATGACGGAAGGCTCTGAAAGCGCGCAGGAAGGCGGGAACGGCAATTGTGAAAGGCCCAAAACCAGACTTAGTACACCGTGACATAAATACGATTCCGTATTCCGACCTGTGTTGGCAATCCGACTCCCATGTTCTCAAAGCGTGACCTTCATCCGTCATTCCGGCGAACCTCGGATCGGAGTCCGGGGCAGGCGCCGGAGTCCAGATCCTTGTTGTGAACGCCTGGACCCCGGCTTTCGAGACTGTTGCATAATGCCTTGGGCCGATCGCACAGTAGCACGATTGGCAGGAAGTACGGCGGCATGCGAGGTTGAGGGTGGCCCGGACGTTATACGTCCGGGTCGCGCAGCGACAAGAGGGAATGGAACAAAAGCCTATATATCACGAGAGGTTCTGCTCTCAAGGAACCTCCCGCGATGGACCTCTTGTTCCTTCGGAACCCAGACGCAGTAGCGTCTGGGCCACGCCGTCGCCCACCATCGTGCCACGGCACGAGGCGAACATTCAGTTTTGCAATAGTTTCTTTCGCCGGGGTGACGTCGGGCGTACGGCGGAATTCTCCTTGCTTCACGGGCTTGGTTGGAAATACGCCACAGTATTTGCGTCAAAAAGTATTAGCCCCCCTCGTGGTCGATTCGATCAGTATCCAGGGGACATCGGTCCATCATTGTCCAAGGACATACCGAAGGCAGTCCATGTACCCTTCCACAGTACCGATGTCGAAGCACTCACCTTCAACCCAGGCCGCTGAGAGACGCCCTGCTTCGATCAGGCGGCTGAGCGCAGGGCGTTCCGTAAAATCGCCTTCTCGCGGGTCCCATTGTTCGCTCTCGGATTTCAGATAGGGGAAGATCTCCTCGGTCAAGAGCAGGGCGGCGGGGCCGAAATGAACGGCAGTCCCAGGGAGCGCTGTGTCCACCGGATGAGCCGCGACTGCTCGATTGATTCCCCTTGTCGTACGGTCGACCTCGAAGCCGAACCGGGCTCCCGGTTTGAACTTCCCGCGTGGGAAGAGCGTGACGCACGACCTGCCTGTCCGGTGGTATTCCCGGATCAAAGAGGCTGACAGGGGTTCCGTTCCGAAGAAAATGTTGTCAGGAAGCAGGAGCACAAATGGTCCCCCATGGAGGAACTTATTTGATTCCAGGATTGCGTAACCGACCCCCCGGGGCTCATCTTGAAACACGAATGTGAAATCTGTTGCTGGGAAGGCTTCCCACAGATAGTCCTTTATTCTTACCTTAGACATGTTTATGACGAGAACAATATCCTGAACTCCCGAATCCGTCAGATCCTTCACCGCGTGGTGGACGGCAGGTTTGTCGCCCACGGGGAGAAGCTCCTTGGAAACCGCGATGGAGAGCGGGCGAAGTCTGGTTCCCAGGCCCGCACAGGGTATGAGACCTTTCATGATCCTCAAGAACGGGTTCAAGCCTACTGCAGATCCGACTTCTCCTGGGAAACGGCGCCCCAGAGGGGAAAATCAACGACGAACTCGGAACCGCCGCTTTCGACGCAGTCTTGCGGAGTGGGACAGTGGGAACAGGTGCCCGCGTCTCCCGGAAATTTGCTCTCTTCTATCAGGTACCTGCAGCGTTTACTCGTGAACGAGACCTTGAAGTGGTACAGTTCGGAGAACATCCTGATTCTCAGGAGGTCAATGCCTTTCCCTCCCGCATTGAAGGAGTACGGACGTCCCGTGGAATAGTCCAGGGTCTCCTGTACGGGGTAGAAGCCTTCGAATATGAGATCGCGGGACTCTTCGGGAATGCCTATTCCCGTGTCCTTGACCCGGACGACGTACCTGTCACCGTTGATCCGGCCCGTCACCTGGACAAGGCCCTTGTCAGGCGTGGCTTCGATCGCATTTCGCACGAGGCCTTCCACAACGACCTGGAGAACGTGTCCCGGGATAAGGATCTGCGCGCCGCCGGAAAGGTCGAATACGAGGTTTACCGTCCGGCCCTCGTGTTCCGCACGTGAACGAATGTAATCGAAGACCGGCTCGCAGAATTGTTTAACATCGATCTTTTCAAGCTCGTCCTGTCGCGTGGGAAAGGTCTTCTCCAGCCACATGCGTATTACCGTGGCCGCGTGTTCGATTTCCGGAGTGCGTTCGGCCTGGACCTCCATGAGCGTGAGCGCCTGGTCGAGAAAGCCCGTGATCATTCTCCGCTCCCAGGAGTATCCGGTCATCATGATGCTCTCGACCTGGGACTCAAGCCGATTGAGGCTCGCAACATGCCGATTCATGCGGCTCAGCGCGCGGTCGAAGCCCTCTATCCCCTTGGACCGGAGCTTCTTTTCCATGGTGGCAAGGGTGCCCCGAATAATCGCCAAGGGGGTCCTCAGCTCGTGGGAGAGATGATTGATTATTTTCGACTTGACCCGGTTCAGATCCTCCAATTCGCGGTACGATTTGAGCAACTCGTTGAAGAACTCGGCGTTCTCCACGGCCAGAGCTACGACACCGGCCAGGGAAGAGCAGAGGTTGACGTCCTCCTCCGCGAACTGACCGTCTTTCCTGTTGATGACGAGGAGGACGCCGATGGTCGCGTCCCGGGTATGGAGCGGAACAATGATCTCGTTGCGGATCTGCAAACCGGATCGGGTCTCGAATTCGCTGAAAAACCGGGGATCGCTGTGTGCGTCGTTCACCAGGGCCGGTTCGCCGGTTCGGTAGACCCCGCCGCAGATGCTCTTTTCGAGGGGTATCCGCAGGTCATCGCGTCGCTTCCCGAGCAGACCCTTCTCATCCCGGACCGCGCGCCAATAGAGGTCATCAGTGCGCTCGTCGTAAAGGAGAATACCCGCGGCCTCGGTCTCCATGGCGTTGTTGAGTTCCTCTATTACAACTTCGAGAAGGTGATCCAGATCCATGGTGGAGGCGAGGGCCATGCTGGAACGATAGAGCATCTCAAGATCATCGCTTGATTTGCGCAGCTTGTTGTAGACCGTAGCGTTCTCTATTGCCAGCGCGATAATACCGGCCATCGAGGTCAACAACACCTCATCCTGCTCGGTGAAGTCCCCTCCGATCTTGTTGATGGCGATGAGCACACCGATGGTCTTCTCACGGGTGTTCAGAGGGACCTGGAGTACCTTCTCGAACTCGAATCCGCTTTTTTTGGTGATTCCGGAATAATAGCGAGGGTCTTTGGAAACGTCGTTTACTCGGGCCGCCTTCTTGTTCTTGAAAACCCAGCCAGCTATGCTTTCGTCCAACGGGATTCTCAGTTCAGATGATCGGGGACCGAGCAGATCCCGCCGGTCGCGCACATCGAGCCAGTACAGATCCCTGCGGCTCTCGTCGTAGAGAAGAACTCCCGCTCCCTCTGTGAGGAGCGCCTTGTTCACCTCGTCAATGACAATACCGAGCAGCTCATCCAGATCACGGGTGGAGGCCAAACCCTGCGCTATGTTGTAGAGTACGGAAAGCTCGAACAGCTCGTCATGCTCCGCTTCCATGGCTTCGTCAATGACTGCCCCGAGAGCCTTTTGTAGCTCGTTGACTCTCTTTTCCAGTTCTTCGTATGTCGGCTTCGGCATCCGGAGATCTCCTCGGACCTGGGGTCAACCCTTTCTTTCACAAATTATATATATACGTATGCTCTCAAACGCCGGCAATCCCGTTTTTGCCAGGAGTCGGCCAGAGAGGACCTTTGCAACGAGGCGTTCCCGTACTTATACCTTCAAAGCTCGCCTGTCACGTGACCCGGATGCGGCAGGCGTCTCGGAAATTGTTCACTCCGGTGAAGAATTCGCGCATCATGATTACCCACAGGTACTGCCCTCTTCGTGTCAAACGAATCGTGGACCCCTCATCGATCAGCGCCCCGACGAGCCGAAAGAAGGTGATCTCTTTCCTCAGCGTCTTGCGGAATCTCTTCTGGTACTTTTCTTCGGCCTGGTCCATGTCCAGCGACGTACCGAAAAGCTTCATGACGAACTCGTATCGCATCCGGTCCTTGTCCGAGAAATCCCTTCGTGCTTGCAGTGGGAAGCGCCCCTGGCGGACAGACTGAATGTACGCGGGAATGGAGAATATGTCCGACAGAACCGCTCCGTTTACGTACCCGAAGGAACCGCTGCCGATACCGACATATTCGTCGTAGTCAACGATGTACTCGTCGATCATGCTCTTCTTGCGCGAGAAACACCAGGCTGTTCCCGGAGTATAGCCGCCGTCAAGCTCATCGAGGATCCGGTGGTAGAATTGTTTTTCCTTCCGATAACTTATGGGGCCGAATATCCTGCCAAGTTCCCGTCGGGTGACGTCGGAGACCATGAGCGGATAGAAGGTTACCTGATCGACCGCTATCTCGTTGATCAATTGAAGGTCTCTCTCCAGCATCTGCTGCGTCTGGGTAGGAAAATTGAAGATCATGTCGGCGTTTAAGGTATCGAACGTGTCGTTGAACCGTTCGAGCCTGGCCCGAATCTCGACTCCGCTTCCGTACTTGTGATATCGCTCCATGGCCTTGAGCAGAGAATCGTCGAAGCTCTGAACTCCGACGGACAGCCTGTTCACACCGGCGTCCCGCAACATGCCGACGATATCGTCCGTCAGGTGGTTGGGGTTGGTTTCCACAGAGATCTCCCTGATGGGGAAGGATTGTCTCAACTCATTGAGCAACCCGGCAAGCTCCACGGGAAGCACCGTCGGCGTGCCGCCGCCAACGTAGACCCCGCTGAAGGTGAACCCCCTTTCCGCATACAAACGAATTTCAGCAGCCAGGGCTTTGAAATACGACTCGGCCAGGTCTTTTTCAAGGGGTACGCGGTGGAACGAGCAGTACGGACACAATTCCTCGCAAAAGGGAACGTGAACGTAAACCAGGTACTCCTTGTCAGGTCTGGGATCCGGCGGACGGATCTCTCCAAAATCTGTCAACCGCAGCACCTGGGAATATATGCGTTTGAGATACCCGGTTATAAAAGGCTCAAGGATCATCTCGGCCAAATCTCCGCCACGGTCTAAGCCCCCGATGAAAGCCACAGCCCCTGGGGGCCGGAATCTCATCGCCTGCAGTCACCCTACCTGTAGTAATGGCCGTCCCGGGACCGGTCCCGGAAATGACGGCTCTTGGGAAGGATCCAGACGAGGATCAACCCGAAAAAGAAGCCGCCCATGTGAGCCCAATATGCCACGCCGCCCATATCGCCTGTCGAGCCCCATTGGGACGCCCCACTCACGAACTGAAACAGAAACCATACTATCAGAAATACATACGCGGGCAGCTCAATAAACCTGATGAAGAAGAAGATGATCAAGAGCGTCGTCACCCTGGCGTGGGGAAAACTCACAAGGTAGGCCCCCAGGACCCCGGAAATAGCACCGCTCGCTCCCACGACCGGGATTCGCGAGGCGGGGTGAAACATGATCTGAGCCACCGACGCGCCGATGCCGCAGAGAAGATAGAAGATCAGGAACTTGACGTGACCCAAACGATCTTCCACGTTGTCGCCGAATATCCAGAGGAACCACATGTTCCCGATAAGGTGCAGCCATCCGCCATGCATGAAGATCGACGAGAAGAGCGGTACCACCGCGTTGGCAAAGACTCCCCCTTCCAGCCTGTGAGAGAGAACGAATCTCAAGGGGATCAGACCATACTCCATCATGAACACATTCAGACTTCTTCCAAGGGAAACCTCGTAGAACCAGACAATAACATTGATTATTATCAGCACGATAGTGACAAAGGGCGTCGTTCCCGACGGAGTGCCGTCTCGTAGGGGAATCATGCAGGTTCTTCCTTTTCGACGGGATCTACGTGGATTATGGCCTTCTCCATCTGGGGAACTTCATCGATGAGGCATCTCTCCACTTCCTTGGCCACGTCGTGTCCTTCACGGACTGTCAATTCACCATCCACCTCCACGTGTACCTCAACGAAGACCTTTCCCCCCGAGGTTCTTGCCCTGACGTCGTGGATATTCACCACTCCCTTCACCTTGCGGGCGCAACGATTGATCATGTCGACAACATGCTGATCAGGAGCGGTATCCACGAGTTCCTTGAGCGAGGAAACAACGAAGGAGACCCCCATCTTGATAATCAAAACCGAGACCACGATCGCGGCCCACGCGTCGAGAATCTGCCAGCCGGGCTCGAGTCTTGCTCCGGCCACGCCGATTAAGACCGCGATGGAGGAGAGTGCGTCGGAGCGATGATGCCACGCGTTGCTCACGAGCGCGGGGCTATCGATACGCATGCCGACCACCATGGTGTAGCGATACAGGGCTTCCTTGGCCACAATCGAAACCGCCGCGATGACAAGGGCAAGCACTCCCGGTTCAGCATGCCTGCCCCGGATGATGTCCAGACCGGCAGATCGAGCCATCGCCAACGCGGCCGCGCAGAGCGTCATTCCCACAATGAACGAGGCCAGGGTCTCGATACGCCGGTGGCCGAAGTGATGCTGCTCATCCTCGCTCCTACGGCCCCATCTGAGCCCCAAGAGCACAACCACATCACTGAAGAGATCCGAAACGGAATGGATCCCGTCCGCGATGAGCGCCTGGCTCCGGGCATGGATACCCCCCCAGATCTTCACCACGATGAGAACGACATTGACCCCCATCCCCACGAGAGTGACGAGCTTGCCTCGCTCGTATTGAGACTCTAGCAGTTCCATGTTCTCCGTTCCTGTCGGCATTCGAACGGCAGAGATGCCCCTGCACCCCAGGTGACAGCCTTTTTCTTCAGATGGCCATGAGCGCGAAACGGTGCAATTATTAGCACGGAGCCCAGAGGGAGTCCAGTTGACCCGGACGGCCGTTTCGAAGGCCCGCCGAGATCCGATGGGCCGATCTCCGACAAGGCCTGCAGGCGTCCTGCGGGTCAGTGTTTCTTCATCCTCAGCGGAGCCATTTCGAGTATCGGCGCGGTCATCTCCTCAAAGGCTCTGGAGGTGGGTGAGGTGGGATCGTTAACGACCATAGGCTTGCCGTCGTCGGACGACGTCACGAGCTTCGGGTCTATGGGGATACGGCCGAGGAAACGGAACCCGCCCGCGCGGGCGAGGCTTTCACCGCCTCCCTTCTTGAAGAGGTCGTGCTCTGCGCCACATTGGGGACACACGAACCCGCTCATATTCTCGATAATACCGTAGACCGGCATTCTCAGCGTACGACAGAAACGGATTGATTTGCGGACATCCTTGACCGCTACTTCCTGAGGTGTCGTGACGATGATCGCGTATGAGTGCGGAGGCGCCATCTGACAGACGGAGAGCGGCTCATCTCCGGTCCCCGGCGGCGCGTCCACGATGAGAAAGTCCAGGTTTCCCCAATCGACTTCCGCGAGGAATTGCCGTATCATTCGGTGCTTCATGGGGCCTCGCCAAATGATCGCTTCGCCGGCTTGTTCCTTCATGACGAATTCGATGGACATGACCTTCAAATGATCGCTGTATCTCACCGGGACGAGACCTTTGGCGGAACTCGCCGGGTAATCCGCTCGTTCGAGCCCGAGCAGCTTGGGAACGCTCGGGCCGTGGATGTCGATATCAAGCAGACCCACCTCACGGTCCGCAGACGCGAGCGCGGCTGCGAGATTCACCGCGACGGTACTCTTTCCCACGCCTCCCTTGCCGGAAAGAATCATGAAGGTGTTGCGGAACCTCGAAAGCGATTCCGAGAGCATCAGCTCTTCACGGAGTTCCTCGATTTCTTCCTTGCCAAGCGGTGGTTTCTTCTTTTCTCTGTCCGTCATTCATTTCCTCGCTCTAGGGACCCCGATGGTTGGGGCTGTTGACGGCAAACGCGACGCGGTCCCTGTTGGGCCCCGCATTGTGGTGGCCTTTTCTCACAGGGATAGTGAGCGCCTCCACTTCGCGAAGCGCCGAATCAGATCAGCCGTCCCTACAGGACTCTTGTTATCTCAATAGGTTGACCTCTCCCCAGGGTTGAAACCGTGGGCTACTACCAAGTGTCCCGCTGGGACACGATTGGCTACCCCCGTAGGGGCGGCCGGAAGTAGCCCGCTCATTCATCGCCAAGTGAGCGGACCCGAGAACAAGTTACAAGAAAGCTGCTTAATCGCAACTGGGGACGGCCTGCCTCTCAGGCCTTGCCATTCCCTCGGAGGCTGAAACGAGCCAGGGACATCGATTCGGCTTCGGCCAGAGTTCGGATTAAGGTCATTCCTGTTCAGAACTCCTCCCCAAGTGTTCCAGAAACCACGAAAGGGAATAGTCGCCCTTGTGATCAAAGGTGCCAATCTGTTGGAACGCTCTCTTGACCTCGCTTTCATAGTAGCGCAGTCCCAAGAACAAAACGATAACAGCGATTATCCAGAAGAGCCCCCTGCAACTCAGTTCTGCCTCGACACACGTTATGTATATGGCGAAGCAGAATACGATTGCAGTGAACCCATCAGCAGACCACCGAGCGAGGCTAATCCGGTGAGCCTCAAGGAACTCCTGCCACTTCCTCCTTGGGTGCTCCTTACAGAGGAGGATTCTGAGAAACACGTTTATTCGATAGATAGACAAGGTGTAAGCCATGCCGAGCATATCGAAAAGCACGGCCACGAGTGGAGCCAGGTAGAGAACCAGGTAGAGCGTTTTGGTCCCGATCGGCTTCCACGACCCGAGACCGATCAGTGCAGTTACAAACGGGATCTTAACCAGAGCCACCTTCATCCGATGGTCCTGAAGGGTTTTCAACTCCGAAAATAGCCATTCCACACGGATGTCACGCGAAGCCATGTTGGAGAATCCTTGAACCTTCCGGATAACTCTGATGGTGAATCCTCGTCAAGCCCGTGCCTCGTCCCTCGTAACCGAATCAAACCTTTTCCCAGCTTGGGGGACCGGTCGCGTCCCATCGGGACGGTATGGAAGTAGGCCGGCGATTCATCGCCGGTTTCACTCACGAGTCCTGTAGGGACGATTGAGATCAACGCCAGAGATACCGTTCATCATACTCGATCCCTGATTTCTTAAGAAACGAGACGTACTCCTCCATAAAGCTCCTCTTGTGATGGTGTTCCCATTGGTTCCGAATGTAAGCGATCGTCGCCGGAATCCTGGAGGGACTCACGCTGAAAGCTCCGTACCCCTTTTGCCATGCGAAGCCGCGTTTGCGCGTAAAGGTATCGTGAATCCATTTTGAGGATCCTCCTTTTGCCAATTGCACAGCCTTGGAGACGGCAAGCGAGGCGGGCAACGAGACGAGCATGTGGACGTGGTCCGGCATGACACCTATGCACAAGGCCTTTATTCCGTTTTTTCTCAGAATTCCCCCGATGAATGCCGGCAACCGGGAGGCGAGTTCGCCAGTTATCATAGGATCTCGGTCCCTTGTGCCGAATACGTAATGAATGTTTATGGAGTGATAGGTGTCCGCCATTCCGCGTTTCACACGCAGCCGTCCCTACAGAACGCTCGTCATTTCAATATGTTGACCTTCCTCACCGTTCACACCTTGGGCTGTTGCCACGTGCGCCTCCGGGCCTCCACACCGCCCCGTAGGGGTCCGGAAGCGGCCGGTTCGGTCAGAGATCACAACCGAATCGTACGCGGGCAGGCTTCGTTCACAGGCGCTGCCGTCCCAACCTCACTGAATCAGGCCACGTTGACCTTTTCCAGGAGCTTCTTGGCCTTCACTCTGTGGACATCGAGCCCCACCTCCTTGTAGCTCATTCCCATGGCCAGTCCGATCAATTGGGTGAGATAAAAGACCGGAATCTTGCTCTTCTCCTTGGATTTTCTCGAGAGGACTATCTGCCCCATGTCGAATTGCTCGAAGCATGACGGGCATATGACCGCGAGGGCCTGGATGTCGCGCTCACGGATGTAGTGGAGCTTCTGCCGGGTTATCGCGTACCCCGCGTCCTGGTCCACATTGGCCCCCAGCGGAGAACCGCAACAGAGGAACTTGCGGGAATATTCCATCGGCTCAACGCCGATCAACGAGAGCAGATGATCCATTTTTACCGGCACGTATGACTCCGCGAGCGAAAGCTCCTCGGGATACATGAGCTTCGGCGGCCGGAAATAGTGACATCCGTAATGACATCCCACTTTCAGCGGGATTTCTCGTACGATCTGCTTCAGCAGCCTTTCTACGACGGTGTCCTGATAGAGCACGTCCAAGATGTGGGTTACTTTGATTTCTCCCTTGAAGTGGTGACCGTGGGACTCGAGGACCCGGTTCACCTTACGGCGTCTCGCTTCGCTCTGTTTAAGCAGAACATTGACCTCTTTGAGTGTGTTGACGCACCCCGAGCAGAGCGTCAGCAGGTCAAGACCCGCTTCCTCGGCCACGCACAGGTTTCGTGCTGCAAGCGCCAACCATGAGTCGTGGTGCACGAATTTCATGCTGCTTTGAGGGGGACAGCACGCGAAGGGCAGGTCGACAAGCTCGATTCCGATGCGTTCGCAGACCATACGGGTGGCGGCTTCGAAGCCCGGATACTTGATTGGGATCGCACATCCCAGATAGATGGCGTATTTCATGACAACCTTTTCGTTATTTCCCGCGCGCCCGGAAGCGGACACGACTAAAATTCAATGATTTGGTCGAGTTCGGTTTTCTTCAGGATGGACCTGATCTCATCCACAGGCGCGGGCGGCAGTGGCTCAAGACCGTGATGCCTCCGCATCTCATCGAGCTGGTGAACGATCATGGATCGTCCCGTCTTGGCCAGTAGTTCGATGACCATTCCCAGCCGGTCCGGAATATTACCCCGTCTCGCCGCGGAATTGCGCAGCGCTACCAGCAGATCCGTTATGGGGATCTTCTGCGGACAACGGTCCTCGCAGACGTTGCAGGTGCAGCACAGCCACAGCCGCTCATCCTCGGCCACCTGCTGATGTCCCAGGTTGAGACACCTCAGGATCGTCTCCCGCGGACCGATGGCCGGCGCAACTTCCATGGCCGGGCACGATCCTGTGCAGCGTGCGCACTGATAGCACTCATAGAGGTCCGCCCGGTTGAAAAAGTTCCAGATTCTCAGTGTCGTCATTGCATGTTACTCTTCTTTTTCAAGAATTGTTTCAGTTTGTCTCGATCTCGCTCGATGATCTTCGGAGTCAAGGCCCTGAGTCCCTTTTCCATCTCTTTGATCACGCCGGCGAACTGTGCGCCCTCTGCAGCGGAGACCCAGGCAAGCCTGAGACGATCCTTGTTAATGCCCATTCTCTCCATGCGTTTCCACAGTCTCTCCACTCGCTTGGCGGTCTGGCGGTTTGCGTTGTTGTAATGGCAGTCCGAGGGATGACAGCCCGAAACCAAAACCGCGCCCGCTCCCTTGATGAAGGCCCTTAGGATCCACTCCGGTGAAACGCGGCCGGAACACATGGTACGGATAATGCGCACGCTCGTCGGGTACTGCATCCTCGACACCCCGGCAAAGTCAGCTCCCGCGTAGGAACACCAATTGCATGCGAAGGCGACAATCTTCTTTTCCGGCTCACGTTCCAACGCGATGTCGATCTGGCTAGTGATCTGCTCTTCGGTGAAATGGGGCTGGTCCACAGCTCCGAATCTGCACTCGGGAACACATGTTCCGCACCCCTGACACGCTGCTTCGATCACGCGATAGTATCCCAATTCTTTGCTGCCTTCGATCGCGTGGTAGGGGCAGACCTTGGCGCACAATCCGCAGGCGGTGCACAGATCCGGATCGATCTTTGCAGCGATCGCCGGGATGCTCACCTCGCCCTTGCTCATGATGATATTGGCCCTTGAGGCCGCGGCGGAGGCCTGCGTAACCGAATCTTTAATGTCTTTCGGACCTTCGGCCGCGCCCGCGAGAAATACGCCTCCGGAAGTGGTATCAACGGGCCTGAGCTTTGGATGGGCCTCCATGTAGAAACCGTCGGTGTCAGTGGAGAGATTGAGCATCCGTTGCAGA
The DNA here is from genome assembly GCA_964497585.1 of uncultured Syntrophaceae bacterium. Taxonomy (GTDB): domain Bacteria; phylum Desulfobacterota; class Desulfomonilia; order Desulfomonilales; family Desulfomonilaceae; genus CAZCDS01. The sequence goes on from CAZCDS010000004.1 coordinate 100,445, forward strand.
ACATCCGAGTCCTCGCGAGGCTTGATGCCCACGGAAAGGACCACCATGTCCATCTCGTAGCGGTAATGGCTCCCCAGAAGCGTGTTCTCGCCGAGCAAAGTCAGGTTGTCCGTTTTCACGTCTTCGATGATCTCGCCCGGGACCCCTCTGATGAACGTGACTCCTTCACGACGGGCGCGTTGAAAGAGGTCTTCGAAGCCTTTGCCGAAGGCTCTGATGTCGATGTAAAAGACGTAGATCTCCGTGTCCGGCCAATGCTCTCGAATGAGCAGCGTGTCTTTGATCGTATTCATGCAGCAGACATTGCTGCAGTAGGGGTTGCTCCGTTTGCTGCGCGATCCGATGCACTGGAGGAAAGCCACCTTCTTCGGGCGCTTGCGATCCGACGGCCGGATCAGCTCACCACCGGTGGGTCCTCCCGCGTTGATAAGGCGCTCGAATTCCAAGGTGGTGATGACGTTGGGGAACTTGCCATAGCCCAGCTCGGTCAGAGCGGTTGGATCGTACACGTCTACGCCCGAAGCCACAACGATCGTCCCCACCTCGAGTTCCAGCATTTCATCCTGGTCGGCGAAGTTGATACACTTGTGCTCGCAGGCCTGAAAACATCGGTCACAGGCCACGATCCCCTGGTTGTTCAAACAATGGCTCATGTCTATGAGGTACTTGGACGGGACCGCCTGAGCGAAGGGGATGTAGATGGCCCGGCGTATGGTAAGCCCAGCTTCGAACTCATCCGGTTGGAGTTGGGGACAGGCTTCGATGCAGTCGCCGCACGCGGTGCATTCATCCGTTACGTAGCGGGCCTTCTTGAGAACACTCACCTTGAAGTTGCCGATGTGGCCGGTGACCTTCTTGACTTCCGACAGGGTAAGCAGCTCGATATTGGGATGACGCCCGACCTCGCTCATTTTCGGAGCGAGAATGCAGATGGAGCAGTCCATGGTGGGGAAGGTCTTGTCGATCTGTGCCATCCGACCGCCGATGCTCCCGGTCCTCTCGACCAGGTAAACCTTGTATCCCGCGTCCGCCATGTCCAGCGATGCCTGGATACCCGCGACTCCGCCCCCGATGACAAGAGCCTTGCGGGCCACGGGGACTTTTAGCTCGAATTGAGGGGTCAGTCTGGACGCCCGTGCTACAGCCATCGCGACGAGTTCCTTAGCCTTTTCCGTAGCCGCGTCCTTGTCGTGCAGGTGAACCCAGGAGCAGTGTTCCCGGATATTGGCCATCTCCAGCAGGTAGGGGTTGAGGCCCGCGCTCGCGCACGCGGCCCGAAAGGTCGGCTCATGGAGTCTGGGCGTGCAAGAGGCCACCACCACACGGTTGAGACCATGTTCCTTGATGTCGGACTTGATCTGCTCCTGGCCGGGCTCCGAGCAGGTGTAGAGTGAGTCCTGGGAGAGGACCACGCCGGGAAGGCTCCGGGCATACTCCGCGACTTCTTCACATCTTACCGTGCCACCGATGTTTTTACCGCAATGACAGACGTAAACGCCTATTTTCGTATCGTTGAGATTCAAATTCTCAGTGTGCTGACTATCTTTCCCTTTCAATTGGAATCCTTCCTCCGCGAATCAGCCTCCATTGTCCGTTCGGACGAATGTTGCACGGCTCGACGCATCGACCTTGCCGGTTTCCTCACAACGCTCATGGGCTTCCAGTCGATCCCTATCCCCGTGTCACTCCCGGCTGCCCAGCAGCCCCCGCCCGAATTCGTACCCCTTGCGGAACGCTGACATATTGAGGTCTTCGGTCCCGCGTGGGATCGAAGAGAGAACCGATTCTTTCATCGACTCGTAGCTCGCCACTCCGCCCAGGGCCGTGAGCGCCCCCAGCATGACGATATTCGCCACGATCTTCCTGCCCAACTCCTCGGCCATCCGTGTAAAGGGAACCCGATACACGGTAATTCCCTCAGGTGCCTCGTCCAGGTTCACCAGGTCCTCGTCGATGATCATCATGCCCTGGTCACGGATCGTCCCTCCATAGGTGCTTAACGCGCCCTGGCTCATGAGCACGAGGACATCGGGTCGGCTCACCTTGGGATAGTGAACGTGGGAGTCGGAGAGGACTACATCCGCGCTGCAGGAGCCGCCTCTTGCCTCAGGGCCGTAGCTTTGTGTGAAAACCGCGTTCCTCTTTTCGAACAGGGCTACAGCCTTGCCGAGAATGTGCCCTGAGAGTATGATCCCCTGACCGCCGAATCCCGCCAACCTGATCTCCTGTTTCCCGCTCATGCAGCCTTACCCTTACTCCCGCCGGCCCGTGCCAAAACCGTTGTCCGGTAGCTCTCCATGAAGTCCGGCCGGTCAACGTTGATGAAGGTTCCGACGATGATCTTTCCCTTGAGTCTGATTTCCGCCTCGCTGGGATCGGCATTGTTACGGATCTCTGACATCTCTTTGTAGTAGCGCATCTCATCCAGTCCGCTGCCCAGTCTGTTGGGACGGCCGTACCCCGTAGGACAGGGAGAGATCACCTCAATGAAGGTGAACCCTTTCTTGTCGAACGCCTCACAAATGGAGTGCACGAGCTGCCTCGGGTGGAAGGTGGTCCACCGGGCCACGTAAATCGCTCCCGAGGCATGGGCCACGTGAGGCAGATTGAAACCGGGCTCCGCATTGCCCAGGGGAGTTGTCGAGGTCTTGGCGTCGATAGGCGTTGTAGGCCCGACTTGTCCGCCCGTCATGCCGTAGTTGAAGTTGTTGACGCAGATCACCTTGACGTTGATATTTCGCCTGGCCGCGTGAATGAGATGATTGCCTCCGATCGCGAACAGATCGCCGTCCCCCGAGAGAACGGTGACGTGATGGTCCGGTTTGGCCAGTGCAAGACCCGTGGCAAACGGAATGGCCCGACCATGGGTCGTGTGGTAGGTGTCCATGTCGAGGTATCCCGCAATGCGACCCGTGCACCCGATTCCCGAGACCACGGAACACTGGTTCACGGGTATCTCTTTGCGCCTCAACGCCTCGATATAGGTGGTCAGCACCACACCGAGCCCGCAACCCGGACACCAGATGTGCGGTATTCTTCCCGGTTTCAGATACTTGTCGTGAGGATGCAGACCGTGTCCCTGCGCGATGTGCTTCTCTTCCGACTCTTGGTCGAACGGCACGAGTTCTCTCAGGATTCTTTTCATAGCCTCTCCGAAACCATCAAAATTCTTGGGCCACTCCGTTCGATGAGGCACCCCTTGAGGCCCCACGATAGCAGTTCGAAGCACCTTCCCACCACGACGTCCCCAAACAAGTGGGTTCTCTGGACTTCTCGACCGGCCTCCCTACAAGTAGTCACCGACCGCGGCTTCTATCTCCTCTGGAGTGTGGATTGCTCCGCCCATGAGTCCGAGGAGTACGGTTTCCGCGTTTCCCCCCGTGGTCCGTTCCACCTCATAGGCCATCTGCCCGTAGTTGATCTCCGGGACCACGAAGGCCTTCGCTTGGGTCGCCAGTCGTCTGATAATCTTCGACGGGAACGGCCAGACAGTGATAAGCCGCAACATGCCCACCTTGTGACCGCGTTCTCTGAGGTCTTCCACAGCCTGACGAGCCACGCGCGCGGTGCAGCCGTACGCCACCACTACCACCTCCGCGTCCTCCAAACCGATCTCCTCGACGCGGATAATCCTGTCAGCGTTGTTGCGGATCTTGTCCACGATGTGACGGACGTTTCGTTCCTGGACCACATCGGTAATAACCGGGTATCCGCGCTCGTCATGGGTGAGACCGGTCACGTGAACATGGTAGCCTTCCCCCGCGACCGCCATGGGAGCCGGCATTTGACCGGTACTCGCAAAGGGAAGATAGCCGTTGGGGCCTGTGGACGGCGTCGAACGATTGACGACCTCGATCTTGTCCCTGGGAGGGATGACCACCCGTTCGGTCATGTGACCCACCACTTCATCGGCCATCACGAAGACGGGTTGTCGGTACGTCTCCGAGAGGTTGAACGCGGCAATGGTGAGGTCGAAACACTCCTGCGGGGACGAGGGGGCCAGCGCTATACAACCGTAGTCCCCGTGGGATCCCCAGCGGGCCTGCATCACGTCGGCCTGGCCGACCAGTGTGGGCAGTCCCGTGGAAGGACCGCCACGCTGAATGTTTACAAGAACGCACGGAGTTTCCGTCATCATTCCGAGGCCGGCGTTCTCCATCATGAGCGAGAAACCCGGACCGGACGTGGAAGTCATCGACTTGACCCCGCCCCAGGAGGCTCCAAGAATGGCCGCCATGGACCCGATCTCGTCCTCCATCTGAATGTAGACGCCGCCCACTTCCGGAAGTCGCCGCGCCATACGCTCGGCTACCTCCGTCGCCGGTGTGATCGGATACCCGGCGAAGAAGCGACAACCTGCGGCAATGCCGCCTTCGGCACATGCAGCGTCCCCGTGAATGAAATGCTCACCAGCTAAAACATCTCTTTCCGACATAGGTGATTCCTAAGAATTCGTTCGCCCCTCGAATCCGTGTGACTCTCCCCGGCAACAAAGTATCCCGAGGCGGATCAGGCCGGTCAAGTGGTGCCAAGAGCCGGTTTTTCGCCCGAAGAGCCGTGGAAAAGCGATGGAAAGTGGAAGGCCGAAGCGCACGCAGGCTTCGTTACGGCTTCCTGGATCTCACGTCCTTGCGGGAAAAGCGCGTAGTGACCTTTTGTATGTCTCGCTCCGTAATCTTCTTTGCTTCCTTCAACTCGCTGAATATTGCGAACTCCGGACAGATCAGCGTGCACAAGCCGCAGTCAACGCAATCGTCAGCTTGAAAGATCACTTCCGGCGGATGATATCCCTTCTCGTTGAAGCGCTTGCTCTCAATCAAGCATCCGTTTGGACAGAACTCGATGCAGAAGCCGCAACCCTTGCAACGGGCCTCGATTATGCGAACAATCCCTTGGGGTATGGAGTGGGCTTCGGCATCCAGCGGCAGGCGCCAAAACTTCATGGTGTCAATCTCCCGCGTGCATTAGCATAGCCTACCTATTATAGAGCATTTCTCCAAGGAGTCAATTCCCGCTCGACGGTCGGTTATGAGCCCCACGTCACGCGGGGCGTTGGCAAAAGCAATAGTTCCCCTGGACAGATCCCGTGTCTTCACGATGTGATGAGAAGATGAGCACCAGAACTCCGCCATTTTCAGGAAGAGTAACATGGGGAGACCCTCTTTGCAGAAAGGCCCTGCGCGGTGAACCCTTACACTAGGCCGAAAGCGTGCTTGACTGTTAGGCCCCAAGTGTTAGAGTAGGCCGTCCAGTGGATCAGCTCACCCCGGTTGCGCGAGGTTCGCCGGGGTACGGACTTCTGAGAAACGCCCGATGTTCGGGGACTGCTGGCAGGCTACTGGAAACACAGATGACTGAGCAGCTCGTGATGTTTCAAGCTGACAAAGATCCCAAAGAATGGGGGGCTTATTACACTGCCGATTTCGTAGCAGAATTTCTTGTCGATTGGGCTGTACGTGAACCGACGGATCACGTGATGGATCCCGGTTTTGGGGAAGGCGTGTTCCTCAGAGCGGCCTGCGAAAGACTCGAGGCGCTGGGCGGCTCGGCCGAAGAGCAGGTCTGCGGTGTCGAACTGGACGAACACGCGCATGCCACGGGCCTTGACGTATTGCAGAGAAAATTCCGTTTGAACCGCGACTCTTTCCCCCGTTGTGATTTCTTTGAACTTGCCCCCGGTCATTTCAGCGTGGAAGCGCTCGTCGGAAATCCCCCGTTCATCCGGTATCAACGCTTCAGTGGTTCCGGCCGAAAGCGAGCACTTCTCCGGGCTCGGTCACAAGGCGTGCCTCTTTCGGCACTCACGAGTTCATGGGCGCCATTCCTCGTACACGCCGCGTCGATGGTGAAAAGGGGTGGCCGTCTTGCCATGGTGGTACCCTTCGAACTCATGCACGCGGCCTATGCGCGACCGGTCCTCCGCCACTTGGCTACTTCTTTTGGGAAACTGATTTTCCTGACTTTTCGACAGAAGGTCTTCAATCACTTGAATGAGGACACTCTTTTGCTGCTCGCCGAGGAAAAGGGACGAGACATTACCCAACTTCTCCGTCGCGACTTAGCGAACCCGGAAGACCTCCGGGGGCTGCTGGACCGAGGGTACTCCGAGATATCTCACCACTCTATCCCCCTGGATCACGACGCCATATGCGAAGGTCGAACCAGGCTGATCGAGTACTTTATACCGGATAGCGTACGATATTTGTATGGGGAGCTGAAAGCCTCTGCTGAAGTTGTCAAGGCCGGAGACTTAGCCAACATCGGAATCGGATATGTCACAGGGGCAAATGACTTCTTTCATCTCAGCCCGACAGAAGTCCGGCACTGGGGTATCCCGGAGAAATTTCTCAGGCCCGCTTTACGAAGGAGCAGAATACTGTCAGGCTTGTCGTTCACCAGGCAAGACTGGGAAGCAGGCCTGGCCTCCAAAGAAACAGGTTATTTGCTCTACGTAGACCGAAAAGGTCCGCTTCCAAGCAGCGTGCGGCAGTATCTTACCGAGGGAAACCGACTGGGGGTTTCAGCGGCCTACAAATGCCGGACCCGTTCCCCGTGGTATACCGTTCCCCACGTACACCGTCCCGACGGGTTTCTGACATATATGAGCGGCGCCGTTCCAAAGCTTGTGGCAAATGTCGCCGGAGTGGTTGCTCCGAACAGCCTCCACCTTGTACGCATACGATCCGGTTGCGAAATAACCGGCAAACAGATTGCCGGTCTGTGGCAAAACTCGTTGAGCGCGCTGAGTGCTGAGATTGAAGGCCACCCGCTCGGGGGCGGCATGTTGAAATTGGAGCCCGGAGAAGCCCGTAAAGTCCTCCTACCCGCAATGCATGACCATGGGCTGGCGGGATTCGAAGAGGAGTTGGACCGGATTTGCAGGAAACAAGGGATTGCTGAGGTGAGGAAGAGGGCTGATGAGGTAATTCTTAGAGGCTGGCTAGGTCTCTCGGCTCGCGAGTGTGAGTTGCTGCAACTTGGATTGCGGACGCTGCTCGAAAGACGCTCTCGAAAAGGCAGGAGATCGGGGTATGTCTCTTGATTTCCTCCACATTGGAGAGGCACTCCGTGTGTTCGCTTCAGCTGCTGTCCACCAAAGCCAAGAACATATAAAGCCAACACATAGGCACATCGCCCTCCGCCTGGTGCTTGAAGGGGGCTTCCTGCCCGATGAGATCACACCCCATCCACCAGTGGTCGCCTCGCTATCGTCTTCCGGATGGTCTTTGCGCTACGATCCGGAGGCTGAGACGAAGAGTGAGTTGACAGTGTTCGGAGGAATGAAGACAAAACAAATTGACGTGGTAGTGGCCAAAGCCGGCATCGGCCCCGTCCTGGCGGTTTCCGTCAAAGGCACGTTTAAAGCCTACCGCAACTTGGTCAACAGAATGGAAGAGGCTATCGGGGACTCTACGAATGTCCATGTGATGTACCCGGGACTCGTCTACGGTTTCCTGAGCCTGATTAGGGCTAATAGGGAAACGGCTGGCTACGAGCGAAATGACGTTGGGGTGCACGCCGACGGCACTATTTCTCCACAAATAGTCCGTTACTGGGCCGCTCTGTCAGAGATGACAGGCCGCCGATTTGTGCGCGATGACTACACTCGGTACGAGTCGGTGGGGCTGGCAGTCATAGAGAATGAGGGCCAAGATGCGGGGGCGATAGTCAGCAACTTCCCGCCCTCGGGCACGCCTTTGCGAACTGAGTCTTTCTTTTCCAGACTCTTTGAGATTTACGACCTTCGCTATCCACTTCGGGCAGAACACTTAGTGTCGGCGAGACGAGTTGCCTGGGACGAGAACTCTCCATTTTTTATAAAGCTCGTCGAAAGTCACGGCCAACCATTGGACGGGATTCTCGGGTACTCGCCAAGGGTAGGCAATTGACCTAAGTTCCCCAGCGTTCGCCCGGTCAGTGCTCTGTGTGGACGCGTCGGAGTTACTGGTTTTCCTGGGAAATGCTGTAAGCAACAGCGGATCACTCAGGAACTGGGCATCTGGGGCCTTTTTTTTCGTGCCGTTTCTTGCAGGTCCACGACTCGGTCGGTTTCATCGACGATCTCCGCGCCGAGGAGCGTTTCGAGGAGATCCTCCAGGGTTATCAGTCCGGAGACGCCTCCATATTCGTCAACAACAACAAAGATATGCCTGCGTTTGGCGAGTGAGGTCGTCAGGAGCGCCAGCGCGTCCTTTGTCTCCGGCACGAACTGAATGGGTTTGGCAATGGATTTGATCGGCTGGTCGGGATCGCTCAGGGTCTTTGCCGCCAGGAGATCGTGGGTAAGAATATATCCCGTGATGTTTTCGCGGTCTCCTTCGTAGATCGGGATTCTCGTAAAGCCCTTTTGGTCGGCCGCTTGGACTGCTTCGCGCACGGTCATGGTCGCGTCGAGGGAAAAGATGACCGTACGCGGGGTCATGATGCTCCGGATCCGCTTCTCCTCCAGCGCGATAATGTTGTGGACAAGACGACTCTCACCGTGGGTGATCTCACCTTCTGTGGCGCCCATGCGGACCAGCGCGAGAATTTCCTCTTCGGTGACACCCGGAACTTTTCTTCCCCGTGTTAGCAGATCGGTAAATTTCCGAGTCACGAGAATCAACGGATAGAGCGCGAAGTTCATGACTCTCAGCGGCCCCACGATGGGAGCCCAGAGATTCCGCCAATAGAACGCTCCGAGGGTCTTGGGCATGATCTCGGCGAACGCGAGGATCGCGAGCGTCAATCCCGCGGAAAAGAGGGGCATGAACGAGTGCCCTAGTACGTCACTCGCGTACATTCCCGCGATCGTTGCCCCTCCAGTATTGGAAACCGTGTTCAGGATGAGGATTGACGCTATCGGCACACCGATATTGTTCTTAAGTTCGATAAATCGGCTCGCGGTTTTCGCTCTGCGTTCGCGTGCCCTCTCCGCTTCAACGGTTGCCCGCCGGGTGGAGTAAAGCGTAGCCTCAAAGAGGGAACAGCACGCTGAGAGAAAGATGGTCACGAGAACCACGACAATAAGGATGGTCATGTCCGGTCTCCTCGCTCCGTTCGTTTAACAACTGTTGTTCGTACCGGGAAACACAGATGCACTCTCTTCCGGTGCTTTCCGTATGCGTCCGTGGTCTGTAAGAAGGGTTGGAGCACATGGTTTCGCGTCCATTATATCGAGATATGGCAACCCGTTGAAGATGAAAGCTCATGAACACGATTGCGCGGCGCTCTCGCTGACTCATTTCCATCCGCGGGACGTTCCAATGTCGCGACGTTCTTGACAGCGAGCCTCGATAACGGAAAGAATAAAGGCCATGAACAGCTTCTTCGAATCTGTAAGGCCAGGCAAGGAAGTTACTCTGGGCAACCTGTCCGCGGAGCTTCCCGTGCTTTACTTCAGGGATGACTGCTTCCTTCTTTTCTTTACCGCGGACTACGGCGAAGTCAAGGCTCTGATGCCGTCGGACTTGCTGCATCCGGTTTCATTTCCGGGCTCCACCGCACTCGTGGGATTCGCGGCATTCAACTACATCGAGACCTCAATCGGACCGTACGGTGAGGTCGCGGTAGTCATACCGTCAGTGCACAGACGGCAACCTCCTGCTCCGATCATCCCAGCGATCCTTGAGGGGGCCTATCCCGGATTCGGAAGCCTCGTGATCCATCTTCCCGTTACCGGAACCCCCTTTAGGGACGGGGGAAGACTGGGGTGGGGATACCCCAAATTCGTTGCGGACATGGTCTTCACCATCACTCCGCAATTCATGGAGTGCCGCATGTCCGAGGAAGACCGACACATTCTTACACTCAGAGTAGCACGCCGCGGCTTCGCGATGAGGGATAGGAAACCCATCGTTACCTACTCGGTTCTGGACGGCGCCCTGATCAAGACGACGATTCCCCAGCGCGGATACTATCGCATTGCCCTCTATCCCCGGCAATCGTTTCTCAAGCTCGGCGGGCACCCGGTGGCGGACTCGATCCGACGGTTACGGCTTTCTCCCAGAGCCCTGGTGTCCCGGTACTACCTGGAAAGGAGTGCGATTCTCCCCGAGGGCGAGATCATCGAAAGAGGAGTCCGGCCGCTCGACGGATACCGTGGGACAGATCGCGCGGGCGAGCACCGGGTCGTCTATCTGGAGGAGAATTCGGACAGGTGACTGGAAGCCGGCACTTTGAAGCCGGTTTCAGGTCTTGAGGGAGGACGGTGGACCCGCTTTTTTGTGGTATAGTGATGCGAGCCTATTGCGGGGGTGACCAGTGGCAAAAAGAAAGATCAACGCGCACGAGGTGTTGGCCGACATTCGAGCGGGAGCCGGCGATTTTGCCCTGATGGAGAAATACAGTCTCTCCGCCAAGGGACTCCAGAGCCTCTTCACCAAGCTTGTTGACGCAGGATTGATCGACTCCTCCAAGCTGCTTGACCAGAGGATTCCCGAATCGGAGATGACCGTAGACCTGGTATCCAGGTGCCCGCTGTGCGGACACGTACAGGAGAAAATGTTCATAACCTGCCCAAAATGCGGCGGCAAAGTGCCCGTTACCTAGTCTCCCGCGCCAAATCAGGCTGGAATTGTCTTTTTTTCGGCAGTTTCGCGCCAGCCTTGGCACATTCGCCGTCTCATGCCGGTCGGTCTACGCCGACGGATTGCGCCCCATGTAAGGGCCTTTAGCTGGCAGCGAGCATCGTTATCTGATTTTTGTATGGTTACTTCACCATCTTGTGTTTATTTTATTATGTTTATTCTCGTATTATCACGTCAATTATGCTACAATCAAGCCATTATACTCGGGATGATTAAACCTGAAAAGTCTCAGTGCGGGCCATTCGGCCCACGGAAAGAGCCGTCTACATGAAAGCCAATTCGAAAATCAGAATCCAGGATGTTGTCAGTGACGTCCGCCTGCGAATAGACGATGCCGAACTCCGTGAGAGCCTCCACAGGTCTCCCACAGGATTGCAGAGCGTTCTGCAAAAACTCCTCGCTCAGCAGCAGAACGCAACCCAGGACATCGTGGAAGATGTTCGCTCGGGAATGGCCGATTCTGCGCTCATGGCAAAACATGGGCTGTCTCCGGTGGGACTCAAACGTACTCTCGAGAAGATCCTGAAACTTAAGCTGATCGACCAGGAAGATTTTGATCGCTACTCGGGTATGTACGAAGATACGGCGAGAGCGTACGTGGCTCGGCAATGCCGGAGGAACTACCCCATCCTCACCGCGGCCATTCGTGCCGGGCGGGACCGTGATAAGCGAGGGATCGTTCGCGATATCTCCGACAAGGGAGTCGGCACCGTCGGTCTTGAGACTGAAGTCGATGCAACGGACACGTTTACCGTGGTCGAGCACGAGTTTGACCTCTTCAGTTTTGAGGCAAAATGTCGCTGGGCACATAGACCGGCGGCCAGTGGTGAGTTTCTAGCCGGACTTGAAATCACCCGGATTTCCGATAACGACCGACAGGAACTCGTTGACTGGGTCAGCGTATCGACCATGGGCTTCGAAGGAGAGGACGACCTCGATCTCCCGGACTAAAGACCGTAATTCTCGCACGATTTCCAGTGCATTGGCAGACCGGAAACGGGCAGACCGGGATCGTGACCAGTACCAGGAAGGGTCAAGGCATGGGCAGAATGATTATTTGGGTGGGTGTCTTGTTCGTCGCCCTAGGCACGGCACTTCCGTCGGAGGCGATATGGATCATTTGCTGGGATCGAAAGGTTGCCGGCGTGGCAGGCGACGGCACAAAAACATACTGCAAGAAGTGTTACAGCAAGGAGATGAGGCAGGGGTGGAACGTGTACGCGGACAAGCCGAACTGTAAGGTCTTTGTCCGCCGCGACGAAGCGGAGAAATGGTATGCTGCCAATTGCGATTGCCCGTGACGGGAAACCCCGTCCCCGACTGGTGAGACTTTACGTGTTGTTCCCTGTATCCGGTTTGATACGGCATATTCGGCCTTTTGGCGCGTGTCCGAAACAATGACCGATTGCCGAAGGGGGGAGGCTGCGGTATCCTTGGCACGCTCCGGCTCTTCGAAGCTGCCGGGTTCATGCTGGAATCCTCCACGGCTCCGCCCTGGATTGCACGGTGGTCGTCAAAAGCGTGAAACCCGCTGGGAGATTCGCCAGCTCCCTGGCCCTTACCCGCCCCGGTAGGGGCATTTCACATCCGAGGTGGCCGGGAGCCTGTGACTGAATCTCATTCATTCGGAACGGCATTGAGGCCACGGGAAGTGTGCGAGGATGGAGAGAGTCCCCTCAGCCGGAACAAAACGAGGATTTCCGATCGCGTTCATCGCCGCTGTTCCGATAATCGTTTTCGTGGTCCTTGTTGCCGGCAATTGCATCTCCCCATTTCCGGTGGACCACCGCTCGCCCATGATCGCAGCGACTTCCTGGGTGTTCGTACGGGGAGAGCCGGTATATCATGAACTGAACGCGGCGACCCGGTGCGTCTTGCCATACGGGCCGATGGTCTATCTGATAAACGGCGCGCTGCTTCGATTGATGGGGCCGAGCCTTATCTCCGCGAAGATCGGAGGCTGTCTCGGTGCGCTACTAGGCCTACTGCTCAGCTATCTCGTATTTCGGAAAGCCGCGGACTTCTCCAAAGCGATCACGCTTACTGGTGTACTTGCACTCTACCTGGCGTTCTATAAGACCAGGTCTTTTTGGCCGGGTCCGGACTCCTTTCTCTTTTGTTGTGTGTCGCTCGGTCTTTGGAGCGTAATGCTCGACCGGCGAATCTTGCCGGCGCTCCTGTGCGGGTTCGCCTTGGGTGTGGCGCTCAACCTGAAACTCCATGCATTTCTCTATTTCATTCCAGTGCTGACCCTCCTGACGGTTCGAAAGGGCCTCGGACCACTCCTCGCATCATTCGCGATGTCTTCTTTGGTCGCGGCTCTGCCGTTCCTCCTGCCCAACGTATCTTTCAGCAACATGGTCGCGTGGTATTTGCAGTATTCGAAGCACGGGATCGACGTGCGTCTCCTGACAGCCAATCCGTTGTTTCTCGCCTTTCTCTTAGCGCCGGCGGTATTATACGCACTCTATTTCATCTGCGTGGATTCATCCGGATTCAGGTGCTTTCTCCACGCTGATCGGTCATGGCTGGGCTCTTTGGCGATCTCTGCGGTAGCGGTTTCGGCGGTGGGGACGAAGGTGGGCGCCGGCCCTCACCATTTGATTCCTCTTATCCCTTTGATCCTCTTCACCGTGGTCAGGATGAAGCCTTCCCCCGACCCGGATCGTTCGTCCTTCAACCGCTGGATCATTGCTGCGGTTGCGATTCTCTCGGTACCGGTGCTCGCGAAGCTGGCAATAGAGTTCGGGGTTTTCGTCCGAACGAGTGAAAGGACCCTCACTGCCGAGCGCGTGCAGGGTCGTGCGGTGCTGGCCGATCTGCAGGCAATCGAGCGAGCCGAGGGGAACGGATCGATTGCGGTGGGGTACGGCGGCGATTCGACTTACGATTTGACTCGCTATCGCCCGGTCCTAGTCTTCCGAGGCAATCCTTATCTCGTCGACGCCCCGGCTCTCATGGACATGCAGCTTGCAGGTATGAAGATTCCCCAACGGACCTTGTCTGCCCTCACATCAGGAAGGATCAAACTGTGGCTCATCCCGAAAGGCGATGTTCCGTTCAGTCTTGAGAGCTACTACGGCCCATTTCCCGTTTTCGACGAGGATTTCCAAAAGGAGTTTCTCCGAAACTACACCCGTCGCGGTCAGTCTCGGTTCTTTGATCTCTGGTATTTCGATCCCCACTGAGGGGCCGCCTCTGCCAAAGATGCCCGACGCGCAAAGGCCGGGCTCATTCCTTGTCCGCGATGCCCAGCGCAAAAAACAAGCCACTGTCTGCATGACCTTAGTCGGATATCTCCAGTTTTACTTTATAAAATCCTGATAACTGACGAAAATACTGGAATTAAATCGTCATATTTGATATAATCTTGGCATTTGGAGGCCCTCACGCCTCGTGTCGTCCTTTTCTCCCTATGGGACTCTGCAGGTTTGGTAGCCGCTCTTTTCCCGGTCGTCGCCGTTTACGGCCCGGCTCGAGAGGAAATGAAATCAGACAGCTTTTACGGTCGGCTCTGACTCCCGGAATACGCGATCTTCCGGAAGAGAGGCTCAGACCACGGAGTACCCGCCATGCAGGAGACCTGCTCGACAGTCAAGAGAGCCACTTCGCTCATAATGGCCACGTTCCTGCTCATTTGTATCCCTACATTCGTCCCGGCGCAGCCTCCGGGCTGCTTGGGCGGCCCCCCGGGCTACTGGAGCACCATTTCTCCCAGGGTTGCCCCCGTACCCGGTTTCTGCGCGGGCGCGTTCGTGACGCGGATGTTCAACAGTTTCAACTCCTATGAGTTCGGGAGTCCAGATCCGGCTCTGCCAAGTCCCACCAGTCGGCTGGAATTTCCCCTGGATCAGTGGTGGGGCGGGTTTGTCCTAAGCTACGGGGACTGCGCCGGTTCCCTGAACCTCACAATGATGACTAATCTGAACCGGGACAGCGATCCCAATTTTCAGGAGAGCCAATGGTACCAGGAAGGCCAGCTAGTCGACAACGGGGCCGGTTTTGCCGGCGCGTTCACGAATTGGGGCCCGGGCTCGCAAAAGAACCGGTTCATCCAGGCAAAGTGCCGTACCGACCAAAGCTACTCTCTTGACGTCAATATGGATTTGAATCTCTTCGTTCGGAAGCGCGACTGGGGCAGCTTAGACTTGGGACCGGTTTTCGGGTTCCGATATCAGAATTTCCTGTTTCAATCGTACGACGGAATAATGCGCTTCTTCCCGCCTGTCGTCGACCCGATTGTGCTGCCCGGCGACTGGGTCTCCTATCAGCAGGTGTACAACCAATTCTATGTGGGCCTTAAAGGCGAAGTCATGGTAATAGTCTCGCCGGTGTGCAGTCTCGACCATCGCGTGGTCCGATTCACCGCACAGCTTGACTACGGCTACGTCGAGGGCCACGGTGAAGAGAAACCCGTGCAACTGGACCACCTCACCCGACTTCTGGACACGACAGGAAATGCCACGCATGTGGCTGTGGGTGGGAGTCTGTTCTACAGCGAAACACTGCGGCTCGGTCTCGATTTTGACTTTCTCCGCATCGACACTGCTCACGGCGACGTTTATGAGATAGACCGCACGCGCGGCGCCTCATCCTCCTGGGACCGAGGCGTACGAGTCTGGTCGGACCAGGCCTCCTTTATGGCGACCGCGGAAGTGCTTCTCTGAGCCGTCAGGGTGGCCGCGTTTCTCTGAGAGCTCACGCTTCACCCACCGAGGCCGTTCCCTCCACTCGCCGGATAACCGGGCTTCTGACCAGTCCCTCGGATCTCATTTGCCGCTCGACCTCACAGGCGTTGTCCAACGCAATGACCTTTCGTCTGTGGGCGCCGCTGCCGGCTCGTTCGGCAGTGCTTCCCTGTTCGCACGAAATTACTGGCATTCCCGATGGCCGGAGCTAAAATCTCGCCGTCCGCGAACTCATGTCAATGCGCAGGAATGCCCGGAACTCGGTGGCCGACGCAAGGGCACTGACCGCGCCGAGGCGTTGTCAGTGGCACCCGCCCACCGCCGCACGTGGCGGACGCCTCGGGGTTCCACGGATCTGCGATCGCAGATCCGTGTCTTGCTGCTCCCATCCCATGTTACCAACGTAATCGCGGGATGGGATCAAGTTATATTGGCGTGTTTTCCGATCAGTGAGACTCAGGGGCGGGTGACCAAGACTTCATGCGTCCAGATCGCTCGACGCGGCGGGAGGGATGGTAGGGTTGGCATGTCCCCAATCTGCTCGGGATCGGCAAGATGTGAATCCCGGCAAACGATCCGTCAACGACAATGGTGTTCCGACCAGGGATTGCTTCGACTGGATTCCGAGGGAAGAACTGTGTTTCGGTTTCCCAGATGGGCCACGCTGTTCGCGCCCCGGAGAAGAAATGTCACTTTGCACAGGGATGCCCATGGCAATGCGCTGATGGAGCCTTGCCGAGGACCGGCAAGATGCGGAGGCTACCGTTCGACTTGGACCAATGTCACGCCTTCTCCCATCAGTGGGCAGGACCATTTTGCAAAAAGAAGACGGTAAGTTGGTGTTCTGTACGAGCGCACGGACCGGGACGCCATGATCCCTGAAGCGTATCAGAAGGGAAGAACCAGATTGCCACCGATGCACCAGAAGTTGCGGGTCATGGTGATCGACTGGGAGGCCGCATAGTAGAGATTTGGCACAACCGGGGCACCGAGATCTACCCATCGTCCTACTTGTATCTGGGGTTGGGAGCCCTCCATGTACAGGTGGGAGAATCTTCCCGACACATCCGCGCGCAGCCCGTAGACCAAATTGAATCCCGCGCGCGCACGTGCTTCGATGCAGTACCTCCACAGGCCGGCCGCGTCGGTTCGCTCACGACCCATAAAGGAATCGCCAAGAAAGTAATTCGAGCCTGTCCACTCGAACTCATAGGTACCGAAAAGGTATGGCGCGCAGAGCAAGTCCACATACCAGTTCAATCGCTGGGAAGGGACGGGAAAGCTCCTCAATCGTCCCCCGATGGTCGGACCGTGATAGGAGAAGAATTGGGAGAAGAAAAACCCTGTTGTCGATTCGGCTCCCAAGCTTCCCCAGTAATCTCGCCAATTGACTGTGCCCGCAAGCGCGTGAGTTAGGAAGGGAGCATCTCCCGGCAATTGCGACGAGTAGGGGGCGGGAGTGGTACGATCCCTGGCGGCCTTGTAACCGAGCAGTACGTCGACTCGACGCAAGACTGGCAGCGCGGCGAGCAAGTCGACAATCCATACCCGGTTTGTGGTCCTTAACTGAATCTCACCTTCTCGGTTATCAGGGAGAAAGAGCGTAGCAATCGCGATTCTGCCTCCGAACCCGGGGACGTCACCGACGCCGGGGGAGGTCGTCTGATCAAAGTTCGTCCGCCATCCAACGTTGGTCTGGATCTCAATACTCAGTACTTCGATTCCTCTCGACTTCAGGCCCCACTCGGCACTTAGGAACAGATCGCTCAGGTCCGTCTCTCTCCGATGTTCGAACGCGCCGAACCAACGGGTGGTGGTTCCAGCGAATGCCCAGCCCTGAGGACCCTCGTCCGCATCATGCCTGATCTTGATCGAACCCCACCCATAGCAGAATCCGGCCTTGAAATCTCCGAGGGTGAGGTCGGTGATCCAGGCATACCAGGGAGCTGCCCTGTATCGGAGGCCACCAAAGGGGGGCGGCCCGGGCCCGGGAAGCGGTCCGTACGGAACGACTTGAGCTGGGACTATTGACGGAACAGCGAAGAGGATGGCAAGGGCGAGGACAAGCAGGCGAAATCGAGACATTAAAGTTATCCTTGAATAACGTAGTCTAACCTGCCTTTTATTCTACCAAAATTACGGTCACATGTCAACGCTTTTCCTCTCCGCCGGTGAGCATTCAGGGGGCCCAGTGCAGAAACATCCGGCTCGTTTCGATCGTCCCTTTGGGACATTGCCGCGTCCCGGAGGGAGAACCTCATATGAACGGGTTGATACCTCTCCGGGTAAGAGAGCTTATCCAAAGAAGTACTTTTCAGTTCTGAGGGGACGGCTGAACGCTTCAGGGAGGAACTCCCGCAAAAGCAAAGGGTTCGTACGCGTTACCTGCTTTGACCATGATCTTGGGGCTCCTCTTTGTGCCCGAAGGTGCGTTTGACATAGTCTCGAATCCTGCCCCAAAAGACCTTGACCGCGAACAACGCGCTCACCAGCGTGGCCACGAGTATCTGGAAGGCATAGCTGCCCGCGCCGGGATCAATGTACGCGTGGGCCATCTTCGGGGCGGTCAAGAGAACCAGGAGTACCGCCAGGATCGGGGTGGGTCTGCAAACTGACAAGGCATCCTCCTTTGTCACTGGAGATCGCGACCGACCGCTTGGTCGGCCCACGGAGCATTGTCGCCACGACTGAGGGGACTGTCAAGGCGAGGGGAGAGTATCGGGGCACTTTGCCCGGGCTCGAAGGTCAAGCGTCTCTCTGACGGTCACGAACAGGGCCGCGGTCAGCGCGCCGGGAATAAGAACCGCGGAAGCCATGATAAGTCGGCCCACGGGCGCGACCAACGCGGTAAGGACCAGGATATTGCCAAGATAGTATGAGAGACTCACGATGAACAGTGCCTTGAAGCACCGCAGCTCCTCGGAGTTCGTTCGTGAGGGTCTCTCCCGAGCGCCCTGAGCAAGTCCGTACAGCGTTCGTACAATATGCCCGATAAAGAGGAGGATGAGCAGGCCCGTAATCAGCCCCTCGACGTAGAGCGTGAAGCTCACTTGGTACAGAAATGATTTGAGGTAGTAGAGAAGATGCACGCCGGGCCGCGCCACGAGCGTAGAGAACCACAGGCGAAGCGCCAGCCTATTCACCTTCGCAACAAAGTCCTCCGGAGGTTCCCCTCCGGGGAAGCGTTTGCGACTGTACAGGTTCTCGTGGAAGAGCTTGTCGGTCAGCGCCACGAAGACTTCCACCTGAAGCGTATTGTAGTAGTGGCTGAAGATCGTCAGAGGAATCATCCTCATACCGGGAGGGACGCCGATCTTCTTCCGGTCCCGGATTGAGATCATCTCGCGTGCGATGGGTTGAAGGTCTTTGTCGAATTTCTTGACAATATCTTTCGTGAGGAATTGCGTGGTTATGCCCATCAGGTTGACACCGGTAAAGGAGACGAGCCCGAAATGTCCGACCACTGCCAATCGCAAAAGACCAAACAGCAGGAAGGGGATGAAGGTCCCGCACAGAACGCCGACAAAGATCCTTTTGAGCGGCCGGGCCCACCTGAGCGGAGGCTCACGCAAAGCGGAAAGCAAAAGCACCAACAGCGGGAACAGTGGCACGAGAAACAAGTACACGGGACGCACCTGATAGGTCAGAAAGACGCTCACGCTGAGGCCGGCCCAGGCCCATGCGCTCCGCGGGCGCGCCACCGTTATGAAGAGCAACCCGACCGAGACTATCCCCAGGGAGGCCCCGGGAAGATCAGCCTGCACGATGCGGCCTAAATCGCGGAGAAGTCTCAGATAGATCAGCGGAGTCGCTGCGGCAAAGGCTGTCCATTTCGAGAACCCGTAGATCCGAAGGGCAGAGTGGAAGAAGATTGCCGCGACAAAAAAGAGCGTAATTTGGACGTACGGTAGCAGTGCCAGTCCCGGGGAAAAGACCCGTACCAGGCGTAAGAACAGTGGATAGCCAAATGTGCGGACATGTGAGAGAGCCTCCGCCAAGCTGTTCGTCTTGAAAGCCAGGTAGGACCTCGTGTCCCCCCCGTATTTCACCTCTGTCGCACCGAGGAGTATCAGGGCCAGGAAGACTATACTCGCCTGAAGAATGAGATAGAAAACCGGTTCTTTCAGCAGCCTCTTCACGATTTCTCGATCACCTCCAGCTCGGACCCTCAGCAGACCCGTGAGGTTCGATCTCGCTCGCGGGTTTTCCACCAGGCGATTATGCCGACAACATTCAAAGGTGTCGATAATACCATGTTCGTCCTTTCACCGCGAATTCAAGACTGGTAGAACAGACCCTCTCACGATTGACCTTGATCCTGAGGGGGTTGGACTGGTATGTTGTGAGACCGGGAAAGGAATGAACAGTCCGACCCAGATACGAAGATTGAACCCGTCGGGTGATCATCCGGGATAAATAAGGACGATTGGGGCTTCGAAAGATTATGGTACTACCGTCACGGCCCTGGAACTCACCATCGAGGAGGTCGTGGCACAATTTTGGGTGAAACCGTCGGAGCTCTAACGATCGCGATCATCAGCACGTCCCATGACGGTTCCGCCAGTGCCCACAGGTCCCCTTGATGGAGAGAGTATCGATTACATCCGTGCCTTTGCATCCTTTTCTTCTTGCACTCTATCCACCGCTGTTTCTGATGTCCCGCAATTGGGAGTACTTCACGTCGAGGGAGGCCGTGGGTACGATACTGTTTATCCTATTAATCATATCCCTTTTCTGGATCGCTGTGGGATTCGGGCTCAAGTATGACTGGAAGAAGAGCGGTCTTGTTGTTTCGTTGACCGTATTCCTCTTTTTTTCCTATTCTTATCTTTACGAGATCCTCGGTGGAGTGACGATCGCCGGTTTGGAGCCGGCCCATCATAGATTTCTTCTTCCTGTGACGGGTTTGGTCTACGGCTTCGGGGTCTGGATGATCTCACGGGTAAAGCTTGCCTTGGACCCGATAACTCGCGTACTCAATTTTTTCGGTGCATTCCTCGTCCTATGGGCGTGTACAGTCATGGCCGGACACATTATCGGGACCCGCGACGTCCCATTGTTCGGGGGTTGTCTTCCTTCCGAGCAAAGAGCCTTGGCAGGCCGGCTTGAACCGAGCGCGAAGATTCCGAGCACGTGCGGATACCCGGACAGGATGCCCGACATCTACTACATCATCGTGGACGGTCATGCGCGAGCGGATGTCCTGAGAAAACTCTACGGTTACGACAATCGGCCTTTTCTCGATTTCCTCGTCCGGAAGGGCTTCTATATCGCGTCAAAAAGCAATTCCAACTATTGTCAAACGCTGCTTTCCTTAAGCTCAAGCTTGAATCTCTGTTATCTCGACCCCCAGCGGGAACGCGATTTCCCGGGACGCGCGAGTGATTCTTTGCTTGCCCCCATGATCAGACATAGCCGGGTTGCCGGATTTCTCAAACGACTCGGTTACCGATCCGTCGCCTTTCCTACGGGAATAGCCACCTCGGAAATACGAACCGCTGATTACTACTCGGAATCCCTGCTGTTGCCATCCCTTCTGCAGTACTATCTTTTCGCGAGTTCCCCAATTGCACCGTTGATCTACGCTCTTCGGCACTATCGATCTGCGTTCCACCGACATCGTCTCCTGTACGTGCTGAACAGCCTTCCCGATGTTGCGCAGAAGGCGGCACCTTGCTTTGTCTTCTGTCACTTGATATCCCCTCATCCTCCCTTTGTATTCGGCAAGAACGGCGAGCCAAGGAATGATCCGAGAGGGGAATTCTTCGCGGATGGGAACGATTACCACAACATGCGCAGCGATCTGCAACAGGTTTATGTCCGAAACTACAAAAGTCAGATCGCCTTTCTGGAAAAAAAACTGACCGAGGCAATCACTTTGATTCTCGCCAACTCTGAAGTGAGACCGATCATCGTCTTGCAGGCGGATCACGGGCCAGGTTCCCGTTTGAACTGGGAATCCGCTGATCAGACGGATATGGGGGAACGTATGGCCATTCTCAACGCCTATCTCCTTCCCTCGTCCGCCCGCAAACTCCTATATGATTCCATCACACCGGTTAACACATTCCGTGTGATATTCAATGGTTGTTTCGGGACTGATCTGGATTTGCTCGATGACAGGAGCTATTTCTCTCTGTGGGAAAAGCCGCTGCGTTTCATCGATGTCACGGAGGAGATTGCGGTTGGGTCGCGGGGTGCAAGACCGCCGGGACAACAGGATCAACAGTGAATCGTCAGGTGCAGCGGTATCAGGACCCGTTCTCCGGCCGAGAATAATATCCGCCGTAATAGCCGTACCCCTTGCCGTAATAGTGGCGCCGGCCGTAGTAACTGTATCCGTCGTCGCCGCGGGTGACCATGTTCAGTACGATACCGAGTATTCGGCTGTCTATCTGCAGAAGGGCATCTTTTGCCTGCCGGAGCACTTCGACCGGCGTGTGGCCGGCTCTGCTCACGAGAATCGTAGCGTCCGCGTACGAAGAGAGCACCCGTGCATCGGCAACCCCCAGGATCGGAGGAGCGTCCAGGATTATTTGATCGTAAGCGTTCTTGCATGCGTGCATGATTTCCCGAAAGCGCGGATTCTTTAGCAGCGGTACGGGGTTATCTCGTGTGGAACCCGCGGTGAGCACAAAAAGACCGGGAATGTGGCACGCTTCGATGGCCTCATTTATTTCCGAGGGCGAGCCCGTTACGAGGTCGCTCAGCCCCAAGCCCGCGTCCAGTTCGAACAATTGATGAATGCGTGGCTTCCGTAAATCACAGTCCACAAGTAGGACTTTCTTGTCCTCCGACGCGATGACAGTGCCAAGAAGTATCGACAGAAGGGTCTTGCCCTCCCGGGGGAGTGCGCTCGTTACGCAGAGCACGGGTCGGGATTTGCCGGACAAAAGCGTCGACACCGTGTTCTGAACGATCCTGACCGCGTCGGTGAACGGGGAGGCCGGGGACTGGTGCGCCATAAATTCGTAGGGACCTTCCGTTGGCTGGATTTTGGACCGTCGTCCGTTCCGGGAAAGCTTCGGCACCGTGCCCAGGATAGGGAGGTTCAGACCTTGTCGGAGGTCCTGGGTCGTTTGAACCGTGTCATCCATGTATTCGAGAAAGACGGCCAGAGCTACTCCTCCAAGGAGCCCGAGTATGGTTCCCAGGAGTAGGATTCTGTCCTTGCGCGGATAGACCGGTGCAAGCGGAAGTGTCGGTGCGCTGCTGACGACGATGTTGTTGCCCATGATCCCGTGATCGAGTTCGGCCTGTTTCGACCTCTGCAACATCATCAAATAGAGCTTACTGTTGGATTCCACGGATTTCTTGAGAATCTCGTACTGAACAGCCAGCGAGTTCGTATTGATGGCGTCTTTCTTGGCTTGTTCAAAGGCCTGTTGGGAAATGGTCTCTCGTTTCTTCGCTGCTTCCAGGTCTTCCCCGAGCCGTTTCTGCGCGACTTCCTCGAGAGCCTTTTCAAGTGTCTTTATCTTGGCCCTCATGGACGCCATGGTGAAGAAGTCGGGGGAGTAGATCGCCTTTTTGTTGTCGTAATCGGCTCGGAGTTTGGCCAACTGACTCTTGACCCGTTTGACGTATTCCTCGTTGACTTCGCTTGGTAAGGGTCTGGTTGCTTTGCTCCGGGCCATAAGTTCCAGATTAACCCGATCGGTTTTCGATTCGACAAGCGCCTTCCCGGCCTTCTCGAAGCGGCTCACCGCCTGATGGGGCCCTCTTTCCACGAGAATCAGCCCATGCTTCTGGGTAAATGCGAGAAGTTCAGCCTCGGAGTCCTTGAGTTGTTTTTCGGTCTGAGCCAGTTCCCGTTTGAGCCAGGATCTCGTCCGATCGCTCATTTCGCTCTTCTTGCCGTGCGCGTAGTCCAGATAAGCGTCAAGGTACAGCCGCAATTTGCGCCGGGCCTGGATTTGATCATTGGCGCCCATGGTTACTTCGATCAGTTGGGTGTTCCTGATCGGTACTACCGTCACCTGAGCAAGCACGGCATTAATCAGGGCCTCTTGTTTCGCCTCCGGCGACAATGCGCCTTTCCTGCCCCCAGTCGGGGAACCGGACGACGTGGACCCAGATTTGGCTGCGTGCTCAGTCGAAGTGGCCACGCCGCTTTCTTCTTTGGAAGGCTTCTGCGACGGGAGCATGTTCATGCGTCGAAGGAAGTCCACGGCCACATCCCTGCTCTTGAGCGCCCGGATCTGAGTCTGGTAGAAGAGATCGTATTGGACATAGAAGGGATAGAGGTCCCCGAGCTTAGACCACATCGGCGCGAGGTTCTCCACTTCGACAGTGGCCCGTGAGAGGTAGTACGGAGGGGTTCTGTAAATATAAACGGCCGCCGCGGCAATTCCGAGAAGCGTCACGGCCAGAACCATCAATTTCCGCTTAAATATGCCTCGGAAATGGGTTAGGACGGAGGGGGGGCTCTCGGAAGGAACTCCGTAGGTGCCGCCAACGCCGTTGAGACTCTGTTGGAGTTCCAGCAGCTCGTACGCTTCGCGGGCCGAAGCCCGTGATTTTACCGCAGCCGTTGAGTCTTTCGACTCGCCGTTAGGGGGGGTCATTACCGCAAGTCCTTTGGGGCATTAGCAGTAGGTATATCTCTGGAATTTCCGTGTCCGTATTTATACTACCAAGAAAGCACAAGTTCTTCAAGCAAGTGCGCCAAACAAGTACGTTGCGATTTCATTGGCAATCAGCTTCAGCAAGATCTGCGCCACTCCAAAGCACTCGCCAGGAAGTCCGGTCAACTAGCTGTAATATCAAGCAGAATACAGGGAACAGTAGTTTCGGTGGTGAATGATTCAGGAGTGCTCCGGGAGGACCAGATGAGCGATATCGCTCGACATGTTTTTGGAGGTAAGGAAACTGGTGATATATCAACTGGTTGGTTTCGAGCGATACCGCTCGGAGAGACTCCTCTGTGCGTGTTATCGACTCATGAGGCCCAGCTTCTTCATGTGCCGCGTCAGCGCAAACCGAGAGATGCCAAGGGAGCGCGGCCTGCTCTTTGGTGCCACCAGACTGCGCCAGGGCTTCCTCTATCAAGGAGCGCTCGATTTCTCCTCATGAGCGTGTCGTTGGATCTCATGAGAGAATCTTCCAGGGCCTGCAACCCCACTTCAGTCCCTAAGACCTCATTCTCAAGCCTCGATAGCCTCGACTGACCTCCCCCGGCCTCGTCTCCCTTGCCTATGGCGAACCGAAGGGCAGGATCGATCCGGAGAAAATCCGCATCATTGCAGTCTCATACCCTGCCGCCATCTGGTAGATCCTCTGGCGGGTCATTTGAAGCAGAGAGTGCTTGCCGTGAACCCAGGACCTGGTGTCCGCCAGTTCAGTCTCCATCGGACCCAAGATGCCGAAACGCTCATCCATCTCCCTCAGCAGGAGAAAACCCGTGTCCGAGGTGATCTTGGCTCCTTGAAAATCTATCATGATGGAACTGTCAAATTGTGGGCGAATTGTTTCTTTTGGCTCTTCACCACTCCCGTGCATCAGATTACCCTCAACATCACTTGATTTTCACCACCATATCAAATGGTTAAGAGAAAGAACACACTTTTCTTTGTCTAGCCGCGGAATAATCCAGGTTCATATCTTTCGCCCTTTCGTGCCACAACGAAGAGCCCTCTCTTCATAGGCAGGATGTGTACCGAAGGAAATTGTGCTTGATGGTACAGGTTCAGAAGTTGTTCCGTACGGTAATCATGTATCTCGCAGCCCTTGATCCGGTTGTAGCGAATTGCGCGCTGCAACTTCCACAAGCCCCGATTGCTCGGAAAGGAAGCGAGGAAGACCCGAGCCGTCACCTTCGCGATTTTCCGGAGAAATGCGTCCGGCCGCCCAACATAATCGAAAAGCCCGACCGCCACCACGATCTCGAATCGCTCCTCCAACTCTAGGTCCATGAAGTCCGCACGCACGAATTTACACGATTGTGCGAGCCCTGATTCACGGGCTGCCGCTTCCGACGCCGCGACCATCCCCGGAGCGAAATCGACTCCAACCACTCGGGAAGCCCCTTTTCTGGCAAATTCCAGGCTGTATTCCCCGGTCCCGCACCCGATGTCCAGGACCGTCGCCCCCTGTATGGGACCACAGTGTTCAAAGGTCAGTTCGTACCGCTCATAGATCGCCCTGCGCAGCAGCCGGTTCAGCCTATGCACCACCGGCCGCTCCTGGGAATAGCGTGTACGCCATTTCCCCGGAATACGATCGAAGTACCCTCTGGTCCCCTCACCTGGCAAGCGCATCTCCGAGAACCTCCCGTACGGACGAAAATGGGAATTCACCGAGGAGCCGGGTCAGCTTTGGAGTTACGGTACGCCTGAAGAGATTGAATCTGAACTCGGTTCCGGCCGCAGAGAACCGACCTATGGGACCCGGAAAACACCCGCAGGTCAACCGATCGGGGCCGAACTCATAGGGATGACAGTAGAGCACGAACGGTCGAGCCGATCGATTGACCGACCGCACAGCTCTACGAATCAAACCGTACGGCATGAGCCGAAAATAGCCGCCGCCGGCCACCGGAAGGCTTCGGCCGAGCACACGCACCGTCGACGCGGGCACTTCCAGAAGAGAATGCCCGTCCGAACCGATGCGAGCCACATTAGGAGGAAAACCAGACATTGCGTGCCGCGGACCGGAACGGGGAAATATGCTGCTGTCGTACCTGAACCCGTTTTCCCTGAGGATGTCGAGCGCCCAGGCGGTTTCCGGCACGATGCTGAACTCAGGCGCGCGAAAGCCGATGACCGGCTTTCCCAGGATATCGGTCAGCAGATCCCTTACCTGTCGAACCTCTTTCCTGAAGTCCTCTTGAGTCATCCGTGTCAGCGGTATATGACTGTACCCGTGTGCCGCGACTTCGTGGCCGTCCCCGTCGATCTCACGGACCAGCTCGGGAAACGCTTCCGCGACGGTCCCTACGAGAAAGAACGTGGCTTTCACGCCCCTCTCCCGCAAGAGCGCAAGGAGCGCCCGGGTCCTTTGCAGCGTGCTCCGGGAGGGCGCGATCAATTCGCCGGTGAGTTTGCGGCAGATGATCTGATCCCAGCACTCCACGTCAACGGTCAACATGTTGACGCGTGGATGGATCGGGATGTCAGTAACGTGTAACGCGCTCATCACACTGGCCGGCAAGCGTACGCCCTACCGAGACATGAGAAGACGTAAGAGTGCAGCAGGGACACAATAGATACTGCTCTAGGAAACGTCTCTGTTCGGTTCGGGCAGTCTCAGTCCTCTTTCCGACAGAAGGTACTCATACTCTCGATACACCGATTCCCATACATGTTCCGGGAGGTAGTCCCGAAGGGCGCGCTCCCTTCCTGCCCGCCCATGTTGTGCACCAAGCGCGGGATGGTCGAGGTATGTGCCGATTGCCCGAGCGAGTGCCTCCGCGTCTCGTGGAGGCACGAGCGTACCGGTCACTCCATCCACCACCGCGTCCTCGCAACCGGTTACCGTGGTGGCGACCACCGGAACGGACATCGCGGCCGCTTCGAGCGGGACGTTCGGAAAGCCTTCCGAGTAGGACGGCAGCACAACCACGTCGCTGATCGCGTACAGCAAGGGCATCTCATCATTGGGCACAAATTCGGTCATGGTCAGCCGAGCATCATTCCGGAGGCCGGTGAGGACCTCATTGGGAACGGGATCTTGAAGCTCCACCGGTCCCGCGATGAAAAGATGTGCGTTTTCATATCTGTTCCTGAGTGACTTCCACGCCTGGGCCAGCTCCGCGACCCCCTTGCCTGCTACCACCCTACCGACAAAACCGATCACGGGTCGGTCATCCGGGATACCGTGACTACTGCGAAAACGAGCCGCGGCTGCGGGATCGACACGAGCCGGATTGAATCTCTGCGAAGCGTCGACCCCGTTGCTGCTCCCCTTTGCCGGAACGACGAGCTTCTCTCGGGGACACAACCCCTCACCAACCATAAAGTCCCGGACAGAATCGCTTACCGCGAGCACGCGATCGGCCAGACGGCAGCTCGTCCGTTCGATGATGCGGAGGATCTGCTTCGCGGGCCCGTCCCGGCGATCCACCATGAGCCCCCGGAGGGAGTACACCGTGATGGGAACCCGAGCCAGACGCGCCGCGAAGATGGCGAGCGGTCCGGCCTTTCCCGTGGAAGCGTTGACAATGGTCGGTCTTATGCTCGAAAAGAGGCGAAAGAGTCTCATGAGCGCGACAAAATCGGACAGTGGAGACATGCCTCGGGCCATGGGGATCGGATAGACCGGGATGGCGTCTCTCGCCGCGACTCGGTCCAGGCCCGGACCCGGCGACGATACCGCGATGACCTCCATGCCCCTGTCTTTCATGTACCCGATTTGGCCGCGCAGGAGGAACTCCAGGGTCATGGGAACTGTGACCACATGAACAAGTCTCACGCGAGGGCGATGAGTGCGTCTCATCCCTGTCAACACTCCGAAGTCGATGAGCTTGGACGGAGAAGGTCAGGACGGAAAGCCGAGCAGGCCATGCATGGATTGAGGATTTCCCTCACGGCCCGTACCGGCCTGCTTGTGCCCGGCATCGGATGGGACCTGGGGATGGTGCTCGGGATGGAGCACATAGACGGCCCCTCCGTGTCCCACGTATCGGTTGAATGGAAAACGTTTGACTGTACGATACCCGCGAATCGGTCCAAGAGCCAGAAGGTATTCCTCGCGTTTTACCCACCACCAGCTCAGCCCCGGCTTGCGATGAAAATCTCTCCGATAGCAGTGGTAGCCGTTGAATTCAAACCCTCCGTCGATGTTGCACGGATTGACTTTGAGATCGTTGACTAGGAAATCCTGAGCCTTGGTCTGTGCACGCTTCAGTTCCATGAAGTCGTGGAGTGCCGCTACAGACCACACACCCAGTACCACTAGCGGTACAAGACAGAGCAGCAGTCTTGCAGGACGTACCGGCAGGTTTATCGAATATTCCGCCGTGGCGAAGAACCAGACCACGAGCAGAATGCACGCGGGGATGATGTATCGATCAAAGAATCCCGTAAGGGATATTGCACAAACGTACAGCACCAAAGCAATGAGCGATACGGACGAAATGAAGCCCGCGCTACTGATGCCAGGGTTCCGCAGATGGCAGTACAGTCCTTTGAGGAATTGCACACCGAGATGCGCCGTCACACCCGCACAGAGAACCGCCCAGTAGAGAAGGAGATAGTAAATGGACTTCGGGATGGATACCATTCTCGGTATCTTGAGAAGATTTACATCCTTGAGAAGAATCGGCCCTATACCGAGATCGAAGAGGACGTTGCCGGGGAACCGGACAGGCAAGTCGGCAACACCGGTGAGGATCGCAACTTCAGCCACTGCAAACAATACCGTGGCTCCGACGAAATAGGCCTTGAAGTCCCATGAGCGCATACAATCAGGCAAAGCAAGCGCCAACACCGGCGAGGAAAGCAGACAGATATACAGTACTAGTTCGCCTATTCTCTTTATCAGAAGAATAACATAGTGTGTCGCACCCAACTCCATCGGGGTCCGCCAGATGTGTTGGACCACATCGTGTTCCAACAAGGGTGTGCTGCCTGCCAAATACAGGAAAATTTCGTACGATACCCAGGGCAGGAAGACCACTCCCACAGCGATCACGAAGACGGCTCCTCGATTCACGAGCCACCTTTTCGGATGAAGGAGGGTTGCAGCTACAAAGGCCACCGGTATTACTACCCCCAGTTGTCGGGTCAGGATCGAAGCCAACGCGAAGACCATTCCAACTGAGACAAGACGAAGGCTTGTGCGGGCGACACCGATGTGCAGCCAAAACAAGGAAAAGATCATGAACGCCGCAAACGTCACGTCGGTCATAAAGGTGAAAGACTGTGAGAGAAAGAGAGGATTACCCACTACCGTGAGCGAACCTAAGAGCGCGAGCCCGTAAGATGTCGTCAGTAATCTCAACTGGAGAAGGAGAGCCAGTGACGCGGCTACGGCAAGACAAAGGACCGAGATCCGGTAGTTCGTCAGAGAATCGCCGAATATCTTGACAAAGGCCCCACCCCAGAGCACGTGGACGATCGCTGACGGTCCTCCTTTTCCCCAGCCTGTGGCTGTCATTTCGCCTCTTTGGTCAAGAGCTTTCCATGTCTTCACAAACGACCAATCGTCATTGATCGAGAACTCACCGCACGGGTTGACGATTCCGATGATGAGCGCCCAGCTCATACCGAGCACAATAATCGACGCGACAAGACCAGGACGAATCCAAGCGCCTGGCGATGTCCCCGGTGAGCCGTCGCGGGGACGGGCTCGCGTACCGTTGAGTTGCTTTTCCATCATGCGATCTCTCGGTAATCCGCGCCCAATTCATCTCCGGGAAGCCGTCCCCAAGTGAGCAATAGATCTCACATCGACGGATATCGGTCTCGGCAAAGGGTTTTTACGGAGCGGAATTTGCCGTTGGGACCCCGAGGAATCTCCACGACCTTCTCGACGGATATTTCCACGGTCTCGCCCACTTTCCCCCGCAGACTTGCCACAAGAGCTGCCTGAGCAGATTCGTCGTACGCGGGGGCAGGGACGAGCTTGACAATGAGCCTTGAGAGAGATTCCTGTACGATTTGCGCCTCGTAGATCCCAGCGAGCCCCTTGAAGATCGGATCGAATCGCCCGATGTACCCTCGGCCGGGGATGTAGAGCGTATCGTCGACCCGGCCCGTAAGATCGGTAACAATCGGCATTTTACGGCCGCAGGGGCACTCCTCTGAAGATCCCGCGATTACCGTGTCTCCGATTCGGTAGCGTACGAATACCTGCTCCCGGTTGCAGAATGACGTCGCCACGATTTCAGCCTCTTCGCCCGGTCCCGCTAGTTTCCCCTCCGAATTGAGCAGCTCGCAGATTCCGAACTCGGGGTTGACGTGGAGTGACCCCTGCTCGCAATTGCAAATGAACGCTCCCGTATCGCTGGAAGCATATTGGTTGAAGACCGTGCAGCCGAAGGCCCGCTCAATAGCCCTCCTGTCCTCGGGGAGGAGAGTCTCTGCGCTCGTTATGACCGCCTGGGGTACAGGCAACTCCAGGCCCATGGCCTCCGAGACCCTCGCCACGATGGCGAGCGCGGAAGGATAGCCGTCGATCAGTTCCGGCCCGAAACGGCGCATGGCCTCAACGTACGACGGAATACTCTCCTGCGACAGATGAGTGGTCGACATGAGCAGGGTGTTTCCGGGAATGTTGGTCCGCCAGTACGTGCCGCTGGGAGTGATCTTTTTGTCAGGGACGATTTCGCGGCCCGTGAACTGCACTCTTCTCGGCAGACTGGGATCGCTGAGCCCCGCCCACGTGCGCAAACGAAACACGAAGCTCCAAATACGGGTGAAACTCCTCCTTGAACTGTACAGATCGAGGGGTGCACCGGTTGTGCCGCTCGTGAAGAACCGGTTCCAGGCTCTCCGCGGGCGGCCACCGGAGAGAAATTCCCACGGCTGCTCCCGGATGGTCTGCTTTTCGAGCATCGGGATCCCGGTCAGGTCTTCCGATGATTCAATTTTTTCCGGAGCGATTCCTTCCCTCCTGAAAAGATCTGCGTAGTATGGGACGTTTTCTGCCACGTGCTTCATCAATTCACGCAGCTTCTCTCCTTGGTATGTGCGAAAACGGTCCAGGTCCCACCACTGGCTCTCCAACAAATCCGAGAGGAGTCGACTGCCCAGGCGGACGTCCCAACGCCGGTAGTGGTTGACGAATCCCTGATAGGAAATCATGAGATTCTGTAACCACGTCGGCGACCGGTCGTAGATCTTCTTGGCTTGCCCCATGTTCAGCTTGTCTTGCGGGTTGTCTCGGATGCAAAGAGCTTCCTCAGTAGTTTTTTGAGGAGGTTCCCATACTCGCTGAAATGTCTCTTTTCGAGCGCGGCGAACATGCTCAACGGATTCCTGTGACGTCGAATGAAGTGCACGGGACGGGTAACCGCGAGATCCGCGGCCAGCGCCCGGTACCAGTAACGCGCGTACCTCTTTTCGTCAGGCACGGCGATTTTTCTATTGTGCGTTCGGTACATCCGGTTTCCTCTCCCTTTTCGGTCGAGTTCCAGTCTGCCCTTCCTGAACAAGAGATGTTGGATCCGTAGATCACTGAGCCGACCGTCGCTCAAGTCACAGGTAACCGCGACGGTCGGCTCAGTGAATCTCGGCCAGGGATAGATGTTCCCCGCGATGAGATTGCTCAAGCCGTAGAATATGCAGCCCCGGCCAAAACGTTCGTACCCTTGAAGACGATGGGGATGATAACAAGCAACTACAACGGCTCCCTCTTGGATGAGTCTGCGGGAAAGCCTCCTATGCTCGGGTGAAGGAAGCGAGAGAAAATCCATTCCGCAATGAAGATGCACGAGTACCATCCGCTTTTCACTGGCCCATTTCCGCACATCGCGGATCACTCGATCCGGCTCGAGGCGATTGAGGTGCATCGACCGCTGAAGAGGAACGCGCGGATGGGTGTCGTCACCAACATAGGCGAGAATGGTAACAGGAACCTCTTTCACGTCAATGTGCAGTGGATCCGCGGCCTCCCCGTCGGACTGCCCCGCGCCGACCGCGCGTATGCCGGACGTTGTGAGGAACGAGATCGTCCGAGCGTATCCCGATTCGAGGGAATCGAAGATATGGTTGTTCGCAACGATGGCCACATCCAGGCCAAGGCCGACAGCCTTTGAAGCGGTCTCACGATCCGTGTGAAGAGCGATTTTCTTAAGCGGATTGAGTCCTTCATCACCAAGCAGGGGGGCTTCCCAATTGGCGATGCGCAGGTCGGCCGGCTCGAGGTTCGAGCGGAGGAACTCTCTATTCTCTTCCAGAAGATGGTGGTAGGCACGATCGAGGAACTGCGCAGTGAGAGCAATGTCACCCAACCACTGGACGCTAATGGATTTCGCTGAGGCCATTTTTCACGTGTGTCGGAAAAGTCCCGGATGGGCCGCCGTCGCGAAGGAAGTCTCCAGATTATACGTCCTAACAGTATCCGACCACGGCGCACAGCCCTTTGCAGAGGCATATAATGCTATGCCTGTACGGCACGGAGTACGCCCTTTTCTGGGGACTTCCCCTTCATGGTATCATCCTTTTGAAAGGGCTCCGCGACTGAACGAGCTGGTCCGTGAGCGCGTGTGCCCGTTGCGCAGGCGCTGGACCCACAGTGCTATTCGACCTGACAGAAGGTCCGTCGAAGTATGCGTCTCCTGTACTCAAGCCTTTGGCGAACGGTCTCCTCCAGCAGGAGGGGGACTACGATGAGTGTGAGAAGCCCCGGTACCATTTGGACCCGTTGCCGGAAGACCAATCCCTCATTGGGGAAATAGCTGAGCAGCACGCACATCCACAGGCAACCGAGGATTGCCGCACGAATAGACGGGAGTTGCAAGGATAGTCTGCCGAACGTCCTTCCGTACTTCAACCAAACGGCCGCGAGGGCCAGGGTCAGCGTCCAGGTCTCTATCCAGCTCAAGAACATACGGGTTGACCTCACGTGCCAGGGAAAGGGCCTGAGCATGGCCGATATGAATC
This sequence comes from uncultured Syntrophaceae bacterium, assembly GCA_964497585.1. GTDB lineage: Bacteria > Desulfobacterota > Desulfomonilia > Desulfomonilales > Desulfomonilaceae > CAZCDS01. The sequence continues at coordinate 133,247 of CAZCDS010000004.1, forward strand.
CGGAGACAAAGAATATCGGCTTGCCCATAAGGTAGTGAATATGGGACCTCTGAGCTTCGACGTTGAGAGCTTCGAACCTCTCTTCGAGGGTATCCAGAGGTGAGTCGGTGGACAAAGCCAGACCCGTTTGCAGGGCGGTTCCGGCATAGAGAAGGGGCAGGCTCATCAGGAGCAGAAGGGCAAATCCGCGCCGGCCCGTCTGAAAGACGTTCACCGCGGCAACTGCAATGACCCAACCGAACATCACGTGAGGTCTCAACAGCCCGCCAACGACGACGGCAGGCAATACCAGGGGACTTCGCAGGAAGAAGCGTTCCCGTTCGAACACGAAGGCAGCCGAGAGTACACAGCAGATCGCCCAGTACATTGGTCCTTCCTTCAGGTTCATCGTCCCCCAGAAGACAACCGACGGAAAGAATATCGTAACAAAAACCCACACCTTGCTCCTTCGCGAAAAAGGACAGATGTTGCTGAAGTGGCGGACCAGCAACAAACCGGCCCAGAAACAGAGCATGCCGTTTATCATGGTGACGGTGTACACGGATGCGCCCATCCAGTGCACAAGCGCGACGTAACACTGATATGCCCGATTGCCGACCCGAAAGTGGTCCAGGAAGGGTTGCCAATCGCCCATGGACATACTGGGCACTAGTTTGAGCGCCCATGCACGGTGGCCTATCGCGTCCCACATCTCGAGGTCGAGAAGTTGCTTGGATGTCAGTTCCGTGAAGAAAGCAAAGCCAAGCCATATCAGTCCACCGAGGATGACCAGCAACTGGACACCAGACGAGAACTGAGGGCTTTTCAGATAGCGATTGACGAGAAGCGGTACAGACACCGTCAGTACCACGAGTACGGCGATGTCGAGGATAGTGAACTGAATCACAAGCCCTGTCTCCCCTTCTGTCCGAGACTTCTCAGGTACAACTCTCGCAACTCTCTCAATCGGCCGACCACCGCGGGGGGAATTTGTGTGACTAACCGCGTGCGTGGTCGGAAGAACCGTTGAGTCGGCACGCAACAGGACGGCCACTCTGGCCCGGAGTATAGAGCCGGCTTCCGGCGGGCTCGACCAAGTTTCAGTATCTGATCCCCTGTGTGCATGCCGGATCGCTGACGGATGACTTCACGGATGGTCCCAATTTTGTTACCATATCATCCGATTGACGAGTTGTCCACCTCGGGAAGGCTCCATGTCATGCCGAGCGGGTACATTATTGAGGCAACCACGAACGCCAAGTCCGGCTGAAGTTGTATACGCCTTTCCACGTCACAATCGCCCCGACAGGAGCTATACGGTGCTGTAAACTGCAATCGAGAGGCTGCCTTATGCTGTATGAAGACTTCCAGGAGTCCGCGGCCGGTGCCGTCGAACAATCAAGGTACCTTCTTGTCACCGTGGATGCTGAAGGTGACAATCTATGGTCCCGCCCACAACACATTACCACCCAAAATTCCAGGTCATTACCGCGATTCCAGGAACTATGCGAGCGCTTCGGGTTCAAGCCGACCTATCTGACAAATTACGAAATGGCCGAGGACCCCTTTTTTCAGGAATTCGGCCGGGATCTAGTAGAACGGGGACGGGCAGAAATCGGAATGCACCTGCACGCCTGGAACAGCCCTCCGCTGGATCCTCTGACCGGAAACGACTATTACTACCAGCCCTATCTCATCGAATATCCCCATGACGTCATGAGGCGCAAAATTGAGTACTTAACCAAGTTTTTGGAGGACACGTTTCAGTCGAGAATTACAAGCCACCGAGCGGGACGATGGGCGTTCAATGAGGTTTACGCTCGTCTGCTCCGGGAAAACGGCTATCGTGTTGACTGTTCGGTCACTCCCCACATCAGTTGGCGCAGTCACATAGGTGATCCGAGCCGGTACGGTGGTACGGATTACACCGATTTCCCGGATCGACCCTATCTCATAGACCTCTCGGACATCAGCAAGCCGGGAAGATCCGATTTGCTGGAGCTGCCCCTGACGGTGATCCTCAGGAGAAAAACCCGGATCCATTCTTTCATGGATCGATTCAGGCCCACAAACCGGTTGAGGAGAGCTTACAACCTCGTCGTGCCGCCGTACCTTATGCTCAGCCCGAGGAGGTGGAGGCTCGGACAGCTCCTTTCAATACTCAGGCAGTCCCTGAAAGAGGACCGAGCGTACCTTGAGTTCATGACTCACTCGTCAAACCTCATGCCCGAAGGCGGGCCCGCGTTCCCGACGAGAAGGGCTGTCGAAAGACTGTATGGGAGCCTCGCCGAGTTCTTCGAACTTGCGTCTGATCATTTCGCAGGGGCCACTCTCAGCGAGTACGGTAGCCTGTTCACTGACCACCGAAGCAGCAGCGGCCGTTCATCAGCCGACCGGCAGGGGTGTGCCTGACTGGAGCCCGGTCGACCACGCAATGGCATCGAGTAGCCGTCTCCGGCCTCCTTTGCAGGCAAGGTGGGCCGGGTTGCCTGGAATCGCCGACGATGGTAAGCTCACTGGGCTACGAGGGAAGCGGCGCACACACTAGTCGTGAAGTGCCGCCGACTCAGCATCACCGTGAGAAAAGAGCCGAATGAAACGATGGTCGTGGTAGGGAGAAGGAGATTTGGCCTCAGGATCAGAGAAGTATACTTCGCCGACTTTCCGGTGGTACCCGAGACCAAAACGGACATCGTACTCTTTATCGGGGCAAAGAGCCCGGCGCTCAATCTCCCGAAGGCAAGAACCCTGCTTATTGACCTCGGAAGGAATGAAGATCATATCTTGGGCCGATTCTCACGGAATACTCGATACGAGGTGAATAGGTCCGCAAAGGACGATTTGCAAACAACATGGCTTGCCTCTCCGCGCAGTGAGGATGTGAGAGCCTTTTGCGATTTCTACGAGACTTTTGCCAGAGAAAGGAAGCTTCCCTTGACTCACCGGCCCAGGACGACCTCTCTCTCCGAGGTGAATGCGTTGTCTCTTTCGCTGGTTAGGGATCATGAAGGTACAACCTTGTGTTACCATGCGTACGTAGCTGATAGAGAAATCGGCCGTGCCAGGCAATTGTATTCGGTCTCCCGTTTCAGAGCGGAACCCCGCAGGTCTCGACGCCGGCTCATTGGCAGAGCCAATCGGCGCCTCCATTGGGTGGACATCGTCGAGCTGAAGGCAGACGGTTTCGCGGTCTATGACGTGGGTGGAATTCCACCGCCCGATGCTGGAAAAGAACTACGACAAATAGGCGAATTCAAGAGAGGATTCGGAGGGGTGGAAGTTGTTGAGTATGGCGGACTGCTCGGCGTGACTCGCCTGGGAAGACTTGCGTGCTCTCTCAGAACGGGAGGGACCACGATCAGCGACCACGATGCGAAAAGTGCTCGGTAATTCCCGAGGTGCCGAGCCTCCGAAGGTGGCGGTTCCTCACTCGATCCCCGCATGTTGAACGCGGGGTAGGTTTGTTTCTCATTTGGGACGTTAGCCTGCCGTCCCCCGATGCGCCCGCCTTGACAGGTCTGGCGCGTCGGGACAACATTCTTTGGGGCCATTGAGGAGGAACCGGCGAGTCACGGGAAACGCTCTTTTCCCTGACACGCTTTTAACCAGTATTCATAGTGGTTTTCCAGCCGCCGGAGCTGGACGGGGGCGCTGTATCGTTCCAAAATGAATTGTCGCACCTGCCTTCCAAGGCTCGCTCGCAACCGGCCATCCGTCAGGATTCTGACAATCGCCTCGGCCCCTGCTTCCGGCTGGTCGAGTCTGAAAAGGTACGGGTGCAAAACCGGACTCAGAGCTTCACGGTGGGGCGGTATGTCCGTTGCCACGACGGGTACCCCCGAAGCCTGGGCCTCAAGGAGTACCGTCGGCAGCCCTTCCGTCTCGGAACAGGAGAGAAATATGTCGGCGGAGCGGATCAGTTCCGGCACGTCATCTCGGGGGCCCAGAAAACGCACCGAATCAGCGATCTTCATTCGTTCGGCCAGTTCGCGGAGGGCCGAGTGTTGGACACCTCCGCCGACCAAGAACAGCTTGGTCTCGGGTATAGCCTTACGAACGGAACTGAGCACACGGAATTGGATGTCTATTCGCTTGGGCCGGCGCAGCGCCCCGACCCACAGTATGATCGGAAAGTCGCTCCGCCCTGGTCCTTCTGCATCAGTGGGTGCAAACCTAGTTGTGTCAACGCCCCCCGTCCACAATGCCAACTCCGGTTTGGTTCTCAAACATGAGGGCAGCCTCGCTTCCATGACAGCCTTTGAAACAGCTATGACGTGTGTGGCGTGACGACACAGCCAATAGCGTCCCCAGAGCGAAACCGCCGCCCGAGCGCCTCTCAACGATAGAGAGTCTCCGTATTCAGTGGGCCACGGTTGCATTGCGTGCAGTTGAGCTATTCTGACCGGCACCCGCGCGTTGCGGGCTGCCCGCAATATGGGGCCGCTCCAGGCCTCGAAAGCTGAATGCACGATGTGGTAGTGCTTTCCCTCAATCTGAGAGGCGAATCGATGGGAAAAGGAAAAGAGATTAGGCGACTTGGGACACGACAATATTTCCGCGCCGGTCCGCGAGGCTTCTTCAGCCAACTGACCGGCATGTCGTCCTATGGTGCAGACATCCATATGAAACCGTTTCCGGTCGTATTCTCGCAGAATGTACAGGAGCTGTGTTTCGACGCCACCTAACTCGAACCAGTTAATAACGTGCAGTACCCTAAGCATCACGCGGACCCGCAGGAGCAAGTATGTTTAGTAAGGTAGGAGGTCACCGGGACAGGCCGACAGCCTTTCCGGACTGGGTTCTTGCAGCTTTCATTCGGTGTCTATGGGAACCGGTTTTCGCAGCATCAACGGCTGTCGCTCATACATGGGTGGCAGGAGGATATTGCTTTGGCTAACAGATCATCGGCAATTCACGGACGGGCCATCCTCTCCATTGGAGCGGCTATTTCCGATGACGGTAGAACGCCTTCTCTCCACGTATGTCGAGACGTATGAGACCGATGTCACTGGGCTTGTATCCCCAGGAATGCATAAGGTGACTCGGAGCCGATTCCGAGAAGCAGTACACCCTGTAGCCTTCTCTCCTCAGAATGCCCACATTCTCCTTTGACATGCCGTGGACCAAATATACATCGGTCGAAGGCAGTTTGTAGACAAAAGAGCGCTCTGCAATACCGGCTTCCGACAGATTCGGAGATATTTCCCGGTAATCAGCTTTCACCAGGCCAGGATTGTCAAATCCCAGAACCGGTCCGTACCCGTCAAGTATGACGGCTTTGTCGGATTTGTCAAAGCGACTGATCTCCCGGCGAAGCACTTCCAGATGTCGCCTGTCCGAAAAATCCCGGATCAAGATTCCCGGTTGCAGCGAGGCGGCAAGCCTTCTCCGTCCGCTTTCTCCTCCCTTGAACTCAACGGAAACAAACGCGAAGGAAATTACGAGTACGCTGAAGACGATTAGTGTCCGCTTTTCGAACCATCGTGCCGCAAGTAAATACCCGAAGGGAATTGCGGGAATCAAATATTCCGATTCATCCGCGTGCACGATGAAGAGTGCAAGGAATAGGAGAACGCTCGTCAGTTCAAGAACGTAGTCCGGATTCTCATCGCGCAGTTCGTGTGTGGTCAACCCGACGATCTTTCGGATGTTCAACAGGACCATCACCACCAAGGCAGCCGTTGCCAGTGGCCCGAACACTGTGATGAACTTGTACCCCGCGAAAAGGACGTACGAAAACCCGTGGTACGCATGCGGAGGAATCGACAGCCAGTGGAGTCCGAACTCCATGACGATGGGAGCATAAAAAACCAGCCCCGTTACCAGGCCGAAAAGACCGTACAGGACGATTCTCCCTGTCGAGACACCCCGGAACAGAAGGAACAGACTCAGCGGGACCAGAAACAGGGAATTGGACAACCTTAGTCCTATTGACAGCCCCGCCAGCAGGAAACCCGGTACGTAACTCTCCCTTCGGGCACAGACGTAGCTCATGAGGATCATCGCCAGACCCGGAAGGTAATCCATGGTCGACGCAGCATTGAGCAGCAGTATCGGCGTCAGGGCAAAGAGCGCCGTGAGAATGACCCCATGGTTCCGATCTCGGACGATGAGGTGAAAAGCTCCTATGCACAAGCCGAAGCTCGCCAGCGCGATGAGGTTGGAGAGCACATGCCCGTCCGCAAGGGACACCAGGGCCAGCACATACTCGTAGAGAGGATTCCCCGGGAGGCGAGACGGAACGTAGATCCCTGTTTCGACAAGATGTCGCGCAACGACCATACTCCGTATCGCGTCCCCGTCCATGCCGTAATTGATCAGGAGACGGGGCACCGTCAGGACAGATACCGCCAGGCCGAGCATTATCCAAAACACGCGATTTGCCTTTGATGAAATCATGGAGGTTTACCGCGGATTTTACGGGCTTGGGGATATTAGGCACATATGGTCCGTTGATCGCTATCCGACATCAGGGCGAATCCTTGACGATTTTCCAGACATACGCGTCCACATAGGTGGGTTTGCCTCCACGCCGTATCTGGGTAGGTCCGAGCCGGTGAACCAGTTTCAGGCGCGGTCCGATTTCGGAGTCCAACAGTGGGGGACGCCCGAAAAAGACATCGGCAAGGTAACCGAGCTTCTTGTCCAAAGCATATTTCCATACACCTCGACCGTCCGAGAGATAGGTGTAGAGTTCCATGCCGTTGATGAGCCCGTCGAGATTGATTACTTTCCGGCCGGAATGGTACCCGATGTACCCCGCGTTAAAAACGCCGATTCTCGCGTCGGCAGGGAGATGGCTCTTGACCCAGTTCGTCATCTCCCGAGCGTAGTCCTTCTCACTGAGATAATAAGGGTGGAGTTTCATACCGTTGGAGATGAAAAGCGGCTCCTGAACAAGATAATTCAGCGACATGAGAATGATTAGTCCGACAATAGCGGTTCGAGCGGCCCGAGACGTCGCGAACAAATCGTAGGATGCCTTGACGAAGTGTACGAAAACGATCTGAAGAGTCACCCACGGGACCATATAATGCCACGTTCTCGTTCCCTCCGCGAAGTGGCTCATGTAATACACAAGGAGAATTGCTGAGTAAACCACGAGAACATACAATCTGTCGTCTCGGAAGAATCCCGGAATCGGCCTGGACCGCGCGAGAACCAGAAGAAAAAGAGTAGCCCACACAACCATGACCGCGTTTACCCACAGCGGCCTCAGCATCACTGCCTTCGGCACGGTCTTCACAGCATGGAGGATGACACCCGCAGGGGAGAGCGCGGAATGGAACTGGTTGAGCACCAGTCCGCTGATCTGCTGGAAATGACCGCTCAGACTGTAGTTCCACGCGAGATAGGGAAATGTGAGAAGAGCCGCGGGCACAACCATCAGGAGTCCGATCCGCACGGCTCCCCGTACACTGAGGATACTCCGATTCCAAATCATGTACGCAATCAAGACGGGAAGAAACAGACCGAAGGAGGTCCGAGCGAGAAAGGTCAGTCCCAGGAGGACGCCGAGCTGAACCAGTTGCCTTGGGCTGGACCACGACATCGTGTGCATCAGCTCCACCACGAGCATCACCAGCAGGACGTAGAGTGCTGTTTCGAGACCCGAGATGAGACTCAACGCGGTATACAGGGACCAGTTGATAAGGCATACCAAGAAGCCGATAAAGAAAAGGCCCAGCTCTACACGGAACATCCGGAAAAGCTGGACGGACAACAGGAGCGCAAAGAGCACATTGAGCGCAAGAGCGATCTGCACGTACAGATCCGCATCGCTCGTCAGGTAAGAGGCAAGGACACATACCCCCATCCACAACGGATGGAAGCCGTTGGTCACGTTCTCGCGGTCAAAGGTCGGACCGAATCCGGCGGCAATGTTTCGTGCCGTCTTCAGGTAGTAATACGCGTCGTCGTGGAGAAAGCGATCCTGCGGAAATGACAGCCGATATACATGAGGCGCCATCGCGAGAATGAAAATGGCCATGACGACATTTCTCTCTTTGACGCCCATTCGCTCCTCCCACAAAATCTCCCTTTGTGACTTCCCCCACGCCTGCATCAATTAGGGCTGGTGGATCTATTCCCGGTCTTTCAAGATTAGATGTTCACGGCTTGCCTTTATAGATGGTGATGCCTTCTTCAAGAAGGTTTTCCAGCCCTTTGAAAAAGTCCCGAGCCCTCACCGCGACACCCTTGCCGGCTCCGATCTTGCCCTCTCTGACGAGCCCGTACCGTCGAAAACGTTCCAGGATCATCCACTCGTGATCTCTTCTTTCATCGATTCTGACGCGCCCAAGCACCGGGTCATGGATTCTGAAAGGAACACGGCGAATGATCCCGCCGGGAAACCGAACGGGTCCCTGGAAATCCTCGGGGTAATAGACATTCAGCGGAAAATCAACGCGGTCTTCGATAACGTGCCAGAAGGTACACCTGCCCCACGGTGACCCGAGGGTCAGCACCCAGCCGTCGAGTTCCAGCATCCGGTCAAAGGGAGAATCATGCCCGCAGGGAGTGACCGAACGGTGATGATCCTTCAACAAGTACTCTGCATGAGGGCCCACCCCCACCCAGCGATGGGTAGGATGGTGGCTTCGCACCACTCCCTCCCGCTTCATCAGCCTGTTCGATATGATGCCCATCTGGGAAGGCGCATCGGGTTCCAGGACAGGAAGGTTACGGAGGTTCCCAACGGACCAGTCTGCAAGGGAATAGGCTGGAACGAGAAGTGTGCCTTGGGGTCCGAGCACATCAAAAAGCGCGTCGATCACGGTGTCTGCGCCCCCTTCGATAAATCCCATCGCGCTCAGGCTGCTGTGGAGCATCACGACGTCTCCGGCCCCGGGGCCTAGCTCGCGGAGTTGACGAATGAGTTGGGCGCGAGTGACGGGTGGTCTCTTCTTTGCCAGGTGCAGCCGGAAACTCTTGTGCAGATCCTGTGCCCGGAAATACCGACGCAGGAGCCAGGGTTTGAAGCCCGGAAGAGCGCCGGATATCAAGGCTACTATCCTTCTGAACTCATAGAAGACGCCCGCAAGCCGGGGCTTCATCCTCGTGAGCCCCCTTTGCCGTGAACTTCCAGGAGCAGCGCATCGATGAAGAATTTGGCCGCCCAGTTTGGGTACTTGAACCGCTGGTATTCCCCCCAGATAGGGTGCGATCCTTTAATTCCACCCCGAACGCCGGGATGCTTCGAAACAAGGTTCTGCGTCATTTTGACGTAATGCAAAAGCTGAAGAAAAGCTTGCTTGTACACGGCCGGGTCATCCGCCAACGCGGCTGCACGGTGAAAAACTATGGCGATCTGGCAATTCCCGGTCAGACAGGTCCAACTCATGTCTCCTCTCCAATCGGGGTCGTATGTGCCGGCCAGGAACCCTTTGTTCAGCGCGTCGTCGAGTAGGCTGCTCAGCGCTGCGTGAACCGAGTGATACAGATCATCCCGTTGAAGCATGAGAGCGCACTCGACAAGACCTCGCAACGTATACCCAAGCGCGTGGGTGTACATGAGACCGTCAGGGGAAAAAGTATTGCCTAGGAAGAACCCCGTGTAAGTCTGTTGGGCAATTGTCCAGTTGAGATTGGCTTCGGCCGCCTCGCGGAAAACCTTTCGACCGGTTTCTTCCGCGAGGAGCAGGAGTGCCCAAGAGACCCGGACGTTATACGTGTGAACACAGTTGAGCCACAGGTTTCGAACAAAGCAACCCTGCTCGTCTAGGCTGTCCAATAGAAACGATCCTGCTTTCTCCGCGGCCGACAGGAAATCGAATCGACCGGATTCTCTGTACGCCGAAAGCAGCCCGAACAGGGCCTGCCCCGTGTCGAAAACGAGAGGGAGCCCCCCTGTGCCCAGCCCACCTGCAATTCCTCCGGATTCCCTCTGGTGTGATAGTATCCATTCGGCCTGCCGGGTCGCCGACGCTTTGAGAGCGGGAAGATTTTCGAGTCGCGCTGCTTCATAAAGTGTCGGAATGATATATCCGGTCGTCTCGAGATAGGAAGGCAACCAACCCCAGGGCATGGAAAATCCAGACGAGATACCATCTTGCGACGTTGCATCCATGGCAGCGGCGAGCCAATCGAGGGCCCCGTTCAATCGATCCTGAGTCGGTTGGTCCGGGGGATGCATGCTGCGCCAATCGTCCCAGACGACCTTGACAAGGGCTGGCATCTCTGGCAACCGGGCCGCTTGAAGGGCCAATCGGAGAAACCTTTTCGATTTTACGTGAAAGGATGTCAGTCGGGCCCCCTTCGCGTTGGGGAAGGGATAAGAGCGCCCCATCGAAGCGGTGTGGCGCAGCCTGCAGTAATGTTCCTTCATCGATTCAAAGGTTGCGTTTCCAAAGAGTATCAGGATGATCGGCGCAAGAGCGTTACGATGAAACATGGATCGGGGAGACGCTCTAAAGGCCTTGAGCATCCAGGATAGTGCCGAAAACCTAGCTTTGACGAACGCGGCCTCTCGAGCCAAACGAAGATAGGCCATGCACTGATCTCGGTGCCTTCGGTGTCGGATCGAGAGGTGTCGATTCAGCAACGCGCTCGTAGCTCGTGAGACCTGCTCCTTCCGGGTGTCGCTCAGAGAACCCCGTCGTACGCGGTACCGGTATAGATTTCGGTGAAAGGCTTCCATCCGAAAATGCTCTGCCGCGCGAAGCCAGAAATCGTAATCCTCGACCAGGAACCAGTCTGTGTCGTAGCCCCCAATGGTTTCGAACACGAGCCGTCGAAAGAGGAAACATTCGCCCACGCAGTTCCAGTACGGAAGCTCGTCGGGTTCTCTTACCCTGCGGTACTGGATTGGATTTCCCTCCTCGTCGATGATGGTGCTGTCGGTGTAGACGATGTCCACATCCGGATGTGTCTCGAGAAAAGCGACCATCGCGGTGAGCGCTTCAGGTCGATAGCAATTGTCATCCGAGGTCCATGTCAGCAAGTCGCCCCTTGCGAGATTGAACCCCGTGTTCAAGGACTCGGGTAGCTTCCTGTTCCTTTCATGTCGTACGGAGCGAATGCGGGCATCCTGTCCTGCGTATCGAGCTATGATCTCCGGTGTGTCGTCGTCGGAGGCATCGTCAACGATGACGAGTTCCCAGTCTTGAAAGGTCTGGCCCAGGCAGCTTTCAATAGCCTGGGCCAGATAGCGCGACCCGTTGTATGTTGGAAGGACAATTGAAACGGTCGGATTTTCCACTGGATGTTCTTTCGGTCGAGAAGGGGCGGCCGGTACTCACGGCCTGGGCCGTCTCCTATCCGGGCAGACTTCGGCGAGAAGCTCTTCCCAGATTCCCATTACTCGCTCCGGTCCGAATCGTTCGACAACTTCGGGACCTCGCTCGGCAAGCCGCTTCCTTTCATCGGCTTCGTTGAGTAGTCTCGCCATTTCCCGTGCGAGGGCCTCAACGTCAAGGGGCGGCACGAGGATTCCGTCGATCCCGTGCCGAATGATCTCCCTTGGACCGGCCGGGCAATCGAAGCTTATGACCGGCATACCGCAGAACATGGCTTCCACGAGCACCATGCCAAAGGGTTCGAATTCGGATGAGAGCACGAACATCGTCGCGTTGCTGAGCAGACGCCAAGGGTCCTTGATCAATCCCGGCATCATGACGCGGTCGACGAGATCCAATCGTCGGGTCAATTCTTCGAGTTCCGGCCTCAGCGGGCCGTCTCCTGCGATGATCAGCGAGCACTCATTCTCTCGGGCAACGAGTGCAAAGGCTCTCAAGAGGAGGTCGAATCTCTTCTGTCGGACAAAACGTCCCATCCCGGCAATGGTATTTTCCGGAAGCCCCGAAGCGGCCTCCGGACCGGCTTTGATCCCGGCAAGCCAGTCCGTTGGCACTGGATCGGGAATCACGGTGGCTTTGCGCTGGATTCTGTCGTTGAAGCACTCTTTGCTCCATTGAGTGAGTACGACGATGCGATCAGCCAGCGGATAAAAGAGCGATCTGAGCAAATCCCAGATCCATCCGCTAGTGGAGCTTGCCGTGTCCCGGTAATCCGAGTGCTCGCCGACGATTACCGGTACGCCGAGCCTCAGGGAAGCGAGTATGCTCCGAACTCCATTCGATTCGCCAAGCGCGATAATGCAGTCCGGTTGTGCCTTGACGAGTTCCTTCCGTACGCAAAGCGTCCTCCCGATGTTCCGCGTGAGGGCTGCGAGCAGCCCTGCATAGGGCGCGCCGGTTCCCATGGGGATGAGACGGACCGATTCCGCAAGCTCGAAAAAAGGTGGCTCGGATCCGTCATCGTGCGTTAGGATGATGATTTCCCATCCCTTCTCGGCCCAGTAGTTGGCCATGGTGGTCAGGACCCGCTCCGCCCCGCCCATCTCAAGGGCCGACGTGTGAATGATTATGCGCATGTCACGTCACTCGATCAGGTGGCCTTGTGCGGGGGGCTTCGTGTGGTCACCGTTGCCCAAGGGGGCTATTCCTTTCCAGGAAGACGGTATCATGCCGCGGAGGCCGCGGCCCAGGGATGTTTGTCTGGTAAACCGGTAGAGCACGTGCCCCACGTCCGGATAGAGACCCACCAAGGCTCGGACGACGGAGAAGGCGCGTCTGGCGAAACTCCATGTTCCCTTGTACACACGAAACTCGCACAGCGCATATTCCGTAGCTATTCGGGTCCTGCCGAATCCGGGCAGGCCGAGCGCGACCCGCTTTCGTTCCCGGGCTCCATCGACCTTCTCGTCAGGGGTGTGACCGAGTTCCCGGGCGAGATCATAAATGTCGGTCCCCGGATAGGGGTAGAAGATCCCCAATTGGATCTGCGCGGGACGCGCGTGCCTCAGCACGTCGAGTGTTTGGCGCCAGTCTTCGAGAGTCTCGGAGGGGAGTCCGATCATGACGTACGTTTTGATTCCCACTTGGTGATCAGCGGCTTTGCGGCAGAATCCAATGAACTGGTCATTCGTATAACGCGGCCTTCTGAGCACCTCATTTCGTATGCGTGGCGAACCGGACTCCAATCCCACGTCGAGCTTTGTTATGTTTGCTTTGCGAAAAGCCGCGAGCAATTGTTCCGTTAGATCTTCATCGGTCACGAGCCGTGAACTCAGTGCAAGATTCAATTCGAACGCGACCGGGTCTTTCCGAGCGGCATTGAAGGCCTCCAGGGCCTTGCAGAGGTCAAACGCGAACTTCATATTGCCGCCGATCGTCTCCACTTCGAGGTGGATTTCGCTCACCGAGGGGTTCCGGGCGATCTGAGCGATTTCGGCCACAACGTTTTCTGGCGACCTGAACCTCACGTACCGCCCGGTTGCGAGTTTTTTCAGCGCGTGATTCGAACAGTACGAGCAGCTGTTTGGACACCCCCTGCCCAACAGAACGCTCGGCATCACCTCCGGTTCGAGGATCCAGGGCCGCCACATGGCCCGGTCAATGAATGGGAGCCCGTCGAGATCCTCATGAAACGGCTCAAGTGCGTTGATCTCGATCCTGCCGGATCCCCGTCTCCTGAACCGGAAATTCGGTATGTCTCCGGGTTCCTCGCCTGCTTCCAGTTGCTCGGCAAGTTGCACAATCGCCCGATCACCTTCCCCCAAACATATCGCGTCAATGGGCGGGCACCCCATGGCATCCTCGGGGTTCAAGGAGGCGTGCGGACCCCCTAGGGCAATGTACACGTTCGGATCGTAGTGCCTGGCGCTTTCCGCGACCTTCTTGACGAGCGGGAACTGGGTGGAGACGGCAGTGAGGCAGAGAAGTTGCGGACGGAACTCTTGCAGCACGTTTCCCAGGGGAGAAGCCAGCGGTGAGTCCGGAGTCAGGACCAGGGTTCGCACACGGTGGCCTTCGCGCTGCAGCGAGGTCGCCACATACGCGAGGCCGAAGGGGATGTAGAATGCCGCGTCTAACGGTCTGTCTCGATCAACGTAGTTGCCGACCGTATAGATGCAAAGGATGCGTAATGACATGACCTTGACAATCTCACGTGTCGCGGGGGATCGAGAGCGCTGTAGAGCTGCATTTCCCCTCGTGCGCAGCTGCGTCACCGATGCGACGGAATTCGAGCCCTCCAGTCAAGTATCCATCTCCTCAGCTCCGTGGCGGCCATCGCGGAACCAAGACATGCGAGCCCAAAAGCTACGCCAACATATACCAGGCATTCCGTTCTCGACAAGTGTTGGGGGGCTGCGTACCATGCAAGAACTCCCACCACCACGGCCGCGATCGCGGGAAGGCCTACGTCATAGAGGTACCACTGCCATTGACGCCCTTTGAGAATACGGGTGTGCATGATCGGTACGGTGATGAGAAAGGCGCCGAGGCTGAGTATTACCCAGACGACCGCCGCTCCCTCGGCCCCGTGGGATTTCGTAAGCATGACCAAAAGGGGCAGCCCGACGGCCACTGATATGGCGTTCTGGAGGATGTTCAGTGAGGTCCAGCCGTGCGCAAATTGCAGAGATGATGCCAGGCCTGTCGTTCCATGGATGCCTGTGCCTACCGCCAAGATGCTCAGGACAAGATAGCTGCTCGTAACCGCGTGGCTGTTTCCGGTCCAGGCCAGCAGGATCTGTTCGGAGAAGAGCGCCATGACGACGGCACCGGAAACCAATAGTACGGTCACAAGCTGGCAACTTACATGATAGAGTTTTTCCAGTTTTTCTTCGTCGCGGACCGATATCAGCTCGGAAAATCTTGGGAAGAGCGCGGCCTCAACGGGCGCCAGGAACTTCAGGAGCGCGGCCGCTGCAACGGCTGCGAGAGAGTAGTAACCGAATGCCTCCAGGGTCAGCATCTTGCTTAATACGATCTTGTCCATCTGCGTCAAGATGCCGTACAGGACGCTGTTTCCGGCGATTCCCGCGGAGAAGAGCCAGATCTCGCGGAGTATTGCCGGTCTGAATCTCGGTCGTCCCATGGCCCGCGGCAACCTCCGCCGCAGGAGGATCGCACAGATACCGGTCTGGCATATGTCAACAGCAATCTGCCACAGCAGAAACGCTTGAATCGTCGGCGATACAAGCCACAAAACGAGAACCACGCCAAGACCCCTTAGGGTGGCGCCAATCCCCACGATCCAATTGAGAAGCACCTGCCGCTGAAGTCCTCGAAGACCACCCGAATAGAGAGCGTAAGGCCAGCGGAACCCAAGAGCCACTCCCATGAGCATTACTGACTGCTGAATCCCCTCCGACGACATGTGTTCCGGTCTGAGCCAGTGGTGGGCTATCCAATAAGAGGACGCGACGACCACCAGAGCGATCCCCAGGGCGACGACCCAATAGATGCACTCGAGCGTCCTGATGAGATCCCTCATTCGCCGTTCATTTCCCGAAGAAGCGGACAGACGAGCGACCTCCCGAATCGTGGTGACGTTCAGGCCTAAGTCAAGAATCTGGAAAATCCCGGCCAGCGAGCCGAAGAACCCCACGAGTCCGTAGGATTCGATCCCCATTAACGTGATGTACAGGGGAACGAAAATGAACCCCGTTAATGAGGTCCAGAACTGTCCTATGTAATTCGCGACGACATTATGCTTTACCTGGGACACCTAACAGTCGCCACCCAGTATCGTAGTGGAAGGAGAATAGAGGAGCCTCCAGGGAAGGGCCGTCGTACACGAAGACCGTCCCCACTCCCGTCTCTCCAAAAGCTGCTCGATTCTCGGGCCGGCAGGCCGTCTGCCTTCGTTGGGGATCCGCGACGGTGGTCAGATTGGCAGCACACGAAACGAGCCGGAAACATCCTGGTCGTGTTCAGCTTCGCCTGTGAATTCAGTCAGATCAACATCTTCAGTGGGCCGATATTCGGGAACGAGCCTCTGAAGCGCCTTTCGCACATCTTTGTACGCCGACGGCCGTGAGAGTTCCTCTATAGTTCGATCGATTGCGGCAAGTACCTCACCCGGATCGGAAAGACTCCGGTTGACGATCTTGATCTTAGGGTGGGAAGTCGGCAGATAGGATTCCTTGGTGTCCTTGAGTTCCTCGAAGAGCTTCTCGCCCGGTTTGAGACCTGTAAATTCTATGGGAATTTCATCGGAATTCCTTCCCGCAAGACTGATCAACTGACGGGCAAGGTCCACGATCTTCACGGGCTCGCCCATGTCCAGCATCATGATCCGACCCGAATAGCCGAGCGCGGCCGCCTGGAGTAGCAGAGTCACCGCCTCGGAAATGGTCATGAAATACCTTTTCACCTCAGGATGTGTGACGGTCACCGGACCGCCTTTGGCGATCTGCTCGAGGAAGATGGGGACAACGCTTCCCTCCGAGGCCAACACATTTCCAAATCTGACAGCCAGGAATTTCGTCGAGCTGAGTTGGTTCATCGCCTGGCTGTACATCTCGCAGACCCTCTTGGTGGCTCCCATTACGCTGCGCGGATTCACCGCCTTATCGGATGAAATCAGCGTGAAACGGTCGACTCCAACCTCAACGCAGGCCCTGGCCAGTGTTCGCATGCCTCCGACATTGTTGTTGAAACACTCTAGGGCATTTACTTCCTGCATGGCCACATGCTTGTGTGCGGCCGCGTGGAAGACTAGGGTGGGCCGGTGTCTCCTGAGTTCGCGGAGCACCGCCTCCCCATCTTTGACGTCGCAGAGAAGAGGGACCAGTGTCGGCCGTTGAGGCCGGACGGGCAGAGATGCCAGGCTGTTGTGAATGTGGAACAGGCTGTTTTCGGACCGTTCCATCAGGATAAGTCGCTCAGGACGACGTCTGAGAGCCTGCTGGCACAATTCCGACCCGATACTCCCACCCGCGCCGGTTACGAGGATGGTCTTTCCTTCGATAAGATCCTGCACCTGATGGCTGTCGATGTGAATCTCCTCCCGTCCGAGGAGGTCGGTAATAGTGATTTCCCTGAGTTGTTCAAGCGCGGGGGACTGCTCTATTATTTCGTGGAGACGGGGCAGTGTCTTGAGGGGGATGTTCAATTCCCTGAAGATGTCTCGAATTCGTTTCATCTGGGATCGATCTGCAGAGGGCATGGCAACGATGGCGGTATCCACGCGAGTGTGCTCAACGAAACTCTTTGCCGCGTCCACGGGACCCTCCACACGTATTCCGTGCACGGACATCCCTTTCTTTGCAGGATCGTCGTCAAAGAACGCTACCACGCGATACCCCGATTCGGGATTCCTCCTGATCTCTCTGATCAGCATCTCTGCCGCATCGCCGGACCCGATTATGACCGTCCTGAGGCCCTCCTCACGGTTCATCCGCTGCACACGCGGTACCACTTCCTCCCGTATGAACCGGGCGCTGATCCTGAGACCGCCGATCAGGACAAGGCTGAGCAACCAATCAATACAGATCACGCCTCTGGGGATCCGCAGCGAGAAGTGTATCAAAGACAAGCACAGGAGTATGGCCGCGCACAGCGTGGCAAAGATTGTGAGAAACGCAATATGCCTTATGCCGACGTAACGCCAGCCCGTGGCGTGCCCCCGAAGAAGGTAAAAGAGAAAGGCCTTCGCCAAGGCGACGTACGGCAGAAGGTGCAGACACTGGTTCCAGTAGTAATCGGGTACGGTAAAATCAAAGCGTAATTGGTACGCTAGCCAAAACGCCGTCCCGCTTACAATGACAATTCCCAGAAACAACAGGTGGTTGTATCGGATTCGCCGCACCAGAGCAATCAGGTGCCGGTACACTCGCATGAGTTGAACATTCACGTCTCGCACCAAAGAGCCACTGAAGATAAGCTTCGCCTCCATACCACATAAGGTATCATCTTGATATATTTGGCTTTCATAGCGATGTGCCGCCTGGGGCTACGCATTTTTCTCCTCGAATCCAAGGGTGAAAATTCTCGTCTCCCCGGGGGAGTGGGATTACAGCCTGCCGGCTCGTTTCGCGCGTGCGCGACATGAGGCAGGGGTAAAAAATACTAAACGAAAGCCTCTCCTTTAGCAAGCAACCAGTGCGGCGGAGAGGGGTGGCGGAGCAAATCGCCGCGTCAGTCCATGGGACCCGCCCAGCGCTGAAGTCCGGGACCAAGCAAAACACGATTGGCGGACGAGGCATGAGACGAAATTACTTATCTACCCTGTGCTCTTATCCTTCAGTGGTCGAAGTATTTGATATCTTCCCGCTTCGTGCATCTCTTTTGGCCTAATCTTTTTCCTCGCCGGAGAGCACCCTGGTCAAGCCGTCAATTTTCTCTGTTCTTCCGCACGCATTTCACGACGGAGCATCTTGCCGACTTTGGATTTCGGCAACATGTCGCGGAATTCTATGTAGTGCGGAACCTTGTACGGCGCGAGACGATCACGACACCAATTGATGAGTTCATAGCTGCTCAGCCCGCGTACATCCTGCTTCATGACGACGAAAGCTTTGATTCGCTCACCGACTTTGTCGTCCGGGATGCCCACAACGCACGCGGCCACCACTGCAGGATGCTCCTGGAGTATCCGTTCGATCTCGGCCGCTGCGACCCGGTAGCCTTTATGTTTGATCATGTCGACGGACCGGTCCATAAAGAAGAGCCAGCCCTGTTCATCCTCGCGTATGACGTCCTTTGTGCGGTACCAGATTTCTCCCTCCAGTTCCAGAAAGGAGTCCGCGGTCTCCTCAGGCTTTTTCCAATATGCCTTGACACCCCAGGGCATTGCACCGAGCAGCTCTCCCGCCTGGCCCGGCGCCACGGGCTGCAGAGTCTCGGGGTCCACGAGCTTGACCTTGCTCCCTTCGGTTATCTTCCCGATGCTGCCTTCGGGCGGCTCTCCGGACTCCGCATACGAGAGCGTAATCGCCCCGCAGAACTCGGTGGTTCCGTAGCCCTGGTACAGGGGAACGCCGATCGTGTTCTTCCACCGTTTTGCCACCTCCACCGGGAGCACGTCCCCGCCCACGCCGCAGTAGCGCAGCGAACTTAGATCGTAGAGGTTCAATCGATCGTGTTCCAGGATCATCCGATAGAGCGCGGGCACCGCGAACATGTTCGTGGCCCGGTGATACTCGATCTGGTGCAACAGACCGTCCAAAACTACTCGTGGGAGGATGATGAGCGTTTCTCCACCTTCGAGCAATGGAGTTGCCATCTCCATCTGCCCGATCACGTGGTACATAGGGGCTGCCAGTGCCGTCACCGCTTCACCGGCAGGCACGACGCCCAGGCCGGCTTTCCGCCACTCTCGGATGTTGTTCAGGAAAAGGCCGGAGGAGAGGGGCACACCCTTGGGGAATCCCGTGGTCCCACCCGTGTAGACGATAAGGGCAGTACTATCGGGGTCCCGGGGTTGAAAGCCCGGCAGATCATCGGGACGACCCCGCTTGAGGAGCTGCTTAAATCCGTATACTTCAGGACCCTGCGGGGAACGGCCTCTGGCAACTCTTTCCAGGCCCCGCGCAATGGCTCGTTTCCACCAGGGCACGAGGTCAAGTACGTTTGTATGAACCACGCGCTTCAACGGCGTTACAGGAAGCACCTCGGCAACGTAGTTGAAGTTGCTGTCCATACAGAAGATGGTATCAGCTCCGCAGTCGGAAGCCAGATACTTCAGGTCGTAGGCCGAATAGACCGGGGCTACCGGAACAGCGATCGCCCCGAGCCTCTGCAAAGCCAACCAGGCAATGACCGTCTGGGGCAGGTTGTACAAATAGAGGATCGCGGCTTGGTCCGGTGCCAGGCCCATCCGGCGCAGGGACGCGGCGAGGGAGAGTATCATCTCGTCAAGCCGACGAAAGCTGAACGTACAGCCTAGATAGATGAGTGCGGTCTTGTCAGGGGTCTTTCGGACCCTCTCTTGAAAGGCTGCGTACAGGCCCTTTGCAGGGTATTCCGCTCGGGTATCGGCCACTTCATACTCCAAGATAGGCTGATTTCACTTCAGGATTGTCCATCACCTCGTCTCGACTCCCGGAGAAAACCAACATCCCGTTCTCGATAACATAGCCTCGATCGATAATGGGTATTATGGGACGGGCGAACTGCTCGCTGACGAGAATCGTGATACCCTCTTCGCTGATCCGGTTGACGGCTCGGGCGAGATCAGCCTGTAACAGTGGGCTTAGGCCCAACAAGGGCTCGTCCATGAGCAGCAGACGGGGTCGAGCCATCAGCCCGATGCCGATGGCCAGCATTTGTTGTTCTCCGCCACTCAGGAGACCGGCCCGGCGCCTTCTCAGCCTCTTGAGTTGGGGGAAAATTGCCAGAACCGAATCGATCCCATTTTTCACCCAGCCCCGCGGAGCCAGGTACCCGGCTATTTTCAGATTCTCCAGCACGTCGCTGTCCCGAAAGATGGGATGCCTCTCCTGGCACAGCACGATACCGCGTTTCACGCGTCGGCTCGGCGACATGGTGATTACGTCCCGGCCTTCGAAGATCACCCGGCCCATAATGGTGATTCGTTCTCCTCCACGACGCTCTTCCTTCTTTTTCAGGTCGAGCAGTAGACCCGAGACTGTGTTCATCAAGGTGGTCTTGCCCGCGCTGTTGGAACCGAGCACTGCAACGACCTCCCCCTGTCCGACCTCAAGGGAAAGGTCATTCAGAGCCAGCGCGTTCTCGAAGAAGACTAAAAGGTTGGTTACCTTAAGCATCACGCATCTCAGCTCAAATTGCGATAGGCTTCCGAGTCAAAGGCCGCGTGAAGCGTCGCAGTGTCCCTCCCTGCGCGTGAGGGTGCAGGGAGATCTCTCGGCTCGCGGACATGGCCCTTGTTCTCATGGCAGTTCACGATCAAATGGGTGAAGGGCGCGTCGTACCGAAGGGCTTCGAAAATACCCTCTCGCGCCCCGGCCAAAGGGTCGGCGAGGGCCCATTTCGCCGCCT
This sequence comes from uncultured Syntrophaceae bacterium, assembly GCA_964497585.1. GTDB lineage: Bacteria > Desulfobacterota > Desulfomonilia > Desulfomonilales > Desulfomonilaceae > CAZCDS01. Next base: position 153,979 of record CAZCDS010000004.1, read on the forward strand.
AAGGAAAAGACAAGTGGTCCTTCCTTGGTCGTGCCTTGGTTTCAATCGGCGTCCCGATCGCCGCGCCCGTTTCCCATAACCTGCACAACCAACCTTCGATTCCGCGATCTGTTGTCGAAATCGAGAAAAACCACCTGTTGCCAGGTGCCCAGGCAGAGCCTGCCGTCGACGACCGGAATCCCAAGCGAGGGCTTCAATAGGGCCGATCTCACGTGTGAGAACCCGTTCCCGTCGTGCCAGCGCAGGTTGTGAGCATAGTCTGCATCCTCCGGAGCGAGTCTCTCGATCGCCCGTCTGAGGTCGTTTATCGCGCCGGATTCGAACTCAATGGTTGTGATCGCGCCGGTTGAGCCGGGGTTGATAACGGTGAGCAGGCCGTCCTTCACTCCGGACTCGCCAAGGCACCGCTCCAGGCCTGCAGTGATGTCCCGGCAGTCGCAAAAGCCCTCGGTCTGCAGCTCCAGAACGGAATTGTGCACGATCACCGAAAACGCTCCCGAAGTCCTCAGCGTGACTCGAACAGGGTTCCGTATTCTACCATCTCTCTCCGCCCGGTCAAACCCCCTGAGAAAGAAGATTGGTACCGGTCGTAGAAAAGGATCGATTATGCCCTCGATTGTTCTCTTGAGGACCTTGATTCAGACTCTCCCAAGCTGGGCCCCTTGGCCGGTCCAGCTTTCGACAGTACGGTGTGTGGCCGAGCAAACGTGCCGCGTGCGTTACCTCGGCTCACCTTTGTTTCGATCCCGCTCTCAGTGCCCGGCGAGGCGGGAAAAATCAGGTTTCAGTACCATGATGTGCCCGTCAAACTTACCGGTTTTGAACCTCGTGTAATGGAGAGGGCTGGGCCCGGCATGGAGCACGAGGTCTTCAGCGTCAAGCAATCCGTTGCTGTTCGCGTCTTCGGCCAGCGCGCCGATATGCTGATAGCTCTTCGCTCCGACATACCTCACTGCAAGAAGGTAGCCCGCGCGAACATCCGTGCCCCATCGGATCCGCCGCTCAGGATTGCCGTCACGAAGGTCAGACTCCAACACCTTGAGCAGACCTTTTACGAGCCCGGCAACACACTGGTCCTTCTTGATCCGAGTGTTTTTCCATTTACAGTAGGCGGCCACCAGCACGTCCGCGCAATCCACCCCGATGTAATTGTGACTTTGATAGGGGATCGACCCGAAGAGGCCCGGAACATTGAAAAAGGATGTGAGAAATCCCAGATACCCTTTGCCGTCTCTCCGGGAAACGCGGAACACCTTCGGATTAAGCCCTCGCTTGTCATTGTCTTCGATTCCGTATGACCTCACAGACGTGCCCGAGTCTTCCACTTCTACCTGGAACCAGAAACTCCCGACGGACTGCACGTCGGGCCGGCCTTCACCGGGGACACGGGTGATGAGCCCAGCCGGGGCCCGGTTTGCGACCCGCCGATGAGCTGAGTCAGGCGGATCGAAGGGCCGGATCTCCCATCGCCCCCTAAGCCCGACCAACTCTATTCTGTGGTATTTGATCTTCGCTAATCCGACCCACTTGTACGGATTCTTCTCCCAGGGATGATTTGCGTTCTTGTACATCGGCGAGGTATCGGGCCGGATACGGAACCACCTCACTTTCCCGTTGGGAATCTTCCTGACCCTCAGCGAAACCCTTTGGCTCTTGAGCGGGTAGATCGACGTCGTCGTGATCCAGAGTCCACTGTCGATTCTGGCCTGGATCAGCAACCGCGGTTTACCCCGCGGCTCGACGTCTGTGGTTGGCCGTTGTGGGCCGTCTCCTGCAGCGCTGCTCAAAGGAAGCCGAAGATACGCGGGGAACGATACAGCCACCAACGTCATCACCAAAAAAACGAGAACGCTTCTCTTGAGGTCTTGCTCAGGTCGCATCTTTACCGTCTCCGATAGTCGCCATCGCGAGTCGGTCCACGCTCGCCTTGACCCTGGCGCCTTGGCGTCGCCCGACCAACAAGGAGGCGGCGCGCGCAGGCTTGACGGTCTCGCGGATCTTGGCCTTCGGCCGGAGTTTTTCCAAGGGGCCGTTTCGCGCGTGATACGGTTTGGATATCACAGATCAAGTTGATCATGCTAGCCCAGCGTAAACGTGTTTTCGATGTCGCCTATGCTTTCAATCTTTCCTGATTCTCGCCAAAAGCCTGCGCTGATCGGCTTTTGGACATCGCCTCGTTGGGCGATAAAGACTGGAGAGTGCCGCAAGCAGTCACGTCATACGGATGCGCTTTCGAATGAGCGAGATTCCGACGGATTCGTCCAGCCACCTGTCAAATGAAATTCCCCTGGTCGTTCTTCGGCTAGAGAGGGGTACCGGACTTGCCCCGTTGAAACAAGGGGGATTTTGAAACCGGCCGGCCGGGCGCGGCAATGCCGCTTCTTTGCAGGCACATTGGTATCAGTCGTTTCAAGCCCTATGCCAAGCCGCATGCCACGAACCAACGTGAATAAAGAAATATCCAAAAACCCTCTCAACCTGTGCGGAATGTGAGGTGTACCGGGCCAAAGACATGCCTCGTGAAACGATTCGGTATGCTTTGCCGGTTATGCGAAAGTATCCTAAGTGTTCCCGGCGAACAACCCGCGCCTTAGCCTCTCTATTGATGTGAGCCAGACACTACTCTCGTCCGTGGCCCTGGCTCCCAAAGCTGGCCCCGGCCCGATCCAGGATTCGGTGAAAAAGCACAGGCATGACAATCAGAACCAAGGGCATCTGGACCACCAACCCCGAAATGATGGCAATAGCGAGAGGCTGTTGCATGGCGGCGCCTTGACCGAGTCCCAGAGCCAGGGGGAAAAGAGCCAGAATTGCCGCCAACGTTGTCATGGCGATCGGGCGCATGCGATTTATTCCGGCTTCCACCAGAGCCCGGTCCGCCGTCGTGGCCGCAATTCGCAAGTCCTGATACTCGGAAAAGTAGAAAATCGCGACCTCGGTGACAATGCCCACCACCATGGTCATGCCCATCATGGATGTAATGTTCAGTTCAACGCCCGTTACCCAAAGGCCGACAAACACCGCGGCAATAGCCAAGAGCGGCATGCCCAGAATCGCCACCGCCACACGAAAACGTTCGTAGAGAAAGAGCAGCAACAAGAAGACTAACGCTACCGCCCCGGCAAACACTGCGATTAAAGCCTTAAAAGCAATCCTCTGCTGTCTGTACAATCCACCGAGATCGTAGTACGTCCCGGAAGGAATCAACCCGTTTCCGGCCAATACCCGCTTCACATCACTCACGGTAGACCCCATGTCCCGCCCACTAATACGAGCGGTTATAGCCAGCATTCGCTTGAGGTTGTCTCGTGTAATCTCGGGCTGTCCCGTCACCATCCGCACTTTGGCGACGCGCTTTAGCGGGAACCAATGACCGTCAGGTGATTGCATCCACAGATGGGGGATCTCGTCTGTCGTGGCCCTTACGTGTTTCGGTACCCACACTCGAATACCGATGAATTTTTCCCCGCGGCGCACCCGGGTAGCTACATCGCCGGTCAAGTAGGAGCGGAGCTGTGCCGTAATTGCCTCCGGTTCAATCCCTTCCAACGCAGCCCGATCGCGGTCGATCTCAAGCTCTAAAGCATCCCCCGCGAGAGTGATGCCGTTTTTTATGTCTACCACTCCAGGAACGTTTGCGATTGCCTGAGCAATTTTGGGAGCAGCATTCATGAGCGTTTTCGGGTCATCCCCGTATAGTTTGATTTCAATGGGCTGAGGCACGGCAGTTAGGTCGCCGATCAGATCTTCCATGAGTTGCGCCATCTCGATGTTCAGTCCGGGAACCTGCCGCTCGATTTGCCGTCGCAGCGTGTCCATGACTTGGTAAACGGAACGCCGAGGCGGCGGCTTGAGACGCACGAAAAAGTCGCCTTGATTCGCTTCCGTCAATCCCTCGCTAAGTTGCGTTCCAGTTCGACGAGAGTATGACAGCACTTCAGGCGTGGAGCGCAAGATGTCCTCTATCTGACGACATAATCGGTCAGTCTCCGTAAGCGAAGTGCCCGCCTCGCTCCGGTAGTCAAGCACGAAACCTCCCTCGTCCATAGCGGGCATGAAACCGGATCCCACTCGCATGTATCCGAGGTAACCACCGGCAATCAAGGGAATCAGACCGATAGCCAAGAGCCAGGGTCGGTGCAAAGCGGCGGCGAGTATAGCGCGGTAGCGACGTTGAAAAAACCGAGTGAATGAACCTACGTCCTCGATTTGGGTGTCCTTGCGGGTAATTATGTGCGCAGCCAGAATCGGAATCCCGAACCAGGTCACAAGAAACGAGATGACAAGAGCGCACCCCATTGTCAACGACAGCGGCTTGAAGAATGCTCCCGTGACACCCCCTAGGAAGGCCAGGGGAAGGAAAATAATGACTGTTGAAGAAGATGAGCCTACCAGGGGAAAAGTAAACTCGCGCGCCGCTTGTCTGACCAGTTTTGCGTGGCTCAAAGCTCCTCCCGTGATACGCCTCACAATATGCTCGATCATGACGATGGCGTCGTCTAAAATCAGACCTACCGCCGCCGCCATACCCCCCAGAGTCATGATGTTGAAGCTCATGTTCAGCACGTAGAGCAGCAAGACGGTAATGGCCAGGACTGTCGGAACCGTCACTGCCGCCAGCAGGGTTACTTTCAGGTTGCGAAGAAATACCAAGATGCTGAGAGCGGCTAATCCTATCCCGAACAAAATCGTATCCCGGACGCTTGCAGTCGACTCTGTGATGAGCAGGCTCTGGTCATACCAATTACTTATCCGGACTCCTTTTGGGAGGCGATGATGAAAGGCGGCGAGCTTTGCTCTTACCTCCCTCATGATTCGGACCGTGTTGCCCGTCGGCTGCTGATACACTTGCAGCAGGACGGCGTCATGCCCGTTAGCCGTCACACGCTGCCAGTGCGGAACCGTGGATGGTGCGACGGTGGCGACGTCTTCCAACTGCACCAAACCGTTCGTCCCACTCTTCAAGATCGTCCGACGAACTTCATCCAATTTCCTGAAACGGGCGTCGGACAGTACGAGGAACAACTTGTAATGGTCTTCCAAACGCCCTATCGCCTTGAGAACGTTCGTCGCCGATAGAGCACGAACAACATCTTGGATTTTGAGTCCATAGGCTTTCAACTTCGGCAGATCCAGCGTCACCTGGTATTCTGCCAGTTCTCCACCCAAGACGCCGATTCGGGCCACCCCGTCTATTGCGGAAAGTAAGGGGACCAGCTGATATTGAGCGATGTCATGCAATTGGACCAGTGTGTGGTTCGGGGAGGTCACACCATAAGCGCCAACGGGGAAAACTGTCGGGTCCATCCGTCGAGCCGTAAAAATGCTCCCTGACGGCAGTTTCGGCAAGATCCGGTTCACCGTTGATTCAACCTGCAGGAGCGCTACCGCCATATCCAGTCCCCAGGCAAAATTGAGGGAGAGCTCACAACTGCCTCGGCTGGTAGTGGAACGAATACTTTGCAGGCCCGTCACCGAGCGAACAGCCTGCTCTAGCGGCATCGTTACGGATATCACCATTTGTTCGGCGGGACGGTCCCCCGAATCGACGGTCACAACGATACGAGGAAAATTGACGTGCGGGAATAAGGATACCGGTAGCAGGAAGGCGGTCACAGTACCCCCTACCGAAAGGGCCAACAACAAGAACACTATTGAGCGACGATGCGCTGAAGCCCAATTTACCAGGCTCATGGGATCCCCTTCCGCACTGTCATGCCGTCTCTCAATTCGTAGTTGCCAACCACAACCACCTCGTCCCCAGCTTTCACTGGCCCGCTGATCGCAACGATATCCGCCTCTTTTATCCCCGTCTTGACCAGCGTCTTGTGAGCCCTGCCGTCACGCACGAGAAAGATCCATGAGCCCTGCCGGGCTGACATCACGGCGCTTCGAGGCACGCCGAGAGACTTGGTGCGGAACAGGGTGATAATACCCTTCATGGTTAAGCCCAACGGCAAGTTCGTCTCTGGGGGTAATTTCACCCGAACCAACACATCGATCAACCTAGTGGCCGGATTGATGCTCGCATGGACCTCGCTCACCTGAGTGTGGAACGTGTTGGCGGGCTGGAAGACAGGGCTGATCACAACCGGCATGCCCGGTCGTACGTGAACGGCGTCTTCGGGTTCCACACCGAGCGGCACTATCAACGAATCCCGCCGGGCCAACAATATGGCGTTGGAGCCCGCTTGGAGCAAGTCGCCCTGAGTTACGCTTGTCTTCGTCACCACTCCGGCGAAGGGTGCTCGTACCGTCTCAGTGGCCTTGCCCGTTCCGAGTTTCTTCTCCGCCTTGAGTCGGGCCTCTGCGTCCGCTAGATTTTTGCGTGCGTTTGCCAGTTGGTCCCGGGTAGTCAGTTGGTTTCTGAAAAGATCCTCTTGTCGTCGTAGATTGCTGCGCGCATACTCCAAAGCGGCTTGAGCCTGTTGAAATTTCACGCTCGCCGCCGGCGCCGTGTCAAACTCCAACAGCGGTGCGCCGGCTTCCAAGAGCTGGCCGACCCTTACCCACACTCTGCTGATCATCCCGGCGCGGGGCAAGTTGATGCTGGTCACCGACTTGGAGTCAGGCCGTGTGGCGCCATAGGCGGTGAGCGTTTTGGTAAACGATTTCGCTTCAATTGGGGCGGTCTTCACGAGAACGCTCGGCTCCGCTCCCACCGGGTGGTTGATGAACAAGAGGAGAAGGATTGCCACCCCCAAGGACCGGCTGATCTTCGTGAATCGCCTCATCGACACGCCTCCCGTCGTTTATTGTCACTGGGTCGTTAGCTGGCGAGCCAGCAGGGTGTCAAGAGCAATCGCCGTTTCCCACAAGCTTTGAATCAGATCAATGGCCTTCAGTCTCTTGTTGGCCAGAGTGTTCTCCATGTTGAGATAAGTCACGGGAGCCATGTTTTGATCCGCGTAGGCCTGCCGCGCCTTCTTGACCATCCTGGCCAGGGTTGGGAGACGCGCCTGCAACTGCTGGAGCTGCTTCATCAAGAGGCGTTGCCTGGTCCAGACTAAATCCGCTTGTCCGTATGCTTGATCGATGCGGGCTTGATATTCTTTGCGCAGTTGCTGTCGAGTGGCCTCCTCCACAGCTATCTTCCCTCGATTACGATTGAAGAATGGAAGGGTAAGTGTTGTTTCATGAGCCGTGGTATGGACATCACTGGTATCTGAGGCTAGTTTAACCCCTACACTAAGGGTGGGGAACTGCCCCAGGACTGCCTTGTGAACTTTAGCTTCTTGGCTTTGATAACCGGCCTGCAGTGCAAGCAAATCCGGGCGACGACCAGCCACCCCGGCAACAGCTTGCTTGAGGCAGCGTTGGTCAAGAATTCTTGGGGGTGCGGTTGGGCGAACCAATTTCAATCTAGCTTCCGGCAATATGCCCAAGAGAGCATTGAGGTCGTGCCGGGTCTTGTTGAGAAGCTGTTCCATGTCTTTGACCTTCGTGTCCGAATCGATCTTCGCGGTGAGGTCTGTTCCGGTAACATCCAGAGCCAAGTTTCCTTCCCGAAGCGCCCTGGATGAACGGGCATATCGTCTGGAATACAACCTCTGAATCTGTTTCAGAACCTGGAGCTTAGCTTCTTCGGAAATGCACTTGATAAAGAGAGTGCGAGCTTTCTGGGCCACCTGCCATTCTTGCCACAGGATGTCCAGATCCACTTTGTCGACGGCTGCCGAGGCCTCGCGGATACCTGATCGCCGTGTGACAAAGTAGTTGAGGTCGTAATTTAGGCCATACTCATAGGCAGTAAACAAGTCCGCTCGCTTTACCGTGGGATAATCCAATCTTGCAGTTACTTGAGGATCGGGCAACAATCGTGCAGAGAATAATTGTGCTCTCGCCACTCCGGCTTTCTCACGAAGTGCATTAAGGTCAGGATTGCGAAGAACGGCCAATATTGCTACGTCCGTCATGTCCAGGCCGATATCAGCGTTGAACACGTAGGGTTTGAGAGGAGGACACGCAAAACGCTTAGGATTCACGGTCAGTCTGGAAGGAACGGTCAAGTCCGGGGTGGCAGGCAATGAATGAGGCCTATAGATGGCGCATCCGGCCAGAAGAGCGCAGATGGCCACCAAAACAGCGCTGCGCCTGATGGAGACTGTCGGCGAGGCCCGAGTCTTAATAAGGACGAACCGGCATTGCTTGAAGTTACCCATCTTCTCAAAGGCGACGGAGGGTCTTGGAGAATTGAAATCGTCACCCCTGGTGGAAGATGCGTCGATCACGGTGCATGACAACCTCCCACCCCTCTCACAGAACTCCCCGCAAGAAAGAGTCGCCGCGTCTGCATCGGATGAAGACAGCGCGTAATATGGCGCTCTTGATCCCCTGCCCTGAGCCGAGCGGCAACCATGAGAATGAAATTGTCCGATCCCATGAAACATGAAATATACCACGACGGACAGTCTTTTGACAACGGTCATTGGGGGCGGTCTATTGGTTAGTCCGCGGCCCCATCAGTATTGGTTCGACGGGCCTGTCTCCGTTTTTCCAGAGTATCCTTAACATTCACCTAACCGACGTTCGGAAAATCCACATTGCAATCAGTCGAAACAGGGGCAGATGATTTCTCAAAACGACCGTACCTGAGCGCAAGGCTCGGTAATACAAGGAGATTCAGACTCGTTGAGGTGACGAGCCCCCCAAGGATCACTATTGCCATTGGTCCTTCGATCTCACGCCCGGCAGCGCCGCTGCCAATTGCCATCGGGAGCAGCCCGAAAGCCGTGACTGCGGCAGTCATGAGAATCGGAGCAAGCCTCTCCAAAGCACCTCTGGCACTGGCTTCTGCTCCCCATTCCATGCCCTCGACAGATACGAGATGCCCCCAGTGAGAGATCAACATGATGGAGTTGCGCAATGTGATGCCGAATAGGGTTATAAAACCGACCGCCGAGCCTATGGAAAGCACTCCGCCGGAAGCGAAGACAGCCAGCATACCTCCCACCAGGGCGAATGGAAGGTTCAGAAACAAGAGAAGAAAGTTCGGGAAATTCCGGATGACCATTGCCAGCAGCATGATGATGCCTGCGCCAGCCAGAAGAGAATGAAAGATGAGGTCCCTCTGAGATTTCGCCCGCGCTTCCGCAGTACCCAAGAATTCCATGTACGTTCCAGGGGGCAAAGAGACCTCTGAGCTAATCATCCTCTTTGCCTCAGCAGCGAAAGCCCCAAGGTCAGGTCCAACCGCGTTACACGTGACAACCTGAACCCGGCGGGCTCCTTGGTGCAGAATGGCATAGCGTCCCGACACTTCATGGATATCGGCTAGCTGTCGAAGGTGAACGTACGTTCCCGCCACATTGCGCAACGGCAGCATCCCGAGCTGGGAGGGTGTTCTTCTCTCCGCCGGGTCCCAGATGACTGAGACGTTATAGATACGGTTTCTCTCATAAACCTGACCGACAACATCTCCATTGTAAGCCGTGCGGATTGCATCGAGGACATCAACTGGGTCGAATCCCCACCGCAAGAGATCAGGTTTTCGCAAGCGAACTATTAACTGGGGAGTCCCTTGCCGCGATTGGATCATTACGTCCGTTGCTCCCGGAATTTTCTTCAGAGTGGCAGTCACTGCTTGCGCCGCAGTATCGAGCGCTCGGAGATCGTTTCCGAAAATACTGACCACAAAAGCGGCAGTATATCCGGAGATAGTCTCTTCAACCCGTTCCGATAGGAACGTATTCATCGAAAAATCTACGCCGACAAACTGCGAAAGGGCATTGCGGATATCGCCTTGGGCCGACTCGGCTTGATCAGCGGTAAGGGCTTTAAGATTCACGTCGAATTCGCTTTGATGAGGACCCAGCCAGTCATCCCCTTTCTCAGCCCTTCCCACTCGCTGGTCAACCGAACGCACCGAAGGAATTTTTAAGAGTTTCTCGGTTACCTTTTTGCCGAGTCTCAGTGATTCAGCCACGGAGGTCCCCGGCGCAGCGGACATGTGAACGATGAAATGTCCTTCTTGCAGCTCCGGCAAAAATGCGCCCCCCATGAAATAGAGTGAGGTGAATCCTCCGGCAGTAAGGATTGTTACGACGGTGATCACCGTTCGATAATTCTCTTCCACGCCGATCAGCACTGATCTGTACTTCTCTTTTAACCGTCGGGTAACGGGCGGGTCTTCTCCCGGTATTTTTCCTTTCCCAAGGAGTATGAGGCACAGCGCTGGGGTGAGCGTGAGGGCGACGAGCAAAGAGGCAAGCACAGCAGAGATATAGGCGATTCCAAGCGGTGAAAACAGTCTTCCCGCCACACCGGTCATGGTCAGTATAGGGACAAAAACCAGAATAATCGCAAACGTGGCGTACACCACTGCGCTTCGTATTTCGATGGAGGCATCGAACACTACCTGAAAGGCTGGGCGAGGATGGGGCTGATGACGATTCTCACGCAAACGTCTCAGGACGTTTTCTACGTCGATGACTGCGTCGTCCACTACCTCACCTATGGCGATGGCTAATCCCCCCAGGGTCATAGTGTTGAGACTGAAACCAAGGGAATCCAGGATGGTCACGCCCGCAAGCAGTGATAGGGGGATGGCGGTGCATGAGATCGCTGCTGTACGAAAGTTGAACAAGAAAAGGAACAACACAACGACCACCAGTCCAGCCCCCAGCAGCAACGAGGACATGATGTTGTGTAGCGCAGTCTCAATAAAACCTGCGGGACGGAACAGATCTGGATGCAAGGTCACCTTTTCAGCCTTCAATACTGGCCGCAGCTCTTTCCAAGCCTGTCCAATTCCTTGAACCACCTCCAGGGTGTTCGAGCCATATTGCGCTGATATGAGAAGTTGAACTGCGGGATGACCCATCACAGAAGCGGCTCCAATGGGAGGCTCCGGCGCTTCGGTGACCTTCGCGACGTCACCAATCCTCACACTGGCTCCATTTTGATACACGAGAAGAGTTTGCGCCAGTCGATCCGGGGTAAGGGACTGACCTTCGGTTTGAATGGTGATGCGCTGATTTTTGCCTTCGATCAGTCCTGCTCCTCGAACACCGGTTGCTCGTCTTGAGGCTGCCAACACATCTGTCAGCCCAAGATTAAACTTGATCAGTAGATCAGGGTTCACTTGAATTTGGAGTTGTCTCACATCACGGCTGAATACGACCACCTTAGCCACACCCGGAACCGCCAAGAGACGTGGCTTGACCGTCCAATCGGCAATGGCTCGAAGCTCCATGAGGGAGCGGGCGTCGGAGGTCAGTCCTGCAACCAAAACGACACTGGTGGAGCTCGTCAACGGGGTCATCACCGGAGAGGCTATCCCTTTGGGAAGTTGTACTGAGACCGTGGCAAGTTGTTCGGCTACCATCTGGCGGTCACGGTAAATATCGCTGCCTGAGTTGAATGTGAGGGCAATAACCGAAAGCCCCTGAATGGAGGCGGAGCGAAGAGATTTAACTCCCGGAACCCCATTGACAGCGTTTTCAATGGGCTGAGTCACCAATATTTCAACTTGTTCAGAAGAAAGCCCGGAAGCCTCGTTCTGGATGATCACCTGGGGAGGGGCAAATTCGGGGAAGACGTCATACTTGGCTCGGGAGAGCCGATAAAGGCCGTAACATACGAAGACTAAGGACAAGGCAACAATAATGCCTCTAAAGCGGAGAGAAAAACGAACTATCGCCGCGAGCATCCCGGCCTCAGCGGTACTCATTCCTGCTAATCTCCTTGGCCTGAAGGCGGTGTCGTCGCGTGTAATTCAGTAGATAGAAGCAACTGTGATCCAGTTACCACGACCCGGTCCCCAGGTTTAAGTCCCTTGGAAACGAGCCAACCTCTTTTCAGAGGTTTTCCCGTTGAAATCTCGCGGCGGACAAAACGGTCCGAATTGATCCGGAGATAAACCCAAGCCCTGCCCTCCGACCACACCACCGCACCTTCAGGAACAAAGACCCCTTGAGCCGGTCCCAAGGACAGATGAGCCAGGAGGTTCATGCCAGGTAATATTCTGGCCCCTCGTGCCGGGACCACGTAAAAGAAACTCTGACCTTGGATACGGGGATCGGTTCGGGGAGACGGTGAGACTAACTTGGCGCAAACCTTGGTCCCGTATGAGGTATCGACCAGGGCGGTTTCAGGGGGAGATTTGATCATGAGATCCGCAGGAAGGGTCACCTGGATCAATACTTCATGCTGGGAAGAGAGCCGGTTGAACTCAGGAGATTCTTCATAAAGCCATTTCGCCAGAACAGGTCCCCACTGTTGTTGTATTTGGCTTCTCATGACCTGCAGAGCGGCCCTCGCGGAGGAAAGACGAGCTTCGTCCGCTCGCCGGGACGCCTTGATACCTTGGAGAGCCTCCCAAGAAATGATCCGCTCCTCAAAGAGTTGGTGGCGGCGTTGATAAATTTTTGATGACTTCACATAGCTTGCCTCGGTACTCTCCAGTCGCGCCTTGGCCGTAACATACCGATCTCGCAAAGCGGAGAGAGCGTTGAATGAGAGGGCTGTTCCGTAGGCTTTGAATTCCTCTCGCCGAGTCGCAGTTTCCAGGGCTATGGTCTCAACCCCGGTTGTCGTCTGTATCCCTTCGCTGATTGTCAGGACCGTTTCTCCGTCCACACGGGAGACGACAGCCGTCGATCTGAAAGGACGCTCCTTTTCTTTCTCTAATGCCAATTCACTGCGCCCCTGGAGGAAAGCCCAGACTAACAGAGTCCCAATAACCGCAAAGACGAGTACGACTACCAACACTTTTTGCCAATGGCTGATCTTCACGTGTAGTCTCTGACCTAAGGCGTCACCGGTCTCGTTAGCAACGTGTCAAGGGCTATCTCCGTCTCCCACAACAATTGGATCACATTGATAGCCTTCAGGCTCTTGTTCGCCAAGGTATTCTCCATGTTCAGATAGACCAGGGGAGCTAGATTGTGGTCTGCGTAAGCCCGTCGAGCTTTCTCAACCATTCTTGCGAGAATGGGGATATCTGCCTGCAACTGATGAAGCTGCCGCATCAACAGCCTCTGTTTGTCCCAGAGTAACCTCACGTCTTGGTGTGCTTGATCGATGCGAACCTGGTACTCTTGCCGGAGTTGTTCATGGGCAGCTTTCTGCACGGTTATATTGCCGCGATTGCGGTTGAAAAAGGGAGAGTAAGCGTGGCCTGCCAGCCTACCGCGTGGGTCTGCTCCGTGCCCACGGCATAGTTCACACCTATGCTGAGAGCAGGGAATTGCCCAAGAACCGCTTTATAAGGCCTCGCTTCCTGGCTTTGGTAGCCTTCCCTCAATGCCAGCAAGTCAGGACGGCGCTGGGGCATTCCCATTACGTATTGATCGGGAATTATTCCACGATCCCACAAACGCTCGTCGTTTTGGGCCGAGATCCAGCTGTCCGAAGGATCTCGATCCCCGAATCGGCGTCGCCGCGCTACCGTATGTCGTCCAGCGACTCCAATTGCCACCTTGTTGGCAGATCAGTGGCACATTTTCCTGGATTCGATCATACTACTGCCTCGGCTCCCCGGTCAAACGCAATCTCGAGCGTGTGACTTCACCCGAACACGGCCCGATAGTGATGGGCCAAAGGGAACGCTGAAGCCACAGGTACTTGCCACTTCCGACCATGATACGCGACCTTCGCTCCAACATACCTCACCGCAAGAAGGTAGCCCGCGCGAACGTCTTTGTCCCATCGGATCCGCCGCGTAGGATTGCCGTCACGAAGCTCAGATTCCAACACCTTGGGCAGACCTGTTACGAGCCCGGCAACACATTGGTCCTTCTTGATCCGAGTATTTTTCCATTTGCAGTAGGCGGCCACCAGTACGTCCGCGCAATCCACCCCGACGTAATTGTGACGCTGATAGGGGATCGACCCGAAGAGACCCGGAACATTGAAAAAGGATGTGAGAAATCCCAGATACCCTTTTCCGTGTCTCCGGGAAACGCGGAACACCTTCGGATTGAGCCCTCGCTTGTCACTGCCTTCGATTCCGTATGACCTCACAAACGTGCCTGAGTCGTCCACTTCTGCCTGGAACCAGAAACTTCCGACAGGCTGTTGCACGTCGGGCCGGCGGTCACCGGGGACACGGATGTTGAGCCCAAGGGGGGCGGCGGGCGTCGCCAGGCACGGTAAGAGTGTTAAGTCTCCTTCGAAACAAGACGGTAACGTGGCGGACTGACCGACAAACCGCCCCACATAATCGTTGTCAGAAAAACCTCCATCATTCCTCCGAAAGCGGGAATCTGGTCAGTCTCGGAATTTGGCTATCGTTTGCGGCTGTTTCGCGGTCGGAGGAGTCTGGGAACTGCTCCGCTCTTCTGGTAGTCAGGATTATCCCCAGGACCATGACTGCCACGATAATGAGCGAAGAGGAGATGCGGCTCAGGTCGAAGCCGCCTTCGATATGGGGTTTGGTGAGGGTGTCTCCGAGGGTAGCTCCGAGGGGACGCGTCAGGATATATGCGGCCCAGAAAAGCACGCTGGTCGGGACATGCGTGAACAAGTGCAATACCGCCACGACCGCTATTAGGCTGGCAAATATGAGAGGGCCGCGCTCGAATCCGAGGCCAGCGCTGGTTGCTATGAAATCACCGAGCGCCGTGCCCAGCGTATTTGACACCAGAATAGTCAGCCAGTAGAATACCTCGTTTTTCCTTGTGGTTATGTTCTCAAATTCAGTCCTCCCCGTGACCCGACCCCATACGAGAAGGACCATGATGACCCCGCAAAACAGCAAGATTGATGACTCCACGTAGCCGAGTCCGGCGGTACGATCAAGGTAATCGGACATGGTGGTTCCAACGGTCGTGGTAGCCACCACGACGGCCCAATAGGCGAATGGGTGATATCGCGTCGATCTGACCTGAGCGGCGAGGGTGATGCAGAAAAACCCGATAAAGATGAAACTGCTGACAGCATAGCCGAGATTCAACGTCATGGAGAGGGCGTCACCCCCTGTCTCCCCAACCGTCGTTGCCAATATCTTGATGATCCAGAATGAGAGGGTAACGAGGGGGACCTTACTGACCAAATCGTCTCCGGATCCGATCCAAGGGAGGTTTGAAGATCGAAGCCCGCGCGCAAGAGAGTCTGTGCGTGATTGATCAAGATCGTTAAGACAGCCCATTTTGTTGCCTCCTTTCCATTGGTGCTAGAAAAAGACCTCTATCTTGAAGCGGAAGTCCAACCCACTCACCGCGCCCCCCGCGTCGGTTCCGGCAGGAATCCTCTTTCATCCTGCATGCACTCGGATTTTTCCTGATTGATTATGTTTTGGCTCGGATGGCTCTCAGCGCTCCTAGAAGCGTCAGCAGTAGAAGAGGTTCGCCTATCGCGACAGGAAGAATTCGGTTTGAAGCAAGCGTGGGCTTCGGATTCACCTCAAACGTCACGAGATCGCTGACAATGGGGCGTTTTTCCCGGGGATCGACCACTGTCAACGCTATCCCGTATTTCCCTGATTGAATCAGTCTCATTCCCCATTGCTGGGTGTTTGTCTCACCCGGAGTCAAGCGATCAATGCGGACCGCTTTCTGCGCGGACCAGTCCTCCAGGTCTACAGGATGTTCATTTCCCGGCTCCAAAGAAACCAGAGAGAGGTAAGCGACCAGCCCTCTCAATGTATCTTTTTCGGTATTTGTAACGGTTCCGATGAAATAGGGGGTGTCCCCCATCTTCAGGGTTCCGGTTGAGGGCCGCAGTCCGACTGCTATTGAGTGCGAATCTGCCGCCAGCGCGGTAGCTGTGCATAAGATCAGAACCCCGACCATGATCGCTAAAGACAACAAGACCTTGAAGATTTTCAGTTTCATAATTCGACCCTCCTTGTGACGGTGTGAAGAATCACGAGGATGATAAGGGAATAGCCGAGCATGACGGCGAGGCGGACCGCTTGAACCACGAGTCCCTGGCTGTCTATGATCACACTGTCGAGGCTGTTTAATGCGCCGGCAAAAGGGTTTAGCAGGTCCACTACGCGTCCGATAGTACCTTGCCGTAGCGACGTTCCAATAACGACGGGGCTTCCTGCCAGAAGAAAAAGAGTCAACCCCATCGAAAGAGCACTTTTGAGACTTCTCGTTTTAGAAGACAGGGCGAGAGTCACTCCCGCGAAGATCACAACCATGAGGGTTCCTGTTATGAACAGATATTGAATGGCTGACCACAAGTTCTGTCCTGTACTACCCACTGCCCAGAGATAGGGAACCGAAAGAACGAAAAGAATCGACCAGGAAAACATAATGCCAATCAGTTTAGC
Organism: uncultured Syntrophaceae bacterium; assembly: GCA_964497585.1. GTDB lineage: Bacteria > Desulfobacterota > Desulfomonilia > Desulfomonilales > Desulfomonilaceae > CAZCDS01. The sequence goes on from CAZCDS010000004.1 coordinate 170,201, forward strand.
CATGGCCAATACATGACCGGTAGCAGGCGTCAACATCAGCGGCTCCAGCGTGTCTCGTTCTCGTTCCCCAGCGAAGCCGTCGCTTCCCCGTATCACCGCAATCAGCGATCCCAGCGTTACGATGATGCCGCACATCATGTACACAGCCTGCGCATTGTCTAGAAGACTGAGCTCCGTATTGCTGACCAATAGGACGGAAAATATGCTGAGAACCGCACTGGCGATCAGAAAGAAAATAGATCCTCTACTCGCCACGACGTCCTCGCTGAATTCCTTTCTCACCAACGGCATCAAGGTACCCATGAGGTGCCTCCTGCTGTGTGTGCCAGGTAGAGGTCTTCCAACCCACCGGACAGAGCCTCTGCTTCGAGAATCGGTAGACCGCCGGCCACAAGAGTCTTTATGGCTTGTGTAGGGGGAATTCCCTCTATCAAACAAGTGATCCACTCATCTCTGTTTTCAACCAAGGTAATCCCTGGGTAATTCCATGCTGACGCAATTGAGGTGCCGTTGCCGATACGAAAACGATACTTGCGCGATCGCATATCATCGTCATAGGCAAGCGGCCCTTCGTACCGAACCTCGCCGCAATCCAGAATGGCAATTCGATTGCACAGGCGTTCGACATCGTCCAGGATATGGGTGGAAATAACGATGGTCAGCCCCTCTTCGCGATTGAGTCTGAGCAAGAGGTCATGGATTTCACGTCTCCCTCGTGGGTCGAGGCCGTTGGTCGGTTCGTCCAGGAACAGGATCGTGGCGTCATTTACTGTGGCTCTGGCAATGCCAAGCCGCTGTCTCATGCCTCGGGAAAAAGTCCTGACCGGACGATGGTCGTCGGGATCGAGCCCCACCTGTTGAAGCCTTGCACGAATTTGGCCCGGACCGGTCGGCATTCCATACAACTGACTGAAAAGCTTCAGGTAACCATGAGCCGACATCCAACCGTAGAGACCGTGAGATTCAGGTAGGGCGTTGACCCTTTGACGCAAGATGTGACCGGAGGAAGATGGGCTGAGGCCCAACACGCTTATGTCGCCTTCATCCGCGCTCATGATGCCCAAAAGGATGCGGAGCGTAGTTGTTTTGCCCGAACCGTTCGGCCCGAGAAATCCGTAAACATCGCCTTGGTGAACGGTCATGGAAATGGAATCGAGAACGACCCTTTCATCAAAGGATTTTGTCAGGTGACGAACTTTTATCGCGTTCATCGGAAACTCCTTGAAGATTCCCGGAGGACCGAGCGAATTCGCCCGGCACTCCGAGAAGATCTGTGCGGCTAGTCGTCTTCTTCTCTCGCGTCTCCGTATTCCGACTGCTTCTCATGCGAGTCGTTTGGCTGGGAGTGGACCACCGTGCCTTTCCCCGCGTCCACCGTTACCTCTAGACCATTGTTCAGATGGACGCTGTAAACCAGGCACCCATTCTCGTTTTCCAACTTAACCTCGGTTGCGGCTGTCCCGGGATTGGCAGCCAAAGCTGCCCCTATCGCGGCGTCGGCCTTGACCTTGGCTAAAGAAGAAAGGTCCTTGGGCTCGGGTTCAGGTACCCTTACGCTGCAGGCATAACTGGGACGCCGATCCTCGGAGTTCCGGTCGGAGTTGTTCCTGGCCAACGCAAGCCCTTGCCAGGCAATGGTCATTGCCAAAACAAGCACAAGGCTTCCTACTGTCAACAATTCAGTCTTTCTTCTCATGTTCTTACCTCCTGAACCTTCTGGTTCCTATTTCTTGGAATCACTTTAAGCCACAGAGATTGCATGAACCTTTCCGTAGGATTACAAAATGGAAAGGTTTGTGAGAACAGATGGACCGGCCAAAGAAGGCGGCGAGACAGAATCTCGCTGCAGTTTATCGGGGGTCGGGCAACAGGGAGGTTGGCTTTTCAGACCGTCCATATCGGAGCGCCAGCTTAGGTAGCACCAAAAGATTTGCGGGTCGGAGTCACCAAACCGCCGAGTGGTTTTCAGATCTTCTCGCAAAGGACCCAGACCAACTCGTTGTTGGCCTGGGCCAGGCTTTGAACTGGGTTGTTGACTGAAAACCGGGAATACGATCACCTGCGCCATTGGGACAGATTTATAGACAACCGCCTTAATCCCAGGAATTCCAGGCTGAGATGGCTCGTTTGGACCCTTTGCCACTCTCCGGAAATGCCGCGTCCAGTTGCTTCTCCGATCCGGCCATGTCGGCATGAAATTTGTTCCAGAAATCCGCTTGCTGTCTCTCCCATTTCCGGAGAGCGTGCTGTGAATGCATCATCTGCAACATGTGCCGAGACCCTCCTCCAGCAAACGCCCCCGAAGCGGGGACGGCCAAAAGAATCAAAAGCACTATCACTGCTAATCTTTTCATCTTCTTACCTCCAGACCTGCTGGTCCTTATTCTTGAAATTACTGTAATTCAGAAAGATTGCATGAACCTTTCCGTAGGATTACAAAATGGAAAGGTTCACGAGGCGACGCGGAAGAGGCGAGGTGTTAGGAAAATCAGGCGTTTTGAGGAAGGTATATGACGAAGAGAGAACCGCTTCCAGGTTGGCTGGAGACCTCAACATGCCCCCCGTGTGCTTGTACAATGGCTTTGCTGAGGCTTAGACCTAGACCCAGTCCCCGCTGAGAGCGGCTTTGATCACCACGATAGAGTCGGTCCCAGATCTTGGGGATTTCTTCAGGCAAGATGCCCATCCCCGTGTCACGGATGAGAATGGTAAGTTGGTGCTGTCTGAGATACGCCTCAACGTCAACTCTTCCTCCGTTTGGGGTGTATTTGACGGCGTTATCCAGTAGATTTGCCAGCACCTGCCGCATCTTGTTGGGGTCAGCGGTTACGAAGAGTTCCTGGGGTTTTTTTGTACATAGCGTTATATTCTTGTCTTCCGCTACATAACGGTAGAGCTCAACTATGTTTTCCAACAGATGTGAGATATCTACAGACTGAAGATCCAATTTCAGGGTACCCGTTTCAGCCTCTGCTATATCCATTAGGGCGTTCATCATAGTGAGAACACGCTCCGATTCCTCCAGGCAATCGGCCAATGCGTCCTGACAGGTCTCACGGGTCTGATCCGACTGGAGAGCCATTTCGGCTATGCCGCGTAGCCTTGCCAGTGGAGTCCGCAAATCATGGGCCACATTGTCCAAGGCGTTTTCCATTCCTCTTATCAGGTCCTCAATCTTTCCCAGCATCTTATTGAACAGAACGATTAACTCATCAAGCTCATCCCTCGTGTTCTTGCTCGGTATGCGAAGGTCCATCTTGCCGGTTTGGATAACCGACCGGACGGTATTGACAAGCTCCCGGATCGGGCGAAGCGCGCGGACCGCAAGTAGGTGACCTCCGAGAAAACCAATGAGAATCATAGGCACCAAGACACTGAAAAAGACGGCGCGGAAATGCTCCAGGAGCTCCTCTCGACCTTCCGTACTCTTGCCGACCTGCAGGACATGTCCGTCACGTAGACCAAGTGACGCGATCTCTAAAACATTTTCATCGTTTGCTGCCGCGAGTGAGCTCCATTGTATCTTCCGCTCGACCCCTTTGATGCCAATCCCTTGAACATTCCAGTCCGCCCACTGGTCAGGGATGCTCTGAAAGAACGTCTTGCCTGTTGGCCCTGTCATGCGGACAAAGAAGTGGTTGCGTTTGCCAGAGCGTCTTTCAGAAAGGACTTTCTTTCTCAGGAGATCGATTCCCCCCTTTTCATACTGAGCCTGGTATTCCTTCAGCTTTGACTGGATAACCTGCCGGTCTCTTTGTTCAATGGAAGAAGAGAGGAAGAAGTATGCAAGAAGAGCGAGGGCTACGGAACTGAGAATGAAGATGGCCGAATACCAAATCGCCAATCGAAAGCCGATGGTCTTGCTCCAGCGTCTAAGAGGCCTTAAGCACATAGCCGACACCCCGAATAGTGTGTATGATTTTTGTCTCGAAATCCCTATCCACCTTGTTTCGTAATCTGCATACCAAGACATCCACCACGTTTGTCTGCGGATCGAAATTGTAGTCCCAGACATGTTCCAGGATCATGGTCTTGGAGACTACTCTTCCTGCGTTGCGCATCAGGTATTCGAGCAACGCAAACTCACGGGGTTGCAAGTCTATCTTTTGGTCCCCCCGGAAGATATCCCGTGTAAGAAGGTCCAGATGGAGGTCTGCCACCACCAGGCGGGTTGGCAGGGCAGGAGGGCTGGCTCTCCGGATGAGAGCCTGCACCCTTGCCAAGAGTTCGGAAAAGGCAAACGGCTTCACGAGGTAATCGTCGCTTCCCGTCTGGAGACCCTTGACCCGATCATCCACGGAGCGCTTCGCACTCAGAATAAGCACAGGGGTGTTGATTTTTTGGCGTCGAAGTTCCTCAATGAGACTCAAGCCATCCCGTTTCGGGAGCATGATGTCAATGATGCAAGCGTCGAAGGCCTCGTTCAGGGCAAGATGGAGACCATCTTCACCGTCAGCCGCGTGGTCTACTGCAAAACCTGCCTGTCCAAGCCCCTTGGTGATGAAAGTAGCGATCTTTTTATCGTCTTCTACAAGCAAAACCCTCATGGTCCCGGTCCTCGTTTCTTCGACAATTCATTCCTAGCTTACACCATGGACGTTCCACGGCCCAGCTATTCCGAGATCCGGAAGCTTTCCAGCCAGTCCAGCATGGCTCCCCATGCAACGATAAGGGTAAGGACTCCCCCATCGGAGGCTTCTTGAACGCCTCCCGGGTAAGCGCAGGCCTCGTCCTTGGGCATCTATTCCCGAATTATGCGGCGTTCTTGTTGTTTCCGGGCACTGCGGGGCGATAACGAGGCGGAGGATGGTCAACGCAACCCGAAAAGGTTGCCGAGGCTCCTCCCAGAAGACTCGATCGAGGCAAGACTGTCCCTCCGTTGCGCAAGATCCCGTCCCGGTACTGCTGTTGGCCGTACCTCGCTGCTCCGCCACCGGTCAAGCACAATGTTTTCGAGGGCCCGCACCCGAAAACAGGTCTGGACCTGTCCTCTCAAGGTCGACGCCAGAGGAACATAAACCACCCTGCTTCATAGCTTGCATTCCGCATAGGTTGAGACGGTCTTTGGGTATTTTCTCGTTCGCGTTGGATAGTAGTGTGCGGCTTGGGATAGGGCATGAGATAGTCCCCATACCGATGAGCGATCCCATATTACTTATAGTAACCGGCAGTCTTGCGTTGAGAGACGGGAAGATCGAACCGTTCGCCCAATAATCCCCGTGCCCCCGAACCCTTGCAGCACTCCCTCTGTCCTTCCTCCACCAAAGCAAACTGTCCTGTCAGCGATCTATTAGGTCTCACGCATGGGAGCGGGGCCAAGAGGCGCAAGCTATGCGTATAGTGCGTTGGCTATAAATGTTGCACGAATGTGGTTTTTACCCCCGAGATACAGCCATTGATATTACAATACCGGAAAAACCCCCTTTGTAGGCTCACCATAATGAAATCAGCTATGGGCCGGTCAGATCTAATTCGCCACTACCCTTGTCGGAGTTAAGGGAGCCCCCTGCCACTTTCTCCAAATCCTCATCGGACAACTCTGCTGATTCGTGCTGTTCGGTCCCTTCGCTCGTTGCTTGAGATTCTATCTTTCTTAGCCTTTCTTCTTCGTGGGACATGGGTCCGCCTCCTCTCTTCAGCACCTAGCCGTTATGATGCACCAGGTAGCCAAAGGGTTCATCTCAAACGTCCAAGAGAAGGTCTTCGTGGAGGATTATCATTTGAGACTGGGCAACCTTGGCCGAATAATCCAGAATGCAGGAGCATTCGCCTATGGCGGTCTCCTATGGCGAAAACGGCACTTCGGTCTCAAGTCACTCAGGGCAAGTGGCAGTTCGCACCTCCTTCTTGTCGATCAGATCTATCCCTTTGGAGAGAGACCGACATACCCCATACTTATTCTTGATTCTGAGGGGATATGATGATGCGGGCACTGGAAAGAGGGCAACGGGAGTCACAAGACAAAACATTATCTGACAGATACACAAGGGCTCGTCTCAGGCGGGATCGTCCTGTAGCTGAGAATTTGGCTTGACAAACCCTTACTCCCGTAGTCTACTGCATGCTAGGTAACTTGTTGTCTTTGTTGGAATTTGCCTTAAGAGCAGGGCCGCCATCGCACAATCGTGCAGGGTGGCGCCAGCCGAGGGGACTCTTTTGTCGTGCTGGGTCCTCTTCTCAAGGTGTCCTCCCTTTGTCGTTGGGAGGGGTGGTAATGAGAAGGTTGGTTCGTTGTCGCTTTGGGTTGTTATGCAGGGCCTTACCTATCTTTTTTCTACTTCTCATGGCGAATATCGCCGGTGCGCAGGGTGTACCGGCACGAGGGGGGCTCGATCTTGCTCCGACGAATCCCTTCGGCATGCCGGGAACCACTGCAGGGCTGCCGCAGGGATCGAACTCGCTCTATCTGAACAGCGGGATGTTCAAGGACATCCTCCCCCTGAAGGGCAACCTTGAATTCGGGTATCTGTACCAGTTCAACGAAAACATTAGCACGAGCCGCTTCACAATTGACGGCCTGTTGCCTGCTCGTGCAGGCCACGACGGAGCAGCCTTTGGAGAAGTCCACGGGGAATTCGTGAATTTCGGCAATACCCTGCGCTCGCTCATCACGTTCGGGAATACGACAACCAGGCAGCGGGGCTTCAGTGATCGGATCGACTTCTCTCTCGGGGGCGGGTACCGCAAGATCTTTGCGGAATCGCTCCTTCTCGGGGTGAACGGCTTCTACGATGCTTCCAGGCTCGGGACCCAATGGTACGGCTCCCCGGCCGTGGGAGTGGAAATGGCCGTCCTCGGTGCAGGAAGCGACCTCATAGACCTCAATTTCAATTACTACGGCAACCTGTTCCAGGGCCGTAACAGCATCATCAACGCGTTTCGCAACGGTCGGGGGAACTTCGACCTTGAGATGGGGTACTCCCTTGAACTCGGAGCGTACGGCCCGGATCTCAGGCTCAAGCTGACCGGGTACCAGTTTGGTGTCGGTTCGAAGGTATACGGCTGAAATGGGGGCGCACAGCTTACGACTAGGAACGGTATGTTCAGCGTCAAGGCGGAGGCCGGTCGAGACAGGATCAACGGCACCTATTATACGCTCGGGGGATTCGCGAGCGTGGGGCTCCAACTTGAGAATCTGCTAAGAGGTGAAAGTCCATTCACCTTGCCGGACCCTATCTTCAAGAGTCCGCGCGACCTGAGGAGATTGTTGGTGCTGAAGGTGAAGCGAAACTGGCACCAGCCCACTGCGGTCATTCTTGCGCGATCCATCACCAGATCCAACTCTAATCCAACCCCCCAGTGCAGGGACAGCCTGCCAGGAAGCGTATTGTCATTTACTGGTGCAATAGCGCCTAACTACGCTTTCGTGGGTTTCACACCCCCAATTACTCCGGTTCTTAATCCCTCCTCCGTCCACGTGTGCTGGTGCGGAGTTCAATACACGGTCATCGACGTACAGTTTTATATATGCGATGGCATCCAACGTCACAGGACTATAGTGTTTGACATGAACACGACAGACGGATGCGCCGACCCCGACATGATGCAATCATCATACTTGTCCAGCAGTCCGCGCATATATCAAATAGGCACTTCCGACTGGATTTATTTCACGACTGGCGGCGGAATTTCATTCGCCTTGAAGCCTTAGTCCATGGCATCATGGCGTGACGAAGCAACACCCCCAAGAGCCCACTCAGCCCACCTATGGCTGTACCCTCCAAGCCGTTTCATCCTTCGATGGGGCGGCTCTTGCTCATAAAGCCGGAGAGCTTTTTCGACAAAGTTCTCGATGGTCTTCGTTGCGAGGGTCAGCCCGCAAGCACTGAAATGATATCCCAGTAAATCGAATCCCTTTTCCATCCTCCCCATGTCCGTCTTGTCGGGGTGTTTCTCCAGTTTCAGTTCACGGTAAGTCTCATTCAGCACACGGACCGCATGCATGAATTTCCTTCCCGGCCGCAAAGCCTATCCGCCGGCAATCGGGCTCCTAGGGGCAAGGTCTGCTTGGTTCCTTATCGAATCCCTGTTGATGGTCACACTGTTGAAAGCGTGCGCATTCTCTGTATCAGGATGCTTTAGGATAGGATAGGGCGGCGGCGCGCGGGTGCAGGCGGAATCTGTCGATTCCTGCCGGAGATTGAAAGCCATCAGGGTGCGCCCCCCGACCAAATTATTTATGACGAAGGGAGCGGCCACCTATTCGTACATGGCCGCCCCGAGGAGACAAAATGTCAATTAATCAAACAAAACCCAAGCCACGTGCCTGACCCGTTGCCGGTCAAGGTTTCGCCGCCAAAGAGGGTGGATTGAAAGTGACCGACTTGTACCAGCCGGTGATCCGGGGTTGGTCGCCCTTGCGAGACAGTTTCCATCCCGGCTTACCTACAATTTCCATCGTGGCTCCACATGTCGCAATATACTGAGCCATCACCATGGCCACCGCAAATTCTCTCGGGCTATCTTTGTTGAACTTGATCGCCACATCGAACTTGCAACGTCCCGCCGGGCAATCGCTGCCCTGCTTCTTCGACACGGCGTCGCGTATGAAAACCTCCAGCACGTCTGCGCTCTCCTTGACTTCAACGTTACTCCAAAGGGTCTTGTCAGTTATTCGGACTTTAAAAGCTTCCTTGGGATCGGTCTTCATGAGTAAGATCTCGGGACTTTTTTGAGTCTTTTTTACTGTCAAGGTAGCTTTATCCATTTGTTTCGTTTCTGAACCTGCTCCCCCCACGTAGGTGGCGGCGGCGAGCACGAGCAGTACCGCTATGAAAACTGTGATTCTTTGCATCGAACCTCTCCTTCTCCGATGCTCATTGGTAGTCGTTTTGCGAATCTTAGCACCGGTGAAATTGACTTCTCATCCATCAGGAGATCCCAAAGGCCTCTGCGTAGAAGTGGTTGCAAAATCCCGAAAACCGCATTTTGTGTTTCGTGATTCCAGGTGGTTACGAACCATAATGTGAGTTTTGCAACCACTTGTAGCCTCCAGTGACCATTGAAGTAAAAACATGTGTCACCCGCTGGCTGTCCAGAGATTTTCTAGTTTACCATCAAAATCCACGCTCTGCATACCTCAAAGGTACGGACTTGTCGAATGAGCCCCAAAAAAGCGCCGAACGGCGGTCCCACCAGAAAAAATCAGGATGGAGAGGTCAAACTCAACGTCCTGACATCATTAAGCATTACATGGTAGGCGGGAGAGGGATTGAACCTACGCCCCCTGCCGTGTGAAGGCACTGTTTTCAAAACTGTACAAGCGGCTTAGCCACGGCATCCTTGAGCAAATCGTACAAGATTGAGCACTATCAGGCACGATTGGGTCGTATTGGGACGTCAAAAGCGACGCCAAAATGACGCCAAGATGTGACCGCCCCCTCCGGTCAACCATCGCCCTCTCATCCAGTATCAAATTCTCGTTCGTCTCTAGATTCGCGTTTGGCTCGCTTGCCAAATCTTCAGGCTCCGTTCAGGCTTCCCCACTCCGAGGGTCATTCATTGAAATACAAGGCCTTAAGCCAAGCGCCCCCTAACCGTCCTCTTCGCGTACCAAAAAATTTTCCAGAAAAGACCTCCTGTAATCATTGAGGATCTCTGCGCTCCCATTAACATTCCTGGAGTAGACCTCACGAGACAAGTGACCACAAGCTCTCAGAGGATATCTGGCGTTCGTCCTTTGGCAAGAGGCGCCAAGTTGATGCGGTCTCGGCCTACGCGGACCCCGTCTGCCGTTCCATGTTTGGATGCAGCGCAAAGGGGGATGAAAATCGCGGTTGGCATTGACTGCTGGGCCGAGGGGATGATACGCTCAAACACGGTCAAAAGAGCCGCTGATCTGGTACAAAGGAGAGAATTGGGGTCGCAGGACCATTTTCACAAGCGCGGCGACGTCGATTCGAGGGCCGAAATCCGTCGTACAGCCTGTTTTCGCTCAAAGCGAACGGTATTTGTGAGGTCGCGGAATAATTCCTGGTACAATAACCTGTGCAGGTATTCGTTAACTCTGTACACCAGGGAATGGTGTTATAGTAACCGGCATAAACTTACGCGTGGAAGGCCGCGAGAAATTGGCCGATGAGTGATATGAGTCCCCCGTGAATGTTCATGAGGGGGTAGAGGAGATGTCGCGACCCGGTCTGAGGCTCAGTGAAACACAGCAAGAGGAGTTGAGTCAAGCGTATCAGCTGGCAGGGGCCCACAAAGACCTGGACATGGCTCAGCGTATCCAAGGTTTGCTCCTGGTCAATGACGGCATACGCGAAAAGAAGGCCGCCCAGATCGTGGGAGTGGGCCACAGGACACTCCAGGATTGGATTTTCAAGTTCAGGAGAGGGGGCCTTGAGGCCCTCGTCAAGGGTCCTTTTCCTGGCCGAAGGCCGAAGTTGACGGCTGAACAGCTTGAGGAGTTCGCCAGACTTGTTGAGCAAGGCCCGGAGGAGGTTGGGCTGGACACGGGGGTCTGGACGTCTCGCCTTGCAGTGAACCTTGTTCACAAGCGCTTTGGGGTAAAATATCATCCGGATCATATGCGCAAGATTCTCCGGCGGCTTGGCTCCACTGCTCAGGTGCCCAAACGGGTCCTTTCCCGTGCAGGCCCCGAGGAGGAGTCGCACTGGCTTGATCAGGAGCTTACCGACCTGAAAAAAAAGTCAAACAGGAGTGCGCAGTCCTGATCTACCAGGACGAGGCTTCACTCGACCAAGCCGGATCGCTCCATCGAAACTGGGCGAAGAGAGGCAAAGGGACCAGCGTAAAGAGTTTTCCCGGTCGCAAGAGCGTGAAGGTGATGGGAGCAGTGCGTGTTGGTGACGATCCTGGATGGCATTTCCGATTCGTCGAGAAATACAATACGGACACGTTTGTTGCCTTTATCGAGCAGATGCTCAGATACTACAAAGGCCGCAAGATCCATCTGTCGTGGACAATGCCCCTTGGCACAAGACAAAAGCGTTACGCAAATGGCTGGGCGAGATCACCCATCTGATCGAGGTGCACTTCCTACCGAAGTATTCGCTCAAACTCAATGCCGCAGAGCACCTATGGGAGGAAACCCGCAAGTGGGCGGGTCACAACCGTTTCTTCGAGACCCTCAAAGATCTTAAGCAGAGCCTCTCTCGGAGATTCAACCGCTTTCAGGGAAGCACCGGTGCGCCGAGATCGATCGTCCCCTACTTCCCTTCAACGCTGATGTCAGTGCCGGCTACTATAAAATAAAGCACGGTCGTAATCAGTTGACAATGGAATTCTAGGTGTAAGACCTTCCACGCCGTCACCCCGTCGAAGCCCGGATCGTTGACCGGGGCAGGCGCAAGGGATAGGCTCTTATCAACAAGTCTGCATTCCGGCTGCTGCTCAAGGGAGGGGAAGGCTTTGCGCCGAAACGACGGAAGTTGACTAATGGTCCACGGGCGTTGTATGCTCAATGAACAGAAAATCGCCACCAATCTCGCAGAAGTGGTGGAATCGGCCTCTTTCGGCCATGAAATAATCCTCTGCGATTTATGGGGAGGGGCCAACGTCACCAGATAGGGGGTCAGGGAAGACTTCTGCGTCCCGGCGATCACTGAACTGCCCATAGGGCATGTCAGTACGCTTGATTGCACGGGGAAGGGTGGTATTGCTTTACGAAATGAGGAATGTTGTGGCTGCACAGTACGATTGGGAGAAGTTGGTCCGACGGATGGAGCTGTTGCTGCGGCTGAAATCTTTTCCTGTAGCGTTCAAGATGCTGGAGAGGAAGGCTGACCTTGATGAAATACCGTTCATGAGAAGACCCAAGGAGCCGGTGACCCTTTGCCAGCTAATCACCCGTGTCAGGAACTTCGACTGGACCGTCGGCGCCGAGGCGGGCGATTTCGTGGGCCCCGTTTGTCCGTCGATTATTGGGCTGTCCGAAACGCCTGAACTGATTAAGGACGGCACTTTCCGCAGCATCGTATGGGTAAGGACCAAAGGGGACGGCAAGAAGTACGAAGAGTCCATCCCTCGCCTGCCACTGGGCAAATATGAGGCCGTGGCGATGGCTCCCTTGGTCTACAACCCATTTGATCCGGACATTGTCCTTATCTACGGAAATCCAGCCCAGATAATTCTGTTGATAAACTCTCTGCAGTTTGAAGACTATGAGGTGATGCAATTCTATTGTGTGGGAGAGTCTTCCTGCTCGGATGCCATTGCCAGGTGCTACTTGACGGGCAAGCCTTCCCTCACGATTCCTTGCTATGGTGAGCGGCGTTACGGACACGCGCAAGACGAAGATCTCGTGATGGCTTTGCCCAGGGAGCTCATGGAAAAGGCTTTGAGAGGCCTGGAAACGTTGTACAGGCGCGGCATCCGATATCCCATTAGCTATGCGGGGGCTGAGCGTGATTTGACGACCTCTTATCCAGTGGCGTATGGCGCCTTGGATCAACTCAGCGCGATCAGGGGCAAAGACAATCGGCTGCTCGTGGGCGTGACGGGCGGCATTGCCAGTGGAAAGACAGCTGTTGCAAATATGCTGGAGGAGCTGGGCGCTGCCGTCATTGATTTTGACGTCATCTCAAGACAGGTTGTGGAACCCAACAAGCCTGCATGGAAGCAGATCGTGGACTATTTCGGACGGCAGGTGCTTCAGGAGGACGGTAATTTGGATCGGAAGAAGCTTTCCGATATAGTGTTCAATGACCTGGAGAAGAGAAAGAAGCTGGAGAGCTTCATTCATCCGCAAATCCAGGTCGAGTTCACTGCACAGCTAAATGATATTGTGGCTGATGATCCCAACGCTATTGTGTTGGTGGTAATACCGCTCCTCATTGAGCTGAATCTTCAGTATCTTTTTCACGAACTGCTGGTGGTATACGTACCCCAGGAGGGGCTGGCCGAACGCCTTGCACGGAGGGACGGAATCAGCAAAGAACAAGCGACAAACATGCTTTCTTCGCAGCTACCTATTGAGGAAAAAGCAGGGTACGCAGACTTCGTTATCAACAACGAGGGATCTCTTGAGGACACCAGGCGCGAGGTAAAGAAGCTATGGGAAAACCTCAAGAAGCGGCAAGCGCAGAAACGGGGACTGTAAAGAAAAGAATGGAGCCAACCGAGACCGACGGGCATGGCAGAGTTCCGGAATTTACCCAACTTTGCAGAAGCATCGACAGGCTCCCGTCCCATCGCGATACCGCTGGAGATCCAGTAGCTGGCCTGCGGGGATCCGCGGCTTCCCATCCGCCCGCCTTCAACCGAGTTTTCTCTTCCAGGGAAGAGGGATCACGGGTGGCCGGTGTGCACTTCTTGTGAGTCACCATGAATCAAGAGTCCCTGCCAATACACCCAGTGCATGTTCCCTATCAGTCTACCAAACTTGAATGCTGCGCTTTCCTGTCTTTTTAATGCGTTGGAAATATTATTTGTTCTCCGCGACCAACTGCGCTTAATCTTGTTGTTGATTCCCTCCAGTAGCCGGTGGAGACGGGATAGTCGCAACAAGCGACTGTGCTCTCTCAAGGTGGGCCTCGGCTGCGATTTTGCCAGGCAGATTCCACGAGAGCGGGTTGTCCTCCCTCATGGAGTACGCCTTAGTCAAGGGCTTGTTAAGGCCTAAAGCCTCTTCGAGTCGTTCTCGTTCGTTGCCCGCCGCGTCAAGATTTTCGGGCTTCTTCACCAGGAGCGAGCGAGTTCCCTTGACACCTTCTCCCCAAAGAGATCCGTGGCTTCCCGGTTAAGGTTTCGGCCTCGCCCTTGGCCCCAAGACACGGAGCTGTGTCCGGCTGGGGGCCATCAAGAGAATTCTGCTTGACCGGGAGACGTTTGATCAGGTACGCTCAGAAGCTGGTGAAATTGGAGTTTTTTCGGGAACGTGAGGACGGTTTGCCTCTGTCGGGCCGTTGTTCGAGATGGTCCCGTGGCCTTTGCGGGATCAGAGCAACCATCCCCTACTCCCGGAGCGGGTTGGAGATCACAGAAAAGACACGACCGCAGCGCAATGGGGGACTGACGTGAGGATCGATCTGAAGAGAGCTGTGAACTCAGAGGTCAATCAATGCAGTGCCCGGCGTGCACGGCAAACGACCTGCGGCTAACATCGACCGGCTTCCGGCGATTGTCTTGTTCCTGTTCGTCTTCATTTCCGTGGACGCCATGTTTATAGCCGGCTTTCGCGCAGGGAGACAGGGGAGTTTGAACAGATCGCGGACTGCGTTGCCGGGTATCGTCCTGGCCGCTGTCATAACGGTTGTCACGGACTTGGTCCGTCCCGTGTCTGGCTTGGTGCGAGTAAGTCAGCAGCCTATCGCTGACTTGATCCATGAGATAGATGTCACCCTCCAGAAGCAGAATGTGAACTGATTTCCTAATGAAGGGGCTGCTCGTTATGAATGATTTGGTCATGAAGAAGTTCGATCCTATTTCCAGCCAAGGTGGGGAGGCCACTGTCTCAAGCGATTCAGGTACGGCACCTACGACCACGGCGTCAGGCCTGCCGACACCCGACAAGACCGTTCAACAGGAAGATCCGAGCCTTTCGCTCGCGGCACTGGCTGAACGTATGAGAAGGGATCAAGTTGGATGGCTGGCGAACTTTGGGATATCCTTTATTGATAGGCGGTTCAGACTGCTGCGTGATCAATGCAGGAGTCTCCAAACTCAGGTCGCCGGACTCCCCGATGACAGAGCCTCGAGGCTGAACTTTCAAAGTAGCGTTGACGATCTCGAAGCTTCCTACAATCGACTCCGATTCAGGTTGGTTGAGGTTCCATCTTTTCTCTTCATGGTTGTCGCCATTGCGGTCATTGGATTTGCAGTTTTCCATTCGGGACTGATTGACTATATCCAGGACAAACTCGAAATCAGGCGGCTCATGCGATATGTGGCCATGGCAATAGCAGGGGCTTTACTGTGGTCTTTGACCTCGCTCATGTCAAGACGCCGTTCGAGACGCCCGGGACATGAAGACGACATCTCAATTGGCTCTGTTCTTGTCAGAGCCCTTATCGCCATTGTCGTTCCGACGATCATTGTTATCTTGACCTTCAAAAAGGGCGGCGCCCCGCTGAGTTTCGGGCAGATGTGGAAGTCACCGGAAGTGTGGAGCTTCCTGGCCGGGTACAGTTGCCAACTCATCATATTGGCCCTCAACAAGCTGGTGGAGAAGGTCACAAAGATGATCGAAAGCCTCTAGTCAGCGCCGTGAGGTCTGGCGTCCGTGCGTTTGTGACAGCAAGAGTGGCGGATAGGTGGGCGGAAGGTCGAGAAGACGAGGAGATTGTCATCATCTGTGCGTCACTGCAATCAATTCTCGAAGGGAAAAATGCGCGCCCAATCCTTCTTCATGTCCACAACGATCCAACCCCTGGAATTTGCCTCATCCAGAGCCTTGTTGAGACGGCCAAAGGGAGACTTGCGATCATAGGCGTATTCTCGCTCGGCATCGGTATGATGTATGATAACCCCGAGAGTCTTTCCCGCATTGGCGGTTGTCCACTGCAGCATCTGCAGGTCCCCGTCGGAGTTGCCGAAAGCCGCTATCGGACGCCTCCCAATAAACTTCTGAATTCCTACGGGCTTCCCCGCCTTGTCATCGATGAACTCAACCTCTGAAAGCCTCATCAGTGAAGGTTTTCCGTCCTTCATCTCGAACTTTAATCGGATAGAGCTGCCAATCACCTGTTCAGGTGGGATGCCGTATACCTTTTGTGTCCACGGCCGCATGAATTCGATACCTGAGCCGGACACGATGTAGGTCTTGAACCCCTTAGCCCTGAGGTAGGCGAGAAGCTCCAACATCGGCTGGTAAACGAGTTCCGTGTAAGGTCGATGGAAGCGTGGATGCCGAGCAGTCGCAATCCAGTCCTTAACAATGCGCTGAAACTGCTCTGTGGTCATGCCCGCGTGCGTAGTCAGCATAAGTTCGACCAAACCGCGCTTACCGGCGGCGGTCAGGGCCTTCATATCGTTTTCCAGGACGGCCTTGAATGGCTGTCTGTCCTTCCATTCGGGGTGGGCTGGTGCAAGACTCTTCACGCGATCAATGGTAAAGAGTAACTGATTGTACGCGGGATGCTCCGTCCACAGGGTCCCGTCGTTATCGAACACCGCGATGCGTTTTTCTCTCGGCACGAAATCAGGGCTCTCGGGATTTGTGACCTGGTTAACGAATTGGATGATCGAAGTCTTGGCTGGGCCCTCCCGCCAGGATGGCAAGGGATCACGAGCACTGACCGGTGAAGAAGAGATGACCGTAAGGCACAGGAAGATTACGAGAACCTTCCAAAGACCGTCGCCCCATAGCTTTGTGGATGCCTCGCCCCCTCTTCCACGGGGTAATGTTCCGAGCGCCGAGCACGCTACACGGCCCAAAACATCTCTCATGATCGAACTCCTACCCGGACAGAGAACCGCCTACGTTTCCGGCAAGTGCCGCGCGGAGGGCAAAGTGATCTGCATTCTTCCCCTCCGCGCACGCGGTTTACTTTCCCATCGGAGTCTGCAACATCTGCAGGACCTGATCGATTGTGAAGCTGGCTGCCTTTTGTCGGGGCGGGAACTCTTTAAAGGTATTTATGAAATTGCCGACATATCCTTGAGCCGGTAGCAACAAGAAAGCATGGTCAAGATACCAATCCCAGTAAGTATTCGAGGTAATGCTCCCCTTCTCGTACGGATCCATGCGCAAGTTAAAGAGCCAGGGGATTCGCGTCTTCACGTACGGTTCTCCCCACACCAACATGGTCCCCGGAGCCCTCTGCTGGGCGAAGACCACCTTCCAGTTGTCATAGCGGAGCGCAGTCAGATCACCGTCGTCGGAAAAGTAGAAGAACTCTTGCCGTGGGCTCTTTTGCTCTTTACCGGTCAGGTACGGCAGGAAATTGTACCCGTCGAGATGGACCTTGAAGGTCCTATCCCCCGCCTTGTAGCCCTTCAGCAACTTCTCCTTCACGTCCGGCATCCCCGCAGCCGCAAGCAGAGTCGGCATCCAGTCCAGGTGAGCCATGATGTCATTGGAGACCGAGCCCGGCTTGATCTTTCCCGGCCAGCGCACCATTGCAGGTACCCGGTACGCTCCCTCCCAGTTGGAGTTCTTCTCATTGCGGAAAGGCGTCATTGCCGCGTCCGGCCACGTGTTCATGTGAGGACCGTTGTCCGTGCTGTAGAAGACAATGGTGTTGTCGGCAATGCCAAGGTCGTCGATCTTCTTGAGTACCGTGCCGACGTTCTTGTCATGGTCGATCATGACGTCGTGGTAGACGCTCTGCCAGCGACCTGCCTGCCCAACGCTCTTCGGCTTCGCGTGCGTGCGGAAGTGCATATGCGTGAAATTCACCCAAACGAAGAAAGGCTTTCCCGCCTTGTGCTGATTGTCGATGAATTCCACCGCACGGTTGGCGATATCGTCATCGATCGTTTCCATGCGCTTCTTGGTAAGCGGTCCGGTATCTTCGATTTTCTGCTTACCACCGGGGAGGGCGAAGCTGTGGATGACTCCCCGTGGGCCATATTTCTTTTTAAACTCAGGATCTTTCGGGTAATCAGGATGCTCCGGTTCCTCTTCTGCGTTGAGATGGTACAGGTTGCCGTAGAATTCATCAAAGCCGTGATTCGTAGGCAAGAACTCGTCCTTGTCCCCCAAGTGGTTTTTGCCGAATTGCCCGGTGGCGTAGCCGAGCGCCTTCAGAAGTTCAGCGATGGTCGGGTCTTCTTTGCGAAGACCGAGGTCCGCACCTGGCATGCCGACCTTGCTGAGACCGGTTCGGAAGACGCTCTGACCGGTGATAAAGGCTGATCGGCCTGCAGTACAGCTCTGCTCACCGTAGTAGTCGGTAAAGATCATTCCTTCGTTGGCGATCCGGTCAATGTTGGGCGTGCGGTAACCCATCAGCCCCTTCGTGTAGGCACTGATATTGCTCTGCCCAATGTCATCTCCCCAGATGATGACGATATTCGGCTTCCTTTCCTTTGCCGCGATGGGTGTAGGCCCCAAAATAAGGGCAATCGAGACTGCAGCCGCGGTCGCATACAGCAGTGCGCGAACTCTGAACATCATTCGAGTACCTCCTCCCTCCAGGTCTCCTCTCGGTTTTAGCAAGCCTTGGCCTATCCCGGCCTGTAACATCGAGGAGATTTTTGGCCGGAGGCATCAGGCGGGGAGCATTCCCAAACACCCGGAACGGGGCAGTCCGCCTGACCTCCATATACATGCTCTTTGGTGCTGCAACTTAGGTTATGTCACCTCACCCGTGCAGTCAAGTCCCGTTAGGCTTCTGCTCGTATCGAAGCCGTTCATCAGAGCACCTGAAGACGCCTGAGGTGTACAACGAGCCTGCCTCTACAGTCTCCCGGAAAGCCCCAGCGGTCAATTATCTTCTTACGCTGCTATGGTAATGGGGCTGCTGATGCCCATTTTCGTGAGCGAGTTGTTCGGCAGAGAAAACCGCCCATCATTGCGTCTCCGCCCACGCTGGATTCTCGGTAGTGCTAACCTCGGTGCTCTTCACTGTGTCACTAGTCGAGTCGGTCGAGGCTCAGCACAAGAGCCGAGGTAGCCGACTTACCCAATTCGTTGACAGCGTCGGAGTACAGGACTTGGCGGGGCGCGAATCTCCATCCGATGTTCTTGCCTCCTCTGCGGAATCGCTCTTTTCTGATTTCCCTCCATTCCTCGACCGTTCTCCGACGTGGTCCGGGTTTGGTTTGATCGGCTGACAGGGTTCCTCCTCGGGGCACACCGTGTACTAATCGGGGCCGATCCCATTGTGACAAATAATTTGGGCGGGCGTTGGATCTCGTAGCGTTTCAGTCTCCGATAGAATTCGCCAGAATCAGCCGGATTCATTAGAATCCATCCGATCTGTAGCCCGTTCATCCCCTTGAGGTCTCTAGCCCGAGTTTCTTGTTAAATGGTGACCGGCAAAGCCTAGAAGCCGTTCAGTTCCCAGGTAAGCCCTTGACTCCCAGGTGGTTCGAATTATCGCATGCGGTACGTAGGAAGGCAGGCGTGTCAGCTAAAAAACGCGAGATTCACAAACCTGACGCGTAGAAAGAGAGGGAGCCATGAACAGACGGGAATTTCTTGGAAGGATGGGATGGCCGGTGGTGACAGCCGCCGGCATGCTCATGGTAGGTGGCTTGCGGCAATCCGCCGACGGAGGAAGAAGAAGGGGCCATAGCACTGGTGGTGGTGGAGTAGGCCAATCCCAAGGGTTCTACTGCCGGAGGCAATACTTCCGGCGTAAGCGGTCTGGACCTAGGCTCTAGCAGGTTCCAGACGGAAAGTCCAACACAGAAAGGCAAAAGCTTGGTAGGAGATGACATCGGCGCTCTCCAGGGCTCCGATTGAGAATTGCGGCCAGTTGAAGTCAGCCACCGTGTCATTGAGGGTCTCGTTGTTTTTCAAATGAGAATGACTGTTCTTGTCTGATTCCTTGGGACGGGCAGTCGGTTTCCTCGGATTGTTTGGGAATGGGCCGGAGGGTGGTGTATCCCGCCCGATGTGTGGTGAATCAAGAGAGATTCTTGTTGCTCTTGTGACTATCATCTTTCCTTCACGTGCAAGTTCGGGCCTTAAGGCTTAGCGGGTCTCTCCAGAGGGATAGATCTGCTGAGAGAACAATAACTGACGTACAGCCAAATTCTCTAATGATCTGCAGAGCGGATTGCCTTCTCGCGTTCTGGGAACCTCGTACGCGAATGTTCTTATCGTCCAAATGGTCTGGGCGCAAGTCGAAGTCCAAAATCGTACTCCACGATTCTCGCGGGCTTTTGCCGCGAGAGCAGGATGGACAAGGGCTGGGAGAACCCCAGTTTCACCTTCTGAGTGAGCCATCCGTAGAAATCCCTGGGCTTGCGGAAGAGCGGCTCGGGAGCGGGAAATGGGAGGATAAAGACAGATGTAATGAGCCTCAAGTAACGACTGGAATATGCCCCGCCGACACCCCCGAACAGGCGAATGACCATCTTAGGACGCTATAGCCATCCGCATGGCAATATTCACCAACAGGAAGGGAATCTGGGGGACGGTACCAGAAAATTCAACGCAACGGCACTGCGATACAGGAGTGAACGCCATTTCCAGTTCAGGTTGCTCCCTGGCCTGACCCTACCAGGCTGTGTTCGGCTAAGGGGAAAGGCAGTATTTTGGTTGACCGACGAACGTTCGGTGAGGTACGCTTAGAGATCGTCGAAAAAGTCTTCATCCCCAACTCGACGAAGGTTTTGCCTCTGTCGGGTCTTGTGGTGAGGAGATGGGGGGAACTTTACGCGTTCCAGGGCGCACCACCCCTAGCCCCGTTGTCTTCCCCTCAGGATGGCAAGACCGCCGCATGGTTCAGGATTGACCGCGGTCTATCGATTCGGGCCATTTCTGATCGACTACCATTGCAAGGCGATGGCCCCAGGGGGACGAGAGGATGAACCAAGACCAACTATTGAAGGAACTTGACGAGCTACGAGCAAAGGTTGCAGAGCTGGAGAGCATACAGTTAGAAATCGCTGAATCTCAGTCCAGGTACGAGGCAATCGTAGGGGCCTTCGACGGTTTGGTCTACATCTGTTCCGCCGATTACAAGATCGAATTCATGAACAGCCGCTTGATTGAACGGACCGGACGCAATGCGGTCGGAGAGGACTGTTATCGGGCGCTTCACGACCTGGACGAGATTTGCCCGTGGTGCGTCAACGAGAGAGTATTCGCCGGCGAGACCGTTCGGTGGGAGGTTCAAAGCCCCAAAGATCAGCGCTGGTATCATATTGTCAACACCCCTATCGGCCACCCGGACGGATCAGTGTCAAAGATGGCCATGATCAGGGATATCAGTGAGCGAAAGCTTGGGGAAATAGCCCTTCGAGAGAGAGAGAATCGGTTTCGGCAGTTGTTCGAAAGTGCTAGTGACCTCATATACCGAACCGACCCCAATGGACGTTTCACATTCGTTAACCCGATAGCAATAGATTTGACGGGGTATTCTAAAGATGAACTCATCGGTCGGGATTACTTGGAGATAGTCCCTCCGGAGTGGAGAAAGGAGGTGGCAAGGTTCTACCGAATCCAATTTCTCAAGAAATTGGCGAATACATATTATGAACTTCCTTTGCTGTGCAAGGGGGGGGAGAGGATCTGGGTGGGACAGCACGTCCAGTTGGTGCTTGAAAACGACAAGCCCGTTGGATATCAAGCCATTGCCCGAGACATAACAGACCGAAAACTTGCAGAACAGGCGCTCAGGGATAGCGAGGAGAAATACAGAACGCTTGTAGAAGAGAGCTTCGACGGGATCTTCGTCCAGAAGAGCACCGAGATTGTTTTTGCCAACTCCCGTCTGTGTGAGATGCTCGGCTACAGCGAACCCGAACTCGTGGGAAAGGAACATTGGCGGATCTACCATCCGGATTATTATGAAGTAACTCGTATAAGGGCTCAGGCGCGCATGAGAGGCGAATCGGTCCCGTCAAGATATGAGGTGAGGTTACAAAGAAAGGATGGAACTTCATTTGACGGTGAAATCAATGCGAAGGCCCTGACGATTGAAGGTCAGCCAGGGATACAAGTATGGATTAGAGACGTCACGGAAAGAAAGAAGGCCGAGGAGTCTTTGCGGAAAAGTGAAGAGCTATACAGGGAGCTTTTTGATAATTCGGCGGATCTCATTTACACGCATGACCTGGAGGGCAACTATACGTCAGTGAACAAGGCCGTTGAAAGTCTCTTGGGATACACTCCTGAAGAGTTTCTGAAGATCAGTTACAGGGAAATTGTGGATCCGGACTACCTCAGAATAACAGAGGACAATCTCCGGAGGAAAGTAAATGGACATGTCGATCGGACAGGCCCTTACGAGGTCTTGGTCACTACCAAGGATGGCCAACGGCTGTGGTTGGAGGTAAACAGCCGTATCATTATTCATGAGGGAAGGCGTGTTGGGATCCACGGCATGGCCAGGGACATCAGCGACCGCAAGGTGGCTCAGGAGCAATTGAAAAGACTTTTTGCGGCGGTAGAGCAGGCTGGAGAGACAATCGTCGTCACTGATCCTCTGGGGACCATTGAGTACGTCAACCCTGCCTTTGAAGCGACTACCGGCTACACCTATGCAGAAGCCATAGGAAAGAATCTCAGTATCTTGAAAAGCGGAATCCACGGGAGAGCCTTTTACGAAGAGATGTGGGATACTATCAGTGGAGGTGCCGTTTGGCGAGGTCGCTTGACGAACAGGAGGAAGGACGGAACATTGTACGAAGAGACCGCAACTATTTCTCCCATTAAGGATGAAACGGGGAGAATAGTAAACTACGTTGCGGTTAAGAGAGATGTTACCCGCGAGGTGATGCTTCAAAGGCAACTGCTCCAAGCTCAGAAGATGGAGGCAATCGGAACTCTTGCTGGAGGTATAGCCCATGATTTCAACAACGTGCTCCAAGCCATTTTGGGCTATTCAGACCTCCTCCTCATGAAAACGCAACCCCAGGACCCTGATCGCAAGAAACTGGAAGTCATCCAACATGCTGCGCGAGACGGAGCGGACCTCGTATCACGGATACTTACTTTCAGCCGGAAGGGCGAATCCGAGATCCGCCCAATGGACTTGAATATCGAGATCTTGAGGGTCGAAAAGCTTCTCCTTCGAACGCTTCCCAGGATGATCCAAATAGACGTTCTGCTCGCTGAAGATCTCCAGATTATTGACGCTGACCCAGCGCAAATCGAGCAAGTGATACTCAATCTGGGAGTCAACGCCCAACACGCCATGCCGGACGGTGGACGGCTGGTGATAGAAACGAGCAACGTGTCTCTGAACGATGAATACCTGAGGACCCATTTGGGCGCTCAACCTGGTAAGTACGTGCTTCTCACCATCTCGGACACAGGTGTGGGCATCGAAGCCGACGTGCTGGACAGAATATTCGAGCCCTTTTTCACCACGAAGAGTAACCGAGGAGGTACCGGCCTCGGTCTGGCCATGGTCCATGGTATTGTCGCACAACACGGTGGGTACATTAGATGCTACAGCGAACCAGGCAGAGGGACATCTTTCAAAATCTACTTCCCCGTTTCGGCGGGCGAGCTCATCCCTGATGTGTCGTCGACGAGGGAAATGCCAGCATTTGGCACGGAAACTATCCTTTTGGTTGATGACGACGACCAGATTCGCGAGATGGCACGGCAAATGGTCGAGTTGGGAGGATATCAGGTGATTACCGCCCGAAGTGGAGAAGAGGCCCTGGAGATGTACACAAGTCATGGTGCTGATATTGCCCTGATCATCCTGGACCTGATTATGCCGGGGATGGGCGGGAACCGTTGCCTCGAAGAGCTGCTGCGTATCGATCCGGATGTTAGAGTCCTTGTTGCGAGCGGATATTCTGAAAACGGGCTCTCTGTCGCAGAAAAAGGGGCAGGAGCGCGAGGATTCGTAGGAAAGCCATATGATGCCAAGGATATTCTCAGTGCGATCAGGAAGGTACTGGATAAGGGGCATCTCTAAGCCGGCCCGAGAAAATCGAGAAAAGGCTGGATCCTGGTTGACAGGGCGCATCAGCGAGACATCTCAGGCAGACCGGAGTCAGGACAACCTCAAATTTTTATCATAAGAGGAGGTACTTTCACACTTAAATCAACACCTCCTATTATTCCCACAATCGCTGACGAGATCCCTCTTCAAGAAAAAGCCGCGTTCTGTTCGCGACTATTTTCGAGAACCACTACATAGTTTGGGTAGTTGCGTCCACAGAGGGTGCAGCGTACATTGTGGACACATCTACGGAATTGATAGGCTGAACAGCCTAACCGCCATTGTGTCCTTCATCGCAACGCGCGTAAATAAGACGGTCCGGTCGAAGACACGCTGTTCGGCGAGACAGGCCCGAACATCTATCGCATCACCAGAACCGAGCTCTGACATTTGCTCACAAAGCGCCCGATCCAGTCGGGGGGAAAAAGCCTGTGGATTAAAGATTTCTTCCCTGCCCAAATTGCCAGCAGGCTCTCATTCAGGTCTCCGCTGATGATGCTTTCAAATTCGTTTACCTCAGTGAGGCGAGTTGTGACGCTGATGTCGCGCTCCGAGTAGTACTCGCCGAGCTCAAAGAGCCGAGAGAATGCGTCAACGTTGATGCTTCCGTTCTCGCTCAGTCCGATCAGCTCCAGTTTGGCCGAATGGATCGTGACCATCTGGCTGATCATTTCCATCGATTCCTGGCTGATGTACCCTTGATCGAAACAGGCGCGGATTTGGGCTACCGGCTGCTCCTGCTTCACCAGCAAGACCGAGCAATCCGCATCGTTCACGATGTGCTGCGGAACAGGCTTGGCGCCTTCCCAGACGCAGTTCTCGCCTTTTGTGCAACCGAGCACGATAAGATCGCTCTGATCCTCGTCCGCTTCCGCCAAGATTTCAGACCGGGGCTTTCCTACCCGGAGTCGAACCTTGAAGTCTTTTTTCCGGCCGCTCACGCTATCCGTTTCTTCCCAGCGTCCGCTTTTCAGGGTCTTCCACTCATGATCTGCCGCGGGCACGCCGTAGGGAGATTCTCCGGCACGCCAACTACCGAGAAAAAGATCTCGATACCGCTGGAAAGCCTGGGCCACCTCGAGGGCGGCCGGATCGGTCACACGTCTGACGGACGAGGCCGAATGAACACCGAGCAAGGTAACGTCCGCCAATGTGTTCGCGGCCAATTTCACCGTTTCTCTTATTGCATATTCGCTGTATGAGTGTTCGTCTCCTGCAAATAGAATCCTCATAGCCTTTCTCCTTCATCTTCAATGGAAAGCCAGCAGCGCAGCATTCTTGACCCGATTAAGCCATTGAAGTTCTTCGTTGTCCTTGTTTATGGTCCGTTCTAACGCCACTGCAACCAGACCATAATCTTGAAGGATGTCTTCGGCATCTGCTCCCGGCGCCTGCGATAGTAACCCCTTGGCGCTCACGGTGCAGCCCGCTTGCGTCAAAAGTCGTTGTCCGACAAGCACGGCTTCCCGAAGCTCGTCGTTTTCACTGCCTTGGCCGTTTTCCGCAGAGAAGCCCAGTACCAGCGGGACCGAACATTTTTGCCAAACCTTTTGAAAAAGCGCGGTCAGTGTTCGTGTCCCACGGACATCCAGGCACAAAAGCAAAACCTGGTTGAGTTTCCTCAGAGATCGCACGAGAACCAGGGGCGCGGCCAGTTTTTGGTAAAGCTTCGTGTGGAGATGCTTTAGCAGGGGTTGTGGCGTCCATGGGAAGTGGACCCCTTCCACGAAGAAACCGAACTCTTCCTGCTGGGTGATTCTTAAGAGTTCCGATTCCCGGTCACCATAGATAACTCGGGGTTCTTTGAGCACGGGGCAGAACTCCATCTCAGGACGAATCAGTTCGGCTATCTCGGCCCTGCCCGTCTCTATCATCTCCTTTTCCCAGGTTCGGCTGGCCCAACCAGCTCCCATTGAGGACTCGTGGGGAGGAGCATCCTTCACGTACACGGGGTGGATTTCCATCTCCATCAGGCCTCCCAGTTGACAGGCGAACCTGATGGCCAGACTCGAAGGCAAATCCACTTCAATTGATACCAACGTCTTAATCACGTCGTATTCCTCCATTCGAGGATTCGGGGCAGCCGGCTGCACACATTCTCCCGTTGGGGGAGACATGGAGAGCATCTAATTCTGCTGCTCCCGTATCTTTGCTTCGGCTCGACTCACCACCGACTGGATCTCCCTCAGCTTAAAGGGTTTGGCAATAAAGTCGAAGACCCCTTGCTGGAAAGACTCCTTGGCTGTCTCCATGGTGGCAAAGCCGGTTATGACGATCACTTCGGTTCTTGGTAAGCGTCGCTTTGCCTCCCCAAGCAGTTGCATGCCATCGATGCCCTTCATCTTCAGATCTGTTATGATGATGTCGTAATCGATGTGCCGAATCTGCTCCATGGCTTCGGTACTCTCAGTAAAGGTATCAACTTCGTACCCCTGCTTTTCCAGTGCAGGCTTCAGGCGTCTGCACACGATTGGTTCATCATCCAAAACCATGATTTTCAGTTTGTCCGCTGTCATAGCGTCCTCCTTAGGTGAGGGATTGTGCCAGGTGTTGGTGCCGGTCGAAGAACTCGTCCACGAATTTGGTAATGTCTCGGTCGCTTCTTAACCTGATGTCCAGTTGCCTTGAGAAGCCTATGAGTACTCCCAGAATCTGCAGTCGTTGCCGGATCTCTTCCTTTCCCAGGTGTCTCAATCTCGCCACTATGAGATCACCTTTGGTCACCGCATTGAAGTGGTAGCGGGATAGGATCTCGGCCAGCACTTGTGCTCTTCTGGATCGTCGGGTGATATCGGTTACCCCGCCAACGAATCGGAAGTAGATCTGATTGTGCTCAGCCTCTTCATCCATTCTCGCGTCGATCAGGTTGAAGTGGTACCCCAGGCGAAGGTGCAGATTCATGTAAGATCTGTTGATGACCGCCAGGTTGAACCCGCTCGAGGCGACCCCGCCACCGGTTGCATCCCAGTTTCTTGTCAAGCTGGACATCAGGCCTTTGAAATCGACGTCCACCGGCTCGGTACTCCATGCCTCGCGCTGAGAGACTCCGGCCCAAAGGGCACTTAACGGCAGGGACCGGATCTGATCGACTCGCACCCGGTCGCCGGTCGCCTCGGGATGGATTCCACCCCCCAGGTCCAGGATCTTCAGACCTATGGGTACGTCGGAGATCAGGGTCCAAATCTTGACATTCTTGAATCGTCGCAAGAGCAAGGGGAGATCCATCAGCTCCTGCACAGCGTTTTCATGGATGAATCTGATCAGGTCATGAACGGAGACACAGCCCTCGGCCGTGAACTCAGGAGATTGAGGATCGATGAGATGGAGCGGCGCGACCCGCTTGAGCAACCGACGGAGAAGGCGGAACTCGAAAGACTCCTCAAACACGGTCGACTGGACCAATTCATGGAGGAGGAGCTCTTCAATCCGCCCTTCGTACACCACCCTATGGTAGGTGTCCAGCGTGATCTCCTGGTCATCCCGAAGGCTCCCTATTGCACCGGGGACATCGACCAGAGCCGGGACCCTGAACTCCCTTGCCAGGGTCGCAAGGTGCCCGGCGGCAGAACCGCGCTCGGTGATCAAAGCCGAGGCCTTGGGAACCACCGGGGCCAACCATGGTGCGGTGTAGTGACTTACGAGGACCGCACCGTCGGGAAAGTCGTCCATTTCTCCGTTTGTGTGGACGATTCTCACGGGGCCCGATCCGACACCGGTGTGCGCTACCATGCCCTTGTCCTGGATGAGAATGGGATACAGAGTGCATGTCTCGCACATATCGTCGGCGGACTGCAATCCCTCTTGGGAAATGAGCAGGGAACGGCTCTGCAGAAGCCAGCAACGTCCCGTCTTGTCAACGGCCCATTCTACCTCTTGAGGCCGCTTGAAGAAGCGTTCCAACGCGAGGGCCCACTTCACCAGCGTATCCATGGTTTTCTTTGAGATCGCAGGCTGGCTCTGCTCGGCCGGGGATAGGGGCGCTTTCTCCTCTCCTCCGCCCGAAGAGAGCCTTATCACCCACTTTTTGGTCGCTATGTCCTCCGACCTGATTGCATGGGGGGGCTGTTTCTCTATTACGAACCGGTCCAGCGAGTTCAACCCTTCGGCCACCACCCTACCCAAACCGAATGACGCGTAAATAGCCAGGCAGTTGGAGGCCGGTTCTTCGACATACACGGTCTGGACAACCCCGCTCGCTTCGCTCGGGATAATCTCCTGGCACAGGACCGCCATGGCAGCTTCCTGTCCGACCATCCCCATGCGTTCCCGGTAGGAGAGTGCCTCCGTAGAATAGAGACTGGCCAAAACCTTCTTGTATGCTTCCTGGATCTGGTCCTGGCGGACATTCATCACCGTTTCATGGAGGCCTGCGAACGAAAGCTCTCCGTCTTCTCCGTACGCGCTGCTCCGAACCACCCACCGGCTTTCCTTTTTCTCCGCGTACCTTTCGATCTCTCCAGCCAGGTCCCGCGGTACTATCCCGGCCAATATGCTGTACCGGATCTGACCCGAGGCCCTGCTCAGACTCTCCTTTCCCGATACCCAGGCCTCCAGCCATTCGTGTATCCTTTTCTCGAGATCGTTGTATTCCAGAAACCGGCGGTACGCCACGTTGGTGATCACAAAGCCGTCGGGTACGGGGATGTCGGTTCGGCGAATGATCTCGGCGAGGGTGTTGGCTTTGCCGCCGGTGAGTTTCGGGTTGTCCACAGCAGCTTCGCCCAGGGGAATGACATACGGGGCGTCTAGCACTATCAACCGACCCCTCAGTTCCGCCTCCATGGGAAGAAAGATCCGATCGAGCGCGGGATAGAGTTCGCTGTAGCGGTTTGATGCGATGAGATTGAGCCTTTTCACCATGCGAAGAAGGAGGTCTTGGAGTTCACGCACCACATCGAAGAGATACTTGCGATCGAATATGTAATCCCCACCGGACTTCTCGCCGAGGTCTACGATCAGTTCCATGGCCCGCTGGTGGCTTTGCAGCATTGCCTGGAACTGCTCGAATACCTGCGGAAGGGTCAAGATCTCCGACTTCCGTGGAGTAAATCTCTCAACAATTTCTTTGATGCAAGACCACACGATACGAACTCCGCTGCGGGAGGGGCATCCATATACTATAATACCATGAGGATGCCCTTGGGGACCACTCAGTGGGCGCCTTTGCCCTTGAATATGAACCCCATGATGAATCCCGCTACGAGGGCGATCACTACGGCAAGTACGCCGTATAACACCCCATGCTTGGTTGCCAATACTGCCAGGAACGCGGTGACTCCTCTCATGTCCACACGCAGTGGGAGAGATTGCTTGTTGAGAAGCTCCCCTTTGTAGAAGACCGAAAGGGTTGCCTCGTACTTGCCGGGAGCCACATTGCTGGGCAACCTGAGTTGCCCCTCCAACCTGGAGCGGCCCTCTGCAGCAGGCGTTGTATGGAGCGCGCCGGGAAACACTCCATACAGTCCCTGGCTCTCCTTGAGTTTAGCAAACTCCCTGAACAGAGCCGGCTTCTGGGACTGGGGAACCCCTCCGGAAAACGTCACTCGTTTGGCCAATGCAGCATAGCCCGATTCTCCTGTACTTCCTGAACCCGTCGCCAGAGTTGGGGCAGTGCTGGCCACCAGGTAGACAGAAGGAGCACCACTCACCTCGACCTCTCCAACGCTCATCCAGAGACCGCCCCGGCGGCCCTTTCTGAGAAGATGAACGTCGCGAGCCGGCCCCGTGATCTCGACAACAGCTTGGGTTCCTTCAGGGATCTCACCGGAGATGGTGATCGGTGCACCCCGAAATGATTCGGTAACGTGGAGAGCATTCGGCATCAGGTGGAAGCCGGTTGAAGATCCCATGACGAGCGGGGGATAGCACAGAGCGCCAAGCAGCGCCACTGTCAACCCGACTATCTGTACAACCGCCTTTCTAGCCGACATCTCAATGCCCTCCTTTGTATGCGAGCATGAGATCGGGAGGGATGACCAGACTTCCCAGCATCTGGACCATCACGATCAGGACCAGCGACGCCAGGATGATTTTCAACTGGTCGCCCTTGAATCGTTGACTCAGGCGTGCGCCAAATTGAGCCCCGACCGTCGAACCGATCAACAACAAAATCGCAAGAACCAGGTCCACCGTCCTGTTGGTTGCCGCCTGCATAACCGTAACGTTGATACAGGTAAACAGTATTTGAAAAAGACTCGTCCCCACAACCACGTGCATCGGCATGCGAAGCAGGTACACCATTACCGGAACCATGATGAACCCCCCGCCGACTCCCATGATGGCGGCCAGGATTCCAACGAAGATACCCAGTATGAGGGGAAGCAAGGGAGAGAGGACTACGCCGGACTTTGAGAATTCCATTTGCCACGGCAAGGAGCCGATGGCCCGGACATAGAGCGAGGGCCTAGTCGAAACCGAGACCTCCGGCTCGACAGCTCGTTTCCTGAGACTCTGAAGGCTCTCCAAGAACATGTAGAAGCCCACGACTCCGAGCATGATCACGTACGTGATTTTAATAACGAAATCCGCGTTCCCGAGGCTTCTCAGGACCTTTATGAGCTGCACGCCCAGCGTTCCACCAACGATCCCGCCGATCAAGAGCAAGATTCCCATCTTGAAATCGACGTTGCCCATTCGATAATGGGCGTACGTAGCTGACGTCGATGCCGCGACGATCTGATTTGAGTCCGACGCGGCGGCAACAACGGGCGGAATGCCGACCATGATGAGCAGCGGAGTCATCAAGAACCCTCCACCAACTCCGAAAAGCCCGGAGAGGAATCCTACTGTTCCACCCAGTCCGAGCAACAAGATGACGTTTACACTGTTGCCGGCAATTGGAAGATACACGCTCAAATTCATACGGAGTTCCCCTTTGCTGAACTCTGAGAAAAATCATCAGATATTCTGGTTATCTGTCCTGCCTTTTCCACTACCAGGATTTCACCCTCAAACGCGCTGCGGAGACTTCTGAGAGAGGCGGCAAAACTCGATGCGTCCGGACCTTCCTTGTTGGTCGGGGCCGCGACGACGATGAACTGGATCGTTGGCTGTGATCGCACAAAGCGAACTACTTCGTCGAACAATCGCCCCGCAGTGACGAAAATCTCCATGCTGAGCGAGTGTTTCCGGCTTTCTTCCATGGCGTGCTCCAGCCATCCGTGTTGCGTCCTGTCCAGGTCCTTGAGACGGACCTGCGAGACAGCCGAGCGTTTCTCATCTTTCGGTCGGGAAACCGCGATCACCGCCACTCCGGACTCGATCCGAGCAGCTAACCGAATCCCGTAGATGATCGAGCCCTCGAACGGTGAATCGCTGTCTATTGCCACAAGCACCTGTTTGCCCATGAAACCATCTCCCGGTCCATCCATTTGTTAAGCAAATTATGTGCCGTACCGGAATAACAAATGAACGCAATAGGATAGCTGTGTAAGAGGCCAGAGATCGGCAGAGTACCTGTTTCAAAATGAAAAGAGGGATGGCGTGAATGCCGCTGAACGAGGCGGGGAGCAGATGTCGGCTTTGTTTCAAAATGGATTGGTCGAGGAATTATCCGGTGAGTCGACTGGCTCATTCACTGCTACGATTACTCCGGAGTTCGAGAGAGACCGTACTTTTTCATCTTCCTCCACAACGTGGTTCTCGGAACGCCCAAGATTCTGCCGGCCTGCCCTACGTTGTGGTCGGTATACTCCAGGACCCTCTTGAGATAATCCATCTCACGCTCTTCCAATGTCGGCCATTTCCCGAAGGTTTCCACAGAATATTCGCACAGGTCCGGAGGCAGATCATCGACGGTCACCGCGTCGGTCTCCGCCAGGGCGACTGCCCTCTCGATGATGTTCTCCAACTCTCGCACGTTACCAGGATAGGTGTAGGCTCGAAGTATCTTTTCAGCCTTCGGGTCGATGCGGGAAATTCTCTTGGAGAATTTTGAGCTAGATCGGTTCATGAAGTATCGGATGAGAATGGGAATATCCTCCCTCCGTTCCATGAGACTCGGGACGGTAATCTCGACCACGTTTAGCCGGAAATAGAGATCTTCCCTGAAACGGGATTCCTGTATGGCACGCTTGAGATCCTTGTTAGTTGCTGTAATGAACCTGAGATCGAGTTGTATGGGCTTGTTCGAGCCGACACGCATTATCTCCTTTTCCTGGATCACACGTAATAACTTACCCTGCATCGACAGCGGCATGTCACCTATTTCGTCCATGAACACCGTCCCCCTGTCCGCGGCTTCCAGGATACCGATCTTGGTCGCGGTGGCCCCTGTGAAGGCACCACGCTGGTACCCGAAGAGTTCACTTGCTATCAACTCCTCTGTGAATCCACCACAGTTGAACGCCACGAAGGGCCGGTCCTTTCGCCAGCTCTTCCGATGGATAGATCTTGCCACCAGCTCTTTGCCCGTACCGCTGTCACCTTGAATGAGGATGCTGCAGTCCAAGGGGGCTACCTTGTCGATCATGTCAAAGACCCCCTTCATGCCTGCGCTGATGCCGACCATTTCCCCCCATCCGTCGGCGGGATACAGCCGGGATTTCAGCTCCCGATTTTCTTCCCGGAGGTGCCGATGCTCGAGTGCCCTCGCCACGAGATGCCTTATTTCATCCAGCTTCAAGGGTTTTGCCACGTAGTGGAAGGCTCCGAGTTTCACTGCCTCGATTACCGACTCGATTGAAGCATACCCGGTAATCAAGATGACTTCCGTCTCGGCAAATCGAGCCTTAATCCCCTGGAGGACTTCAATTCCATCTATTCCGGGCAGCTTCAGGTCCAAGAGAACGAGATCGAAGGGGTTGGTCTCCTGACTTTTGAGGAAATCCTCACCCGAGCCGTAGGTTTCCACGGTGTAGCCTTCTTTGGTCAGCGTCTTTTGGAGTCGCGTCCGAACCACTGCCTCATCGTCTACTACGGCCAGGCGCATCAGATACTCCTTTTCAGTCCATCAAGCATGAGTCTTTTTCTACCGGCAGCAGGATAGTGACGGTCGTCCCTTCCCCTTCGTGGCTCTGGATTTCGATTCGTCCGCGATGTTTCTGAAGGATGCCGTACGTGACCGAGAGTCCCAGACCCGTTCCCTTACCGACTTCCTTCGTGGTAAAAAACGGGTCGAAGATGTGGGGAAGATTCTCATTGGCAATACCGCCCCCGTTGTCCGTCACCTCTATCTTCACGTAATCACCGTCATCAGAGAGACCGGCCCTGGTGCTGAGCCTTCCCCCCTGGGGCATGGCCTGAACGGCATTGATGAAGAGGTTGAGAAAGACCTGCTGCAGACTCTTGTAGTCCCCACATACAGAAGGGAGGGATTCGGGGATTTCTGTCACCTCGTCCACTCCTGAGAGGAGCAACTGGTTTCGCACCAGCCGCAACGTATCACCGATCACATCTCGCACGGAGACCGAAACCATCTCGGGCCGCTCAGACCTGGAGAAATCGAGAAGGTTTCTGATTATTTCAGACGCCCGGTCCGATTGCGCGAGAATGTCCTGAATCATCCCCAGCGCTTCTTCGCGGTCCAATTCATCATACTCCTCCTTGAGGGCCTCTGCGGTGAGAACGATGTTGTTGACCGGGTTGTTCAATTCGTGAGCTATTCCCGAAGTGAACGTGCCTATGGCAGATATCTTCCTGGCATGGACAAGTTGCTCCTGGCGCTCCTCCAGTTCATGAATCATTCGGTTGAAGGCACGAAACAGGGGAAGAAATTCTTCCGAATGTGTTTGCCCTTCGGGAATGGGAGTGAAATCTCCCAGCGCGATCTTCTCCATGGCTTGTTGCATTTGAACCAGGGGCCGGGTCAACAAGCGTGAGAGGTAAGCTGCCACGGCGATTCCCAGGACGACGAACAGAAGCATGGAGACGACAAAGAGATACATGGCCTGCCGAAAGAGGGTATCTATTCGCGATCTCTCTTCTTTGGCCCACGTCGTGGCAGTGTTCAGGAGTTCCTGGCCGACCTTTCGTAACGATTCCTCCTCCTTGGAAATACTGGCCCCTCGTCCAGGCGCCGGCTTTTCCGGTAGTCCGGATTGAAGTTCAGAAAGGCTCTGCTTATATCGCCTCAGCATCTCGGAGAAAGATTGTCCTTCTCGTTCCTGTTTCAGGAGCATGATGTGGCTTCTATTTTTCAAATAAAGTCCTTCGACACGGTTCACGTACGAGAGGGCTTCCTTCAAGCTGCTGCGCTCCTTGTACAGGAAGAAGTTCTTCTCAAAGCGACGCAGTTCCAGGATATTGTTGATCAAGTCGTCGGCCACTTCTACCAGTCGAAGTCTGCGCCCAATATCCCTGTGGACCTGAAAACTGAGGAGAGCAAAGAGAAATGTGGAGAGCAAACAGAAGAGAAACGCAACGATGATCTTGCGTCGAATCTTGAAAGTAGCTTGCTGCATGAGGTCAACCTTTCCGTCAAAGTGCGCAAAATCCTCGAGGACGACGTGCTTCCCTGTGCTTAAGTTTATACGGATGGGCGCATTGTCCCTTAGAAATAAGTTGTTGGCAAGTCTCAATGTGATCTTGACGAGTACTAGTTGAGCATGAATTGGACATGTGCCGCTTTTTGATAGGCAGTGGCGGGTCGGTTGAGGTGGATTCCTTTGTCAAGGCAGAACACCACGTCGAGGATTATGGAAACTGCCCATGCAATCCCAGATCGGCTGGTCCGACCCAGGATTGCGAGCAGGTAGACAAACTCCTCCTTCCTGCTAATCTCGGTCATGTCCCAGGTCCAATCCTGATCCGGGCGATCAATCAACGGCTTTTAGGACAGAGCCGGTTACTTCTGCGCCTCCTGGTCAGGACTGCTTGAACGACTCTGAGGATAGACGTCTTCTCGCCCAGCCAGGAGTCATGAGCTAGGTCTCTCCCTCGCGATTAGCCGCATGCCCGTGGCCCTTGATCCAAGCTGTCATGCGCCTCGCGGCGCAAAATCGCGTCGGGGAATGCTACTCGTCTATCAAAAATATCAGATACCATCGTGGGCCGTTTCCCCTGTCCGAGATATATTCCGGTACATCGAAAGGCTTGACGAGACGTCCCAAGTCGGTCGATAATCGAGTTTATTTCTCGGCATGGGGTGACGGTTTGAAAACCTCCAATCAGGGCTCGTTTCTCGCAATTATCCCTGGCAAGGGGTCTGCTCTCAGTTAGGATGAGTTCACTGTCCCGTTGCAGCAGAGGCGACAAGAGTGATAGCCATGTCCGAAAAGGGAACAGAGCAGATCATAGATGAGGACCCGGAGAAGCTTCGTGGGGAACCAGCTCCCACTCCAGAACAGCCGGTCGGCAAAGGGCTGATCTTGATGGCTTTGACGGCCCTCGGAGTGGTTTTTGGCGACATCGGTACCAGTCCTCTCTATGCTCTCCGTGCTTGTTTTCTGGGCGACTATCCTATCCCCGTCACCTCCGGGAACGTGCTAGGGCTCCTTTCGCTGGTATCGTGGGCGCTCATTATTACGATATCGATTAAGTACCTCGTATATGTGATGCGCGCGGACAACGAAGGTGAGGGTGGCATCCTCGCGCTTATGGCATTGCTGTCACCCAGGCCTAAGGGGCGTACGAAGGGGCGGTGGGTGGTTATGCTAGTGGGTGTATTCGGAGCCGCACTGCTCTACGGAGACGGTGTGATTACGCCCGCCATTTCGGTTCTCAGTGCCGTTGAAGGTCTGAAAGTGGCGGAACCTGAACTAGCCCATTTCGTTGTACCCATCACCGTTCTTATCCTGGTCCTCTTGTTTGCCGTTCAGAGGCACGGAACTGCTTTGGTCGGGTCCATATTTGGGCCGGTGATGATCATCTGGTTTCTCACGATTGCCATTCTCGGCGTCGGTGGCATAGCGCGGCATCCTCAGGTCCTTGCTTCAATCCTTCCCATTCACGGGCTCCGTTTCTTCTTGAACAACCAATGGACCGGATTCCTGATTTTGGGAGCGGTCTTTCTGGTGGTGACCGGGGGTGAAGCCCTGTACGCGGACATGGGGCACTTCACTGCCAGGACCATTCGATTTGCCTGGTTCGCTGTGGTTCTCCCGTCATTGCTC
Organism: uncultured Syntrophaceae bacterium; assembly: GCA_964497585.1. Taxonomy (GTDB): domain Bacteria; phylum Desulfobacterota; class Desulfomonilia; order Desulfomonilales; family Desulfomonilaceae; genus CAZCDS01. The sequence goes on from CAZCDS010000004.1 coordinate 205,734, forward strand.
CTCAACTACTTCGGCCAGGGAGCCCTGCTTCTGTCGAGCCCCAAGGAAGTCATTCACCCATTTTTCCACCTGGCACCGGACTGGGCCTCCTTTCCGCTCGTCATTCTCGCTACACTGGCAACGATCATTGCCTCCCAGGCTATCATTTCCGGGGTGTTTTCACTCTCTCGGCAGGCCGCCTTCCTCGGCCTGTTTCCGCGTCTCAGAATTCTCCAGACATCCGCGAGGCAGATCGGACAGATTTACATTCCCAGCATGAATTGGTTGCTGATGATTGGTACGGTGGTTCTGGTGCTGGCGTTTCGTAATTCAGGTGGGCTGGCGGGGGCCTACGGTGTGGCGGTATCAACGACGATGGTCATTACCACGTTTCTCACGTACAAGGTGGCTCGCGAACACTGGCAATGGGGCTTGCCCGCCGCTATCCTCGTCACTGTTGGGTTCCTGTTGGTGGATCTGGCCTTTTTCGTGGCAAACATGTTTCGGGTCACGCAGGGCGGCTGGATACCCCTCTTGGTGGGAGCAATCATCTTCGGAGTCATGAACACGTGGACGCGCGGTCGCAATTTGGTGAGACATCGACTCGAGGTGGGTGCGGTCCCTCTGGATAGTTTCGTCAAGGTCATCGAGCAGGACCCTCCTCAGCGCGTGCCCGGAACTGCCGTAATCATGTCAGGCAATTCTCAACAGACGCCCCCGTTCTTGTTGCACCAATTAAAGCTGATCCCGGTCATGCACGAAAGAGTCATCCTCCTTACCGTAATGATTGACGACGTCCCTCGAGTGGGGCGAAGACACCGGATGAAAATCAATGTCTACGACCAAGGCGTCTCGCAGGTCCTCCTCCGTTTCGGTTTCATGGAAGAGCCCAACGTGCCGGAGATCTTGGAACAGTCCCGACAGATCGGTTCGGACATCGATCAGGCAAGCGTTACCTATTATCTCGGAACCTACACATTAATACCGGCACGTAATCAACCCGGCATGGCGATGTGGCGCAAAAGGCTCTATGCATTCATGGCTTCAAACACGGCTCAGCCCATCGCGGTCTTTGGGCTTCCCTACGACCGGGTAATCGAGCTCGGTATTCGGGTCGAGTTCTAAAGCGCGAGGTTCACGGCACCAGAAAGTCCGGAATGACAAGGTGAGCCGCGATGCCTCTTGCTGCCGACCTTCCCGAGGAAGTGAGAGAAGCGGTTCAACCTTACCGGGAGCATCTTCGGGCGCCTGCCTTCGAGCACGTGCAGAGGGAAATCCTGGGGTTCATGATTGGGCACTGGTATCAGATGGATTGTTCTCCAAGGGAATCAAATAAGATCCGAGCCTCAAATCTCCCGTCTCGCCTTCAGCTCCTGATACGCTAATGACTCCCCCCTGAACCACCTGACGGATACTCCTGTTTCTTTCCTCGTTTGTATGCCGAAATTCACAAGACTTTCATTTTGTTTAACAAGATCCCCGTCCTGGCTGGGATGGTGAATATCCGCACCAATTCGGGTCGAAACATGCGCGAATTCGTTCGAGGCTCAGACGTAACCGAGATTGCCGGGAAGACAGCTTTCTATTTCCTCAGCCGCTCAGCCACCAACTGCAATGTGTGTACGACGTGCGGATCGCCCTCCTCGTAGAGGTTTCCGCTCAGCGTGAGGCGGCAGCCGGGGCAGCCGGTGGCGACAAGGTCAACGTCCGCCGCCCTGATATTGCTTGTCTTGCGTGCGGTAACCCCTTTGGATATCTCCACGTGCTCGAACTGGAAAGAGCCCGCGCCGCCGCAACATTCGTCCGCCCCGACAAGTTCCGTGAAATCGATGTCGGGGAGAGCTTGCAGGAGTCGGCGCGGCTCCTCAGATATATGCATGCTCCGTACCATGTGGCAGGGATCGTGATAAGTCACCTTCCGACGTGGAGTTCCCCTTCGGTCGTCCAACTCCAGCTCCTCCAGTCGATCGGCGACGATTTGCGAAACGTCTCTCACCTTTGAGGCGACTCGCCTGGCCTTTTCCACGTCTCCACCGAGGTCTTCCACGAGGTTCGGAATGTTTTTTTTTAGGCCTCCGCCGCAGGTGGCGCAGTCGACCACGATTGCGTCCGCGTCATCCCGATCGAAGAGCCCGAGGTTCTTCTTGACGTTGGCGAGGGCTTCCTTGCGCGCACCGCTCAAAAAGATGGGAACGGAACAGCAGACCTGGTCCTGTGGGATGACGACTTCGATTCCCAGGCTCGTGAGCACATCCACGACCGCTTGGCCCACATCCTCGTTGATAAGGTCCGTTGCGCACCCGGTGAAGTAGAGCACCCGGCCGACGCGCTTGCCCTTCGCGGGGACCGTCTCACCCATTCTCGAACGGAACGAACTGCTGTTGAATCTGGGAAGGCGATTGACCGGGATCGCGCCGAGCTTCCAACTGATGTTCAGGGGCACAATGAACGCTTCTCGGCCGATACGCCCAATCTTCGCACCGAGTCTCAGGAGCACAGGATTCTGGAGCACCCGAAAGATCACTCTTTTGGGAAGCTTCGTGCCCAACTGCTCGTGCAGTTCCATCCTCATATTCTCAAAGACCCGGTCCAGGCGAACGCCGCTCGGGCACGCGTGCGTGCAGGACTCGCAGAGAATGCAGCTCATCAGCGCTTCGTGAAGGCTTTTGGTGATGGTCAGGTCACCCTCAAGGTACTTCTTCACCATCTGCACCCGCCCGCGGGGAGCGTAGCGCTCCATCCTGGTCACCCGATAGGTTGGGCAGACCGGCTGGCACATCGCGCACTTGAGACAGCTATAAAGATCTTCTTTTATTTTGGGGGCAAACATGGCGTCTTTCCGGTCTTTGCTATTTGGCGTGCTCCGCGATGGAGGGTATCGTGCGCGGGGCCGCTTTAAAAGGTGAAGTCGTTGAGCGACCGCCGCTCAGATGAATTTCCCCGGATTGAGAATTCCCTTGGGATCCAGGCTCTGCTTGATGCCCTTCGTCACCGCCATGGCTACCTTGTCAAGCTCCAGATCGAGGAACTGTGCCTTAGCAAGACCGATGCCGTGCTCGCCGGAAAGGGTCCCACCCAGAGCGAGCGCCTCGCGGAAGATCTCTCCGGTTGCGGCCTCGACTCTTCCAAGCTCTTCTTCGTCGCGTTGATCGAAGAGGATCAATGGATGGAGATTCCCGTCTCCCGCGTGGGCGAGTACGCCGATCTGGACGTTGTGTTTCTCCGCGATCTCAAGGGTCTTTCGGATCATCGCCGTGAGATTGGAAACCGGAACCGTCGCATCCTCTATGACCGCATTGGGGCGCAGGCGGGCCATCACGGAAAATGCCGCTCTCCGAGCCGTCCAGAGCCGTTCAGCCTCCTCGGCCGATTTCGCGCTGACTACTCCTGATGCGCCCTTTTCCTTGAGGATTCCCTCGATCTTGTTGACTTGCCCTTCGAGACTGTCGGGATCGCCGTCCACCTCGACGAGCAGGATGGCGTCAACGTCGGTCGGGAGCCCGAGCGACGAATCAGCCTCCACCGCCTTGATCACGACCTTGTCCATCAGTTCCAGGCCCGCAGGGACAATGCCGGCCCCGATGATTGCCGCGACCGCCTCCGAGCTGTCCTCCAGTCGGGGAAAATGGCCCACGATCGTGCGTGATGCGGGAGGCTTGGGCACCAGACGAACCGTGATCTCCGTGACAACTCCCAGGGTGCCCTCGGAGCCGCAGAGCAGGCGGGTAAGGTCATATCCCGTAACATTCTTGATCGCCTTTCCGCCTGTTTTGAGGATGTCGCCGTTGGCCAGGACCGCAGTAAGGCCCAGCAGATAATCCCTCGTAACCCCGTACTTGAGCGTCTTGGGACCTCCTGCGTTGGTGCCCACGTTACCTCCGATCGTTGCTGCCTTCCAAGAGCTGGGATCGGGAGGATACATCAGACCGTACTTTGCAACCTCCTCCTGAAAGTCGAAATTGATCACGCCGGGCTGGACCCTGGCGATTCGATTTGCGGAATCGATCTCCAAGATGCTGTCCATTTTACCGAAAGCCAGAACGATGCCTCCCTTGACGGGAACGGTCTCTCCGGCGAGATTGGTTCCGGATCCCCTGGGGGTCACCGGGAGCTCCTCTCTGTAAGCCACTTTCATGATCGCTGAGACCTCTTCGGTGGAGAGGGGAAAGAGAACGATGTCCGGACGGTGCTCTTCCACATGCGGATCCAATGAGTAAGCCACAAGATCTTCAGGCCTGTCGGTGGCTCTGTCAGCCCCGACAATGTTAATCAATTCCTTTCTTACGCCATCTTTCATGATGATACCTCATGATGGAGTTCGTAAGTCGAATCGGTTGCCCGTCCGGCACCGGCGCTGAATCCCACCCGGCTGGCAACGACCGGAAATGTGATGGGTTGTCTGCTGTTTCGCGACCGGATCCCCTGCGGGGCCATCCCCGGAAAAAAATTAATCATATTCAAAAAGAAGGCAAGATTCAAGCGCCGTCGACTGCGATTTCCACACCGCTCAAGGAGCACGTAGCATCCTTCGGGCGGCCGAGCGGCACCTCCGGAACGTAGTTGAAATTGCGTCCGCGGATACGTATGATAGGAATCGGCTTCTCTTGAAACGGCTGCATGGCCTCACTTTCGAGAAAATCTCAGGGGGAAGGCGGATTCACATGGGAAATAAAATTCCTAAGACGAATGAGTCTCATCGATTGCAGACATCTTCACTGGACATGCCCCCACGGCTCCTGTTGGGCCCAGGCCCCTCCAACTATCATCCGAGGGTGCGACAGGCGCTGGCTATCAACGAAGTCGGGCATCTCGATCCGACCTTTATCAGCCTCATGAACGAAGTCCAGGAGCTGCTGCGCTACGTGTGGCAAACGGACAATGAGTTCACCATTCCCGTGAGCGGCACGGGCAGCTCCGCCATGGAAGCGACCTTGGCAAACACCGTGGAGCCGGGTGACGTGGTCCTGATCGGAGTAAACGGGTACTTCGGCGAACGGCTCTGTGACATGGCATCAAGGTACGGCGCGCAGGTGCGTCGCATGGAAAAACTCTGGGGTGAGGTCTTTACCTTAGAAGAGATCCGGTCCGCGCTCGACGCGAACAAACCCGCGATTCTCGGTCTTATCCACGCGGAAACCTCCACAGGCGCGCTCCAGCCGATGGAGGGGATCGGCGCCCTGTGCCGGGAATCCGACTGCTTGCTGTTGCTGGACACGGTGACGAGCATTGGAGGCGTTCCCATCCTGCTCGACGAGTGGCAGGTCGACCTCGCGTACGCGGGAAGCCAGAAATGCCTGAGCTGCCCTCCCGGCATCGCTCCGCTGACCATGGGGCCTCGGGCCCTAGCAAAGCTCAACAACCGGAAGTCCAAGGTGCCCAACTGGTACCTCGACATGACCCTGGTCGGTAAGTATTGGGGTACCGAACGGACCTACCACCATACCGCGCCCGTCAACATGAACTACGCACTCCGGGAAGCCCTGCGCCTCGTGGCCGAAGAGGGACTTGAGAACCGCTGGACGCGTCACCGGGAAAACGCGGAACTGCTTTGGGGAGGGCTCGCGCAGCTCGGTATAGGCTGCCATGTCACCAAGGAGCACCGCCTGCCGAGCCTGACCACCGCGCTGGTCCCCGACGGCACCGACAGCAAAGCGGTGAGCGTCCACCTCCTGCAGAACTACAACATCGAGATGGCCGCGGGCCTGGGACAACTTGCGGGCAAGGTCTGGCGCATCGGCCTCATGGGCTTCAACAGCCGCCGAGAAAACGTCACGCTCCTGCTCGGAGCCCTGGAGAGGGCGCTGGCCGCGGTTCGAGGGTGAGAGGCGCCTCTTCCGAGCGCCCAGAGTCGCGTCATCCGGAGGTACATCAGATTTCATCTCGGCTGTTTTCTCAGGACAAGGGGTGGCAGTGAACAGTCCCTGAGCTTCCGCGGAGTTCACTGGAAATCCTCATCGCATCCCATGGGCTCCTCCCCCACCTCCAAGCTTATGAGTTCCCCGCCCGTCGGCCCAACGATCGCTTTTGTCCGTGTCTCGAATGGTCCCGGCCCCCTTCACCTGGTTTTCTTGCGCGTCTCTTCAAACGCCTCAGCGACAGACCATTGGCAACTAACTAGGATATAATATACTAAACCTATACCATAATTTGACCTTGTGGCATTCCGTTGACTCGTGTAGACACATGATGCCATAGGGGCAACTCATTTTGTGCGCAGTCCTTTGGCCGCAGACAGCCGACTTGAAGCGTTTCGGCCGATCACATGTCCCCACTTGTCACGTAGTGTTGAAGCCGGCCCGAGCCGGCTTGGACCTGACATCCAATATCTGTGGCCCCACCTTGGGGAGCTTTGCACCAGGTCCATTGAGTCTCGTAAGAGCCGACCTGTCGGAAGCATTCAGCTCCTCAGCCTTCGGGGAGAACGAGTCTATCGAAAGCGACTGCAGAAGCAAGACGGGCAGGGACATGATACCAAGTTGCGTGCTGATGGGTACCATTATGGGTTGCCTCGTGAACGGAGCTGTGATAAGACCC